>CBHCMF010000281.1:0-5193 GCA_965974465.1 uncultured Noviherbaspirillum sp.
TCAACTTGCTGACAGGGATGAAAATCGGTAGCGTTGTCGGATGAGTAAATGTGACCTGTATCGTGGATTCCGCTATCCCACCGCCATCATCAGCCATGTCGTGTGACTGTACTTTCGCTTTTCGCTGAGCTTTCGCGACATCGAGGAGCTGGTGGCTAGCCGGGGGATCTTCGTCACGTAAAACCATCCGGCAATGGACCTTGAAGTTCGGGCAGACCTATGCCAATGTCTTGCGCCGGCGCCAGCCCAAGCGCGGCGACAAATGACATCTCGACGAGGTCGTATTGACTATCAAAGGCCAGCACCATTACTTGTGGCGCGCGGTGGACCAGAAGGGGCATACGCTCGATGTGCTGGTGCAGCGCCGACGCAATCGGCAGGCGGCCAAACGCTTCTTTCGCAAGCTGCTCAAGGGATTGCGGTACGCGCCGCGGGTGCTGGTGACTGACAAACTGAAGAGCTACGGCGCCGCGAAGGCGCAGATCATGCCGGGTGTCGAGCATCGGCAGCACAAGGGGCTCAATAACCGGGCCGAGCTATCGCACCAGCCGACCCGGCAACGGGAGAGGCAGATGAGGCGCTTCAAATCGCCGGGCCAGGCCAACGCTTTTTATCGGCGCATGGCCCGATCAACAATGTCTTCCGCTGTCGGCGCAACCGCCTATCGGCGCCACAGTACCAGTCCGTCCGGAATTCGTCTTTTTCACTCTGGAATGAGGTCACCGATGTAGAAAATACTCAATAATCGCCGCTTGATTTTCGCTTCGTCGCGCCTATTGGGTTCGATTTCCCCAATGCCGCCATTACGTCCCAACAAGTTGACAGTACCGCGGCTTTTCCACTCATGCTGCCAGCACTGTTTATAACCAACCAGCACGCTTCAGGCGGCGATAAAGAAAAACGCATCCCCCCACGATGAGAGCCATGGTGGTGGGATATGCCCATTTCCACTTCAGTTCTGGCATGTACTCAAAGTTCATTCCATAAAGGCTAAACACCATGGTTGGTACGGCAAGAATTGCGCCCCAACCGGCCAAGCGCTTAACGACTTCATTTTGTCGAATAGTGACTTGCGCCAAAGCAACCTGCATCGCGGCGTTAATCATTTCGCGTATGCGGTCGGCAGTCTGTGTAACACGCGCCACGTGGTCAAGGATGTCCCGGTAATAGATGCGACTGTCTTTGGGAATGATCTCACTATGGAACCGTAACAGTTGTGTGCAAATGTCGATGAGCGGCACGGCTGCGGCCTGCAGCGTCAGCAGTTCATTCTTCAGATTGTAAAAATCCTGCAAGTTGTCGGCGCGCGTATTGGGCTTGAACAATTCCTGTTCAAAGCTCCGGAACTGCGCCTGCAAGTGATCCATACAGGGCTGATAGTGGTCAACGATAAAGTCAACAATTGAATACAACACATAACCTGGCCCCTTAGCCAGCCGCTCCGGCATACTTTCAGTTCGTTCCCTGACTTTGCTATACCCTATCGATGGACCATGGCGAACCGTGACAACAAAGCGCATTCCGAGGAAAACATGGGTTTCTCCAAAACTAATTTTTTCCTGCTGTAGTAGTGCGGTGTGCAGTACGACAAACAGCGTGTCGCCATATTCCTCAAGCTTTGGCCGCTGATGTGCCTTTTGCGCATCTTCGACCGCCAGGTCATGCAGGCAAAACTCCTCCTGAATTTTGCGCATCAATTCTTGATCCGGTTCAAATAAACCGACCCAGACAAAGGTGTCCTTTTCCAGCAACACATCGCTGATCTCCTCAATCGTAATGTCTCTCAGTTTTTTGCCATTTCGATATACCGAGCAATTGACTAACGCGCTTTGTTTATTAATCCGTGTTGTCTCTGGTCTAGGTTAGGTAATTCTCAATATTACAGCGGCAAGCAAATGCCGCTGGCGCCGAGCGACATCACTACCCCCTAGAAAAGAATGGTTCAACCCGTCTTGTACGCATTCAGAAGACTTTCCGGGACAAACGCCAGATTCCCTCGCGCGCGAACAGGCCACGTAGAGTTTGTTCTTCGTTTCTGCGTTAACGTTCGGGTAGCTGCTTGAAGACCTTTTTTGATATACCTCACAGTCCGCTTTCCCGTCACGGTGACGCGGAGTGAAATTAAGCCTATTCTGGACACCAGAATGTTACGGCTATTGAGCGGATGCTTCGGGCGGTAGCGTGGCGTAGGCTTTGTCATTGCGTTTCGCTGGCCAGCAAGAACGTTCAACCGGAGCGTCGATCATGAGCGGCCACCCGAAATGGATCGCGGCATTCGCCGTGGTTCTCCTCGCCCTCTGCGGCATTGTTCAGAACGTCCTGGCGCAAGCGCCGACCGCTGCGGCGGTCCCCGAGATCCAGGGCCGGACCTATGTTTCTGAAGAGGAAGGCCTTGTCATTGTCGTGAGGCTGAAGCAGCAAGGCGCGACCGATGGCGTGTACGGATCGGTAATTACTTCTATATTCCACACGACTGATCCCTCTGTTCCGGTTGTTACGTCAATTACAGGCACCCTTTCTCCTACGAGAAATGAAATCAGGGCCCTGTGGCGGCTGCCAATGAAGTACGAAGCGGCGACCGCAGACGGCACCCGTGATCCGATTCGGGATGTAGTGAACATCACGCTCAAATACGTCCAGGACGGGCAGCCGATTATTCTCAGGGAACGCACCCTTCAACGTTACAATGAATCCCTTCTCGGGCCCTACATGCCGGGGACATGGTATTGGTCCGCCGCTGCGTCGCCCGCGCTCCTTGCCTCGGCCCCGCCCTATACCGGCACGTTCCACGTCGTTGGACAATTCAAGGATGGCGCCTTTGTAGGCGAATTCGGCAAAACGAACCCCGGGGATGTGGGTGAGGTAGAGGGCTCTTCGTCCGCAAGCGTGGTAAGGTTCACGCGCAGCGGCAACGATGCGAACGGCGTCGCCTTTTCGCAGATTTGGACGGGCAGGTTGTCCGAGGATGGCCAGACGATACAGGGGACCATCGAGCAGCCAAGCATCCCTTATCCGTGGAGTGGCGTATTCACGGCGCACTGGTTGCCGCCCCCGGGCAAGTTTTGACAGCGGTGAGATCGTCCACAGTGCGCCTGGCAAAACAAGGGCAAACTGTGGTCGAGTACGACCGCTTTTGGCTGTAGTTGCGCGAATTTCTAATGGTAATCTGCATGCTTTACTTCGGTTGACCGTAAGTCGCGGCTCAATTCAGACCTCGAATGGTTGCCTCCAAGGAGATTGATCGGCTGTTCTGGATCGCACAGCCCATGAAGCCTTCTGCGCGGCTACAGGCAAGACAGACATACCATCGCAAAATCAGCCTTGGCAGGCCAGCTAAAGCCGATGCCGCTGCCGTTCGTGCATGGCGCAATGAAAATAAAGCCAGCATCAGCACAACGGCAGCGCATTTGGGCTTGCCAGAAGCGACAGTTAAGCGTTACTGCGCACCTTCAGCTTAATGGCATCTACAAGGAAGACCCGCCATACGCGCTGCGGATGATTTCGCTACCGAAGGAGATCCCAGCGTGCAATAAATTCCCCTCCCCAAGGCGAGGGGACCGTCTGATTGATGGCCCCTTGGAGCGACTCGGTGTGCCCCAGGATGTCACCGGTAGCCTGGCCGCTTCATAGCTGCTTAAAGGCTTGCCCGTTTACGGTGCCGGTGCGTTCGAAATAGACCGCACCTGGCGTTGCTTCGCCTATCACTATTGAGCCTATATCTGCCGGGGTCCCTCCACTGAAATGGCCAGTAATGCTGTTATCGGACTTTTGCTCAAGAATGTAAAACTCGCCGCTGAATGGTGGGACAGTTGCTAAGGTAGCCGAATCGGCAGCGGCAGACCATTGCCAAATCCCAACCAGAAAGGGTCGATCATCGGTGTACCTAAGAAGGTAATAGACAAGGGGCGCCTGTCCTGGGCGCTGTGATGGAAACTCCAAGCGGAAAGCTTGATTGTCCTTAAGATATGCCCCACTGATAACCGATTGCGGGGAGTCGCTGCGACGCAGTGCCGGGGGCGGTGCAAGGACGGCTCGGAGTACATGCGTATTCGGAGCGACTTCACCTGTAATCGCCAAAATGACATTCTGGTTTTGTTCTATCCTCGTCAGAATCCCGTAAACCAAAAGAGCTTGTCCTTGCTCTTGCTGTTTTACCCTGAGAACAATGGTATTTTCCCCCTCTCTAAACAATGTCCTTACCTAAGTCCCGACGATCTCGGATACCGGTGGCGTCGCCGCCTGCGCAGATTGATAAATGCTGCAAAGAGCAAGGAGAACAGCGAAGAGTGCTGCGATCCGTTTCGATTGGCGTTTCATGATCGAACTCCCGCAGTGAGATAAACAGGATTGACCAGTCAGGCGCATCCAAAGCGCCCCCTCCATTCTGTGATGTGGTTTCCGTCGGCAGACAAATTCGGCGTCTCGGTTGCCATTGCTGGCCGCTTGGCACAGTGCGCAACGACAACGCGATGTTGCCTATCAGGGAGGCGGTTTCAAAGCGGAAGGGAATCAGTGAATGGCCGCAGCCTGAGCTGCCCGCTAGAGGAAGCCTCTTTGGGGGAATGCTATGAAACCAGCATAGGCTTGCCTCACGGAGAGGCAAATAGCGAGGGGGAAATGGCTTGCGAAATATCAAACCCTGACGTGTGGGATTGAGCTTGGCTGTGTTTTCCAGATACCAACGACACTATCAAGCCGCCAGTTTTTGCTGCGCAAGTCAGGCCGCGTAATGCTGTGCCGGGCTGCGATAGCCTAACGCGGAATGGCGGCGTTTCTGGTTATAAAACACCTCGATATACTCGAACAAGTCCTGCTTTGCCTTTGCTCGCGTTTTGTAATCCTCGTGGAAGACGCGCTCATTCTTCAAACTGTTGAAGAAGCTTTCCATCGGCGCATTATCCCAGCAATTCCCTTTCCGGCTCATGTTCGCGACCATTCCATATTCGGCCGGCAGCGCCTGGTAATCGTGGCTGCAATACGGGCTGCCGCGATCGGAATGATGCAACAGCCCTGAGGCCGGCTTGCGGCGGAAACGCGCCATGCGCAACGCATTCATGACCAGCTCCCGCGTCACTATCCATCGCTGAGCCGACGATCATGCGCGTGTACAGATCCATCACGACCGCCAGAGACAGCCTGCCTTCGTTCGGGTAGCGCGGTCATTTAGTCTTTTTGAAAATTTGCACCAGAGCC
>CBHCMF010000282.1:0-5102 GCA_965974465.1 uncultured Noviherbaspirillum sp.
GCCGCCTGTTCCGGAAAGGCAGGAAAGCCTGGAAACACCAACAGGTCATCAAGATATTTCCCGAAGCGCTTCACAAAGCTAGCGGCCCACGGCAAACCAATAAGCGTGATGTGCGCCAGCGGTGCAGCGGCACGTAATGCGCGCAAGGCAGGCACGGCACACAGCATGTCACCAAGTTGCAATGCGCGAAAAATAACGATTTTGCGAGGCGGCGACCGTGTCCCCAATAGGCGAGCCGCCTGTGGTGCTGGAGCGGTTTCGCCATCCCTCATGATTTTTCCACGATAAATGGGCCGATCGCCAACGCGTCCAACGGGGTAGAGCAGAAAGATTCGACAGCATCGCGTGGCGAGCACACAATTGGCTCGCCACGCGTATTGAAGGAGGTGTTGATCAACACGGGCACGCCGCTGCGCTGCGCAAACGCCTGCAACAGATCATAGTAGACTGGATTTTGTGTGCGATTGATAGTCTGAATACGGGCAGTACCATCCACGTGACGCACAGCGGGAATGCGGTCCGTCTTATCGGGCCTGACGTCATACACAAACATCATGAATGGCGACACGTCTCCATTGACGAACCAGTTGGCCGCTTCCTCCTCCAATACAACAGGAGCGACCGGGCGGAAGTCTTCGCGGTCCTTAATCTGATTCAGCCGCTGCTGCATGGCGGCATCCAGCGGGGAGGCCAGGATCGAGCGCGCACCGAGGGCACGCGGACCAAATTCCATGCGTCCCTGGAACCAGCCAATCACTTTGTTTTGCATAAGCAGTTCTGCGACGTCAGAGGACAGATCGGCAGCGCGCCGGTAACGCAACTTGGCCTGGCGCAGAAATGCTTCGATCTCTGTTTCGTCATAAGCCGGGCCAAGAAAAGCATGGTCCATGTGCCAACATCGCGCCGACATGCCATTCTGCTGCCGATCAATCCACAACGCGGCACCCAATGCCGTGCCGGCATCACCCGCCGCTGGCTGCACCCATACGCGTTTGAACGGGCCACGGTCACGCACACGGGCATTCATCACACAATTCAAAGCAACACCACCGGCCATGGCGAGATGCTCTGCACCGGTCTGCTGGTACAGCCAATCGACCATCTCCAGCACGATTTCTTCGAGAACGACCTGCAACGACGATGCCACATCCATGTGCACCTGACCGAATGCCGTGCCGCGTTCACGTGCCGGGCCAAACATTTTTTCCCATTGCGTGGGAATGACTTCGTACTCGCCTTCTCCGAGGTAGCGGACCACTTCACGCATGAGCGGCGCATATGTCGGCTTACCGAATGAGGCCAGCGCCATCACCTTGTATTCATCGGATGAGTGTAAAAAGCCCAGGTAGTCGGTCACCGATTCATACAATAGCCCCAATGAATGCGGCAGATTCACTTGCTTGCGCCGCTGGTAGCGCCGGTCCTGATACATACCGTAGCTGGTGGTGGCGAGCTCACCACGGCCATCCATGGTCAGCACTGCACATTCATCGAAAGGCGCGGCGAGAAAGGCGCTCGCTTCATGTGCGAGATGGTGCTCAACGAAATGCCACTGAAACGGTCCGTCGTGCCGCACATGACGAAAGCGCTTCTTAATGTGATGCGGTGCTCCACTCGCGAGCTGACGCGGAGCGTTGACGATATACGACAGGAACACCGGGTCCCAAGGCGATAACCATGTGGAGGAGGCATGGGCTGAGGGTTCAAGCGGCAGTTCAATCGTTGCTTGTCCGTTATGCCTGCCAAGCAGCAGCGAGGGCTGATACGAATAAGCCACATGCTGCACATCGGCCAACGTCAAGCCGCCCTCCTGCAAGCAGAAATCGATCGCATGAAACGGCAACTGCCAGGTAGAGAAAGGCACCGGCCGCTTGCCATGTTTGATACGCGTGAAGCGTTCCTCTTCTGCCGCTGCGATCACCATGCCATCACAAACCAGACAGGCGGCACAGTCATGATAGGCGGCGTTAATTCCAAGCGTATACACATTATCCTCCGAAGAAGTCCTGCGACTGCGTGGTAGAAATAAAGTGGCAAAGTGGGTTAGATGACGCAACAAGCGCAAGCCACTGTTCGCGCCCTTACTGGTATCGCGCCTTGCACGTCAATAAGCAAGCGACATACCCATGCGAAGGACAACGTAGCTGAGCCGCTCCTTTTTCTATAGAGCGATTTGTGTAGACGCGCAAGACAGATCAGATCAGGCCGATGCGCAGAAGTGACAAGCACCCTTCTTTTGTAAGGAGGAAGTAGCCCTTAGACATCTCCATACAAGTAATTCCTACAGCCGCTTGTAAATATGAAAAATACAGCGAGAAATCATTACCGATTCAACGGCCGCCGTTGATGATAGCGGTCCATCAAAGGTGTCGCCGAGACGCCATGCACCAGAATCGAAATGGTTACTGCCGTCAGCACCATCGATACCAGCCGGGGCTTATTGTTTGCGGGCCATTCATACTGCAATGCAAACATCAGGTAGTAGAGCGAGCCAATGCCGCGAATGCCAAACCATGCCATCAGCCAGCGTTGCGAGCGCCGCACCGATTCTCCCAACAGCGAGAGGGATACTGACAGCGGTCGCACCACGAGGAGTAAAATCACCGCGACGATGGCGCCCTCCTCGCTAAAGCCGATAGCAGAGAGCATAATGCCGAGCAGAAGCACCATCACAAATTCGGCAATGTGTTCCAGCTGTTGGTTAAAGCTCAATATTGTTTCCGCCATAAACGCAGGGGCTTTTCTCGGATGCGTTGCAACGGCTGGCGTATCTCCAGCAGGGACCGCGCCAATCACTTCGGCTGGTTGTGCCCGACCACTGGCCTGATGTTCAATGCGCCGCATTGCCACCCCAGCAGCGAATACGGCAATGAAACCCACTCCTTCCACCAAGTGAGCAAGGCCATAGGAACCGGCGATCAAACCGAGGGTCAGGAACTCCTCCATCCCGAGCGCCTGGTGATACCGCTGGCGCAAATGCAGCGCCAGCCGTATCACGCCCCGTCCCAACAACCAGCCGCTGAGGAAGCCGGCAATGATGCCCCAGGAGGCACGCAACAGTGCCCACGGCGAACCATAATCGGCAGCCTCCTGCACACCGAGCAAAAACAGGCCGAACATGACCACTGGATAAGCAGTCCCGTCGTTCATTCCGCCCTCGCCGCTCAGACTAAAGCGCAATTGATCACGGTCTCCGGGATCGCGGATCTGCACGTCGGATGCCAATACCGGATCGGTCGGAGACAGAATCGCGCCAAGCAGTACCGCGATACCTAACGGCAGTTGCAGCACAAATACGCCTACGCAGGCAATCAGCGCAGAAGTGACCAGCATACCGATGACGCCCAGGCGCAAGGGCAGCCACCAGATGCGGTCAGACAAGGACACTCTCAGCTTAAGCCCGACGGTAAACAAGGAGATGAGCAGCGCCACTTCCGTCAACAGCGTCAGCAGCCGCGCATTGCCGTAGGGGTCGAGGGTCACCAGCGCTACCCCGCTCGGCCCCAGTGCAAACCCGATCGGCAAATAGAGCATGGCGGGACTGAGCGGCAGCCGGTGCCATATCGTCCCCAAAAGGCCCATCACCAACAGCAATGCGCCGACGATGAGGTACCAGATCGTTACCGTATCGATTTGCAGTCCTCTGGTATGGCCGATGCGTTGAATTAGGGCGATTGAATATCAAGACGCCGACCGTGTCGTCCGCCATGAGTAAGTGGCACTTTGATCTCCAGCATACCGTCATGTAGCGACGCTGACGCAGCCTCGGCGTCCGCACCTGACGGCAGACTGACGACACGATAGAAATGCCCATATGCACGTTCCGACTGTCGATGTTCCTGCGGTGCCTGCGGCGGTAGCGGGTGCCGGTCACCTTCAATGGTAAGACGGTTGTCACGCACCTCCACATGCACATCTTCTCGTCTGATGCCGGCCAGCTCGGCACACACAATGAATTCTCCATCGCGCTCTGCAATCTCAATCGGCGGTGTCCAACCCACATTGCTGGCTACCGTCGACCGCCCAATGAAGCGTTCCAACATCCGGTCCATGTCTTCCGACATGCGGCGCATCAGGTTCATGGGCTCGTCCCAGACTTGCATGAAGTTCGGTAACCAAGGGGTACGCAGCATGGGCCACGCCTCCGCTGCCGGCTTGGGCTGTGCGGAGCGCTCCGCCTCCTGTTGTTCGTTCGCGGTCCGGCCCACTGTCTTGCCGACTTCATCTCCACTTGCTTGCGCTTGGCTGGCCTCAGCGGGCATAGGTTGGGCATTCTTTACTCTTCCGCGCCATTCCCCTGTCTCGCGCCCTAGCCTTTCGATGAATTTTTTAAATTGGGCAAGATCATGTTCTGTGCGCTGCGCAATCGCCTTTGCTGCATCACCGTGCTGCGCCAGCACCTGGTGCTTCGGGTCATACTCCATCGTCAGGATGACGGTGGTACGGTCTTCCCTGTTTGGCTGTAACTCGATTTTTCCTTCATAGCGAGGGCCGCTGATATTACGCCATGCGATGCAACGGTCTGGAACTTGTTGCGTAATCTCGGCATCCCATTCCATATCCAGATTTCCCGCCCTAGTGCGCCAGTGCAAGTGGGTATCGTCGAGCTGACGCACTTCTTTGACCTCCTCCATGAACCGCG
Organism: uncultured Noviherbaspirillum sp.; assembly: GCA_965974465.1. Taxonomy (GTDB): domain Bacteria; phylum Pseudomonadota; class Gammaproteobacteria; order Burkholderiales; family Burkholderiaceae_D; genus Noviherbaspirillum. Next base: position 4,643 of record CBHCMF010000282.1, read on the forward strand.
GGTATTCCTCAAATTGCGTCAACTGGTTGTATGCGGTGCGGACCGGGACGTCGACCTCAATCGACTGCTCTATTCTTGCCATCATGAATCTCCTTTGCTTGCTTCCACGAGGCGCCGGCGGACTGCAATCGATAGCGACACCCCGCCACTTCTTAGGTGATTTCCGTGAATGAATGTCCCATGATGGTGGTGCAGACGGGAGGCGATGCCAGGCGTGACGAGTGCCGTGTGGCGAGCCACACAAACGAGGAACAACGCAGCAGCGCGCCCGTATGCACCACCATCATGGGATATTTGTTCACGGAAATCACCTTAGCCCGTTACGGACGAAAGAGTGGCAACCATCGTGCGGAACGTCGTGGAATAAAGTGTGCTAATGAAGTCCTCGCAGCGCCTCTTGCGCCGGCAAGACAAACAAGGCGGCACCCGCTCAGGTGCAAGTTCCATACCATTTCTATGC
>CBHCMF010000283.1:0-5072 GCA_965974465.1 uncultured Noviherbaspirillum sp.
AAGCGAGTGCCTTTTCTGCATTGGGTTGTGTTTGTGCAGCCAGTAGAGACATCCATTCTTGCGGATCTTTAGCAGTCAGGAACTGTGCTGCTGCCGCATTGGACTCCTCCAGCGATGCCTTGACGACGTTAATGTTCAGATCGACGATTTTCTCGACACCTTCAAAGGCCTTGTTGGTTAGAGTGGTGATGAGTGCCAACTGTGCTTCGAAGTTGACTTTGGATGCGGCGGAAAATTGCTCAGGAATAGTAAACATGCTCGTCTCCTCAAAAGGGCAGTAACTGGAAGAAATGAAAAGCGGAATAAATATACGGATTTTGTGCGGCGCAGCAATTCCTATTGTAAAGGCAAAATATGTGATGTCAACAAATTTTGTTGCGAGGCATCAAAGACCTTTATTGGCGTCAAATTTTTGAAATAACACAATTGGAGTGATTAACGGCAGCCATGATTAAATCCAACGAACAGAAAATTGTCGATGCTGTCATTACCGCGCGCCGCTCAATCCGGGCTTTTTTACCTACGGAAGTTGCGCGTGAAGATATTGAGGCTATTCTCGAGGTGGCGTCACGGGCACCTTCCGGTACGAATACACAGCCATGGAAAGTGTATGTGCTGACTGGCGAGGCAAAAGAGCGGATGTCCTCGGAAATCCTGCGGGTGCACAACGATCCGACCCTCAGTACGCAGCATGTCGAGGAATACAATTATTATCCTTGTAAGTGGGTGGCTCCCTACCTCGAGCGTCGACGCAAGGTGGGGTGGGATCTGTATTCGTTGCTTGGTCTCACGCGTGAGAACAAAGCTGGCATGCATGCGCAGCATGGTCGCAATTACCGTTTTTTTGACGCGCCGGTTGGCATCATTTTCACCATTGACCGTGTCATGGAGCAAGGCTCTTGGCTCGATTACGGGATGTTCTTGCAGACCATCATGATCGCTGCCCGTGCTCGTGGCCTAGACACCTGCGCTCAAGCCGCCTTTACGCAGTTTCATCAGATCATTAGCAACGTGCTTCAGCTTCCTGCTCAAGAGATGGTGGTGTGCGGCATGGCACTCGGTTATGCGGACAGGAGCCGTATCGAAAACACTTTGGTAACAGAGCGCGTGCCGGTGTCGGAATTCGCACAATTCCTCGATTCAAAATAGCCTTCCAGAAAGAATGTTCTGCTGCATTTACTCTTTGGTATTGCAGCCAAGAATTGACTTTGTGTATCGTCAATTTTTAATAAGAAAGTTGTTTAATACTCTGCGCTAACTCCCTAATTCGCTTGCTGAAATTCACTATTTTGCTAGACTGCAAGATATAATCGCTGCTAGCTAGAATGAGGGGGGCAGATGTTTAAATCCGCGCTGGGGATCGTCGTTTCATTATTGGCGCTTGTTGCTGTTGCTCCGACGGCTCAAAGTGCGACCGCTACCAAATCATCTGCCAAAAAACAGGTTGCTAAAAAATCGGATGCCAAAGTGGCCAAAGCCAAGTCTGCTTCGCAGCGGGTTTCTAAGGCTGTCAAGGCAAAAGCAACCGTGACCACCAAGTACGGAAAAACCTCGAAAAAAACGGTTGTTTCCGAAAAGCGCAAGGCCAAATATCAGCGTGTTGCTTTCACGCCGTCCATTCGTGCGACACCGCCAGTCATGACCGTAGGCGATATGGCCGGTTTGTACGCTACTCGTGATCCGCTTGCATTGAAATCGAATGCTGCCTTTGTCATTGACCAAAATACGTCACAGGTGTTGTTCGAAAAGAATGCGTCTATCGCCTTACCCATCGCTTCTTTGACGAAACTGATGACCGCATTGATCGTGGTCGAGGCACGTCAGAATATGAATGAGATGCTGGAAGTCACTGCCGAGGACGTCGACCGGGAAAAGAACAGCAGTTCCCGTTTGCGTGTAGGAGCGCAAATGAGCCGCGGGAATATGTTGCACATTGCACTCATGAGTTCCGAAAACCGTGCGGCCTCTGCGCTTGGCCGCCATTATCCCGGGGGGCTGCAGGCGTTTGTCGCAGCCATGAATGCCAAAGCCAAAATGCTCGGCATGAAGGATACACACTATGTTGACTCTACGGGACTGTCGAGTCATAACGTAGCGAGTGCTCGAGATTTGGCGAAGCTGGTGGTAGCTGCCTATCGGCATCCTCTTATTCGTGAATATTCGACGGATCCACGGTATGCAGTAGATACCGGCGGATATCAGTTGCAGTATATGAATTCAAATCGGCTGGTAATGAATCCGGATTGGGAAATCGGACTGCAAAAAACAGGATATATTTCCGAAGCGGGTCGTTGCTTAGTGATGCAGACTCGAGTTGACGGCAGGCCCGTCGTCATGGTGTTTCTTGATTCAAAAGGCAAGGATTCTCGTCTTGCCGATGCCAGCCGCGTTCGCAAATGGCTTGAAGCGTCTTGGCCTCGGGCTGTGACACAAACTGCAGCAAATCACAGTTGATTGAGGGCATGTTGCTGTAGCGACCGTCGTACACTTTTCGGTCGTGCATTCTTGTCGCAGCCATATTGATTTTTCTATGGTACATTGAGATAGAGAATAGGCGCAGACGCGTTGCTTTTATTTGCGCTTAAGAGAGCAACAAGCGATGGCGTCAAATGTATAACTGACGGTTTGTTATCGATAACTCAAAGGAGGCCTTACCGTTCCCGCAACCTTGTAAAACAACTGTTGTGTGGTTCTAAAAGGCCATCTTTATTGCGCAAGATATATCCAGGCGTGTTTACTCCTAACGTCTTGCTTGTCAATGACGATGCAGCCAGCCTTCTGGCGCTTGCGCGCCTTCTGGAAGACGAGAACAATGGCTATCGGGTCATAACGGCGCGTTCTGGCGAAGAAGCATTGTGCTTGGTACATCATCGTGATTTCGCGGTGATCCTGCTTAATGTCAGCATGCCGGACATGGATGGTTTTGAGATCGCCGAAGCAATCCATTCGCATCCGCGCTCCTCGTCCGTACCCATCATCTTCATCACCGCGCACCATGCTGACGAGATGAACCGTTTCAAGGCTTATCAGAAAGGGGCGGTTGATTACCTGTTCACCCCCATCATCCCGCAGATCTTGCAAACAAAGGTTTCCGTATTCGTTGATCTGGCAAGGAACAATCTTCAGTTGCAACGCCAAAAGCGGGAATTGGAGCAGCTCAATCATGACTTGCAGGAACAGCGCAAGCAGGATCTAGAGCACATCAATGAACGTAAATTAGTAGAAGAGGCACTGCGTCAATCGCAGGAAGAATTGCGCCAGCTCGCTAGCTACCAAGAGCGTATCAAGGAAGATGAGCGCAAGCGTATTGCACGTGAAATTCACGATGAGCTGGGCCAGAATCTACTTGCGCTTCGCATCGACATTGCGATGCTGTATGCGCGCACCGGTGCAACTCACCCCAAGCTCAACAAGAGGGTCCATGCCGTGCTTGATCAGATCGACAGTACGATGAAGGCGATGCGTGCAATCATTAATAATTTGCGGCCGACTGTGCTTGATCTTGGCTTGAATGCTGCAATTGAATGGCAGGTAAAGGAGTTCCAGCGGCGTACTGACATCGAATGTACGTTAACGATGCCTGAAGAGGAGCTGATTACCGACGATAACCGGGCAACGGCCTTGTTCCGCATACTTCAAGAATCGTTGAACAATGTGTTCCGCCATGCGCGGGCAACCAAGGCCAGGATAGATGTGTTCTGGAAAGATGGGCGGCTTTACATGAGGGTCATCGACAATGGCGTCGGTATTTTCCCAGGGTGTCGACGGACGGCAAATTCTTTTGGGCTGATTGGTATTAAGGAGCGGATCAGCACCCTCGGGGGCGACTTTGCCATTGACACAGGGCAGGGGCAAGGCACTTCTCTCACTGTGTCGATTCCATTCGAGTCAGTACCGGATACAGATATTTATGGACACACGTGCTCACACTCTCTGCACGCTGTTACAGAACGACGGGCAGCCGATGGCGCCAAGAAGGGAGCTGCCGCTGAGAAAAGATCGATTTCCCAACGGCGTAAGCGAGGTGCACTGCCTAGTGGTCAGTCAGGTTGAATAAGCAGATGTAACGTGAAACGTGGAGGGGGCGGCGCGAGTTTTTCTTCAGCAGTTTTATACAACCGCTCCTTGTGGCACGTAGCCCAGTACCGCGGAGATCCGACTTGCAGTGTTGACGAGATCTTCGACCCATTCGTCTTGCAAGCGGTCGGCAGGGGCCGAGATAGAAAGGCCAGCAACCAGTTTGCCTGAATCATCATGGATGCCAGCCGCCATGCAGCGTACACCGAGTTCTAGTTCTTCATTGTCGCGTGCATAGCCGCGTGCGCGTACCAGACTGAGTTCGCGTTCTAGTTTGCTGAGATCGGTAATCGAATTCTTGTTGTGGCCGGCTAGACCGGTACGTGTGGCATAGGCGCGCACTTGCTTCGGATCGTCAGCGGACAGGAATAGTTTGCCGGTGGACGTCAGGTGCAGCGGCGCACGGCCGCCGATAGCACGGACCACTTGCATGCCGGAACGCTCAGAGAAAGCGCGATCGATATAGACGATCTCATCGCCCTGGCGCACTGACAGGTTGATTGTCTGATGGGTCTTGCGGTGCAGGGTGCGCATGAATTCCAGTGCTGCTTCCCGTACATTCAGGCGACTCTTGACGATGTTACCTAGCTCTAATAACCGCATGCCAAGACGGTAAGAGCCTGCTTCCGCACGGTCGACAAAGCGTTTGACTACAAGGTCGTTCAAGATGCGGTGGGCGGTCGATGGATGCAAACCGGTCACGGAGGACAGTTCTTTTAAACTGACCGGGTCGGGATATTGAGCGAGCGCATCCAGAAGCGAGATCAAACGCTCAATCACCTGAATCGAAATTGGGCTGGTCTCGGGAGCATGTTCGTTTTTCATAATGTGGTTGGTGCGTTGCAATATCGCCTTTATATCACATCGTGAAAAGATGAAAAAGTCGTGTGAAAGAATTAGAGGGAAGACTTTTCATTATTTCATCCGTTCGCTGGGGGCGTGCTAGTGGTCCATCACACCCCAATTTTCGGCTTCTGCCGGTCGCTCGAAGGCGA
>CBHCMF010000284.1:0-4984 GCA_965974465.1 uncultured Noviherbaspirillum sp.
TCGATACCCGCGATCGTGATGACTGCTGATTCGAACTGTTTGAACCCGAGCATGGATACTAACCGCAGTTTGACATTGCGGTGGTCTTGTTCGATCACGTTATTCAGATACTTGGACGACTGTAGTCTGGCTGTCTTTGGCAGTTCCTCTTGCTCTTGCAGCTCCCGTACTGCACGGTGTGAAGCGGCATAGCCATCCAGGGTAATACTGGTGGGCGCCGTGGCTTGTGATCTTATCGCTTTGCGCAGGAAAGCCTTGGCTGCCGCCACATTCCGTCTGCGGCTCAAGCGGAAATCCACCGTTTTCCCATCACGGTCGACTGCCCGATAGAGATAAACCCATTCGCCACGGACCTTCACGTAAGTCTCATCGACACGCCAGGCAGACCCGGCTGACACGGCATAGCGGTTCCAGCGTTTTTCGAATTCCGGCACAAAGCGTTGCACCCAACGGAGAATGGTGGTGTGGGCGAGCGTCAAGCCACGCTCGGCCATCATCTCGACCAAATCGCGGTACGACAATTTATATCGCAAATACCACCGCACACACAGGATGATGATCTCGCGTTCGAAGTGTCTTCCTTTGAACAGGTCTTCGATGCTTTTGCGCTTGCTCATGCCAGCCAAATCATCGAATTTTAGCTGATGGCGCTATTTGCACCAGAACCCGTTTTACTTCGCCAATCTGCCCGCACTTGAACAGGCGGCATAGATGGCAGGCCGGGTTACCCACCGCGCCGCACGCTCTTGCCCTGCGCATAGGGCGGCGAACGGCGCCGTGGATAACCCTACATCCGCAAGGCTCCACTTAACGCCGTCAGATTTCTGTCCAAACAAACGGGGCCACCTCTGTCAATGGACAGGGGGGCAGTAATCTTGCTGTAAGTAGCCCAACAAGTGGTGGGGGAGGAAGTGTCTGCTGTGTGACGGTTCGTCCAAATCAAAAATTCCTTAATCCAGTGACGATCCGGTGGACGCGGGACCGCAAGCAGTGGTGTGAACTGGAGGTGACATTGACCGAAGCGGCACCGGCCAATCCAGAATATTTCGAGGTGCATTTTTACCAGGATGGGCATGTCGAGGCGGCAGTGACAGAAAAAATGTCCGAGCCCCGCATAAAACAAAAGCGATTCAATTATGCAGAACGGCACGAATCCGGCAACGTGAATAACGATACGAAATTCGCGAGGTGCACCAATGGCGGCTAAAAAATCAGGGGCAAGCACGTCTCAATCCGTCATGGCGAAATAGAAAACTGACGGCATACCTTCATATTCATGATGCATCAACAGAAAACAGGAAATACGAGCGAATGACAACACAACTATTTTGGAAGGCGGCCAAGGCGGCGTTTCTGCTTGCTCTTATGGCGAATCTTGGCGCGTGTGACGCGATGAGCAGTAACAAAGAAGCGGTCAAGGACGAAGCAAGCCCAAGAATGGCCACGATCTACGGCTATAACTATACCGATTTGTATATCGATCACTTCTCTGTCAATGGACAGGGAGGTGGCAATTTAGAGGTGGGAGATGCAGATGCGGGAGGTGGAGGAAGGGTCTGCTGTGTGACGGTTCGTCCAAATCAAAAATTTCTCAATCCAGTGACGATCCGGTGGACGCGGGACCGCAAGCAGTGGTGTGAACTGGAGGTGACATTGACCGAAGCGGCACCGGCCAATCCAGAATATTTCGAGGTGCATTTTTACCAGGATGGGCATGTCGAGGCGGCAGTGACAGAAAAAATGTCCGAGCCCCGCATAAAACAAAAGCGATTCAATTATGCAGAACGGCACGAATCCGGCAACGTGAATAACGATACGAAATTCGCGAGGTGCACCAATGGCGGCTAAAAAATCAGGGGCAAGCACGTCTCAATCCGTCATGGCGAAACAGGGAAGTGCTGGCTTGAGCCGGCAACCAATGGGTGCGACGACAGCAGCAAAGACGCCCCCTCCGACAAAAAACGCGGCGCGCAATTCCAAGGCAATGGAAGCATCCGAAAAGGACGTGCCGTCCACTTGGACTTGCAAGCAATGCCTGAAACTGAGCTTTTTCTTTGACGGTACCGGAAACAATCTTGAATCGGATATTGGCACGCTCGAGCACAGCAATGTAGTTCGACTTTACCGTGCGCATAACCGTGATAATCCAACTATCGGTGTTTATCGCTTCTATATTCCTGGTATTGGCACCTACTTCAAAGACGTTGGCGATGCCGGCGGAACGGCCGGCCTGGCATTTTCGGCAGGTGGACAAAAACGTCTTGACTGGGCATTCAAAGAATTTGATAAGCTAATTGCAGCCGCCAGTTCGCCACCTCTTTCGATCAAAGTGGCTGTCTTCGGGTTTTCACGTGGAGCAGCGCTTGCACGCGCCTTTTGCCGTGATTTGGCCAAGCGTTGCGCTCCGTGCACAACAGCAGAAGGAACCGGTTTCAAATTGAAGAGCAACGGCGTGCCCATTGAAATATATTTTCTTGGCATTTTTGATACGGTGGCGTCAGTTGGTATTCCGATGAGCGCGAACAATGCCAAACGCAAGGCGGTTGTTAAGTTCGTATCTAAAGTGGTGAAGCCTAAAGTCTTTTCTGGGCAGCCAGAACTTTATTGCTTGGCATTCGGGAAAGGCAGCATAGATCCTGCACCAGGCCCTTGTGATGGCCATATGGATTGGGCAAAGGATCTGACGATTCCACCGCTAGTGAAATCCTGTGTGCACATGATTGCGGCCCATGAAGTACGCAATTCCTTCCCTGTAGACAGTACCGCTAACGGCAACCAATATCCCCCTTCTGTAGTGGAAATGGTATATCCAGGTTCACATTCGGATGTGGGAGGCGGTTATCGCCCGCAAGAGGGGGCACGGGCACCGCATTACGGAGAGATGCTCAATCTCATTCCATTACGCGTGATGTACGACAAGGCATGTCAAGCTGGTGTGCCGTTACGCCCGTTGTCTTCTTTTAAAACTGAAACTGAAAAGAAAGATTTTGCTATCGACAAAGAAGGCGCCGAACGATTCAAGATCCTCAACGACTACTTTACTCACTACATGAATACAGTTGGTTGGGGCGGTGGCAATTTGGGCGGTGACATATTGTTGCATACAAAGATGTACTACCGTTGGCGCTTTCTGCATATTCAACGTGCACAGGAAGCTCACGGCAATCATACCCAAACGGAGGAGGAACAGGCTATTGCGCGCAATGAACAAGTCTTTTCTAAGGAGCGAGCAGCGCTGGAAAAGAGCGTGGCGCAAAAGAGAGATGCCTTTCATGCTGCGGAGAGACGCGCGCTTAACTATGAAAAGATCTTGCAGAATGAGAAGGTAAATCGTGCTAAATTCGGCACGCCGATCCGTCCTGGACTGGAAAGTGAGACTCAAGCTGCACGTGACAAGGCGGACCAGGCCCAGGATGCCTGCCTTCGCGAGGAGGACAAGCTACGCACTGCTGCCAATGACAGTAGCCTTATGGAAGCGGCTACCCGGTATGACGAAGAATTGATGGAAGATGCCGAGGCCATTCGTCAGTGGATGAGAGAAGATAAGACACTCAAGCTAAGACCACATTACCAGGCGATGATGGACGCGTATGCCGAAGTGTTTATGGCTGAAGGTATGCCATTACAGGATAAAAAAATCATCGCGTTCTTTGATCGGTATATCCACGATTCACTGGCCGGGTTTAATCTTGATGAGACGCGCCGCTCTGATCCGAGAGTGGTTTATATCGGAGGGGACCGCAAGCTGCTGGCAACGAAGGCGCACGCCAGTCCGGAGAAATTGCCCGCCAGTCCGAGTAAAGTACCTTCGTTGCAGAAGGTTCGACAAGTAATGGAAAAGGACGCTCAGTTGGGGTTGAAGGACGTCACACAAGTTGCGGCGCAGGGATCACAAATGCGCTGAAGCATTTTCAAGTCAAGTGCAAGCCAATTGAAATGGGACCCCATGTAAGACACCGGGTAGGCGATCTGGTGCGCGCCATCTCTATGCGCCGAATTTTCAGCACCGGATGGTGTCTCGGTCTGTTTTGCCGTGCCGGCAAAGATAGCTTGATTATCTACAAGGGAGAAAATAATGAAACGTGTGATTCGCCTAGGCGACCCCACCAGCCACGGCGGCAATGTGGTGTCCGCCGCCAGCAATGTCAGTGTCAAGGGAATTCCGGTTGCCCGCCTTGGCGATGCCTGCACTTGTCCGATTCCAGGGCATAGCGGCTGCACCATTGTAGAGGGGGATTCCACCCATACCATTGAGGGCATTCCGGTCGCTTATGAAGGCCATAAAACCAGCTGCGGCGCAGCATTGATTGCCACCGTGCCCAATTTCAGCAAGGGCTAACCGTGCTTGACGTGACTGACCATATCAGCCCGCCATCCTGGTTTGCCCAAACCTTCAAAGCCAGGTCGCATCCGCAGCATCCCAGTTCTATTCGCTCGTTTTTTGATCTGCTGTCCGAAATGGACATTTGTCGAACCTCTCGCTCTTATTGCGACAGAACCCGACGCGCTGTTGCAGTGTGAGTGGCTTTCTTTTCAAAAAGGAGGGTACGTATAAGCCGTAGAAAGCCCCGCAATTCGCGCATCGAATGATGTACCCATCAACGCGTGTTGAGCCGGTAGGGGGCGGGCTGAGCACATCCTGAGGACGGAAAGGCAGCCGTTTCGATGATCTGGACGCTGCGCAGTCGTGTAGTCGGAATGAGCGCATGAAAGCCCATTGAATCACGCATGATTTCAACAACTTACGCTTGCTGACAGGATGCAAAGCTACGTGCAGGCACATTTATCTGCCTGTGCTGCATGCAGGCAGATTTACCTTCTTTGGAATGACGGTAAATGTGCCGGCAAAAAGCCGCGATTCATAGTGAGAGCGCAGCAAAAAATGCCGGCACAATTACCTTCCTCTACGGGCGGCATGATTTGAAAAGCATCACAACGCCGATCATTGAGTCTTTTCGGAAATTTGCACCAGAACCATCCGGAT
>CBHCMF010000285.1:0-4984 GCA_965974465.1 uncultured Noviherbaspirillum sp.
TCTTTCATATCGGGTCACATCACCACCCCCGAGATGGCCCCCTTTCACGCACAGGCAAATCGCTCTAGGTGCTAAGTCGCATCTAAGGCGCAGGTCGGGTCAGAAAGCGGAAAAGCTGTGTAAATATTCCTGCTTGCAGAACGTTTTTTACACACAGTGCGATACCACGTGCTCAAACATGCGTGATTTGTGCATTTTGCAAAAACCAGCTGCGCGCCAGCCGTGCCACGACTTCAAGACTACCTGGCTCCTCAAAGGAGCGGGTAGCGCCGGGAATGATCTCCAGACGTTTCTTACAACGCAGTGTTGCATATGCGGCTCGGTTGATATCGATGCAACCGTCGTCGAGGCCGCCGACGATGAGCAGCGTCGGCACGGCGATCTTACCGAGTGTGCCATGACCGACGAGGTCGAGACTGCCGCTGCGAGACACAACGGCACTGATAGCCCCATCACGTGCTGCGGCTAATTTCATCGCGGCAGCAACACCCCTGTTGGCGCCGAACACACCGATCGGCAAATCGCGGGTGGCTTCGTTCTGCTGTAGCCAGTCGCATGCCGTACTGAGGCGTTGCGTCAGTAATTCGATATCGAAGCCGGCTTGCTGGCTGCGCGTCTCTTGTGAGGAAAAGAATTCAAGCCAGAGTGTTCCAAGCCGAGCATTGCGCAAGACGCTGCCGACATAGTCGTTGGGCGGCTTGATGCGGTTGCCGCCGGTACCGCTGGCGAACTGGACGACACCGATCTGACCCTCAGGCAATCTAAGCACGCCTTCCATTTCAAGCTTGCCTGCCTGTATCTTGACCCGTTCGCTGTAAATCGATAACGCCATCATCCATCTCCGAGGCCAAGGGCCTGTTGGGTACAGCGTGCAGTGCAGCGAGCGCGCTGCACGCCGAGCAATGGCGTGACGGACGGTTTACCCAGCCGAACATGGTCGTTGTCGCAGTGATGCGGAAACAAAAGTGGGATGCATTATCTGCTGCCGACGGATCAGACTCAATGAGATAAAATCCGCAGCGGCGAAATCCAGTGTTGCCATGCCACGGTGGGCGAGGCGTCCATCAGCCATGATGCGAGTATCTGAATTCGTTGCTCGCTGCGGTAACGCAAGCTCTATGCCATCCGGTATGCGTACGCTGTTATCGCCCCGGTGCCTCCTCCTCTTCTATTGCTGACGGTGGTGTTGTGCGTTTTTGCAGTGGCGCCATTGCCGGCCCTTCCAGCACCTCGCCATCGTAGGAAAACCGGCTGCCATGGCAGGGGCAATCCCAACTATGTTCTGCTTGGTTCCAATGCACAATGCACTTCAGATGGGTGCATACCGACGACACGATATGTACTTGCGACGTGTCATCACGGTACACGGCCAGCTTGTCACCATCGATCTCGACGATGCGCCCTTCACCGCATGGCACGTCGGCGATTTGCTTTGCCTCGGCGCCTTTGATGTAGTCCTTCAGGTACCGGCCGGCGACATTGAGGTTTTCCTTGAAAAAGGTGGTGGCGGACTTGACCGGCGTAAAGCGGCGCGGCGAGTATAGATCGACAAATGCATTCTTGCGCCCCAGGATCTGGTCAGAGATGAGCATCGCCGCCAACGTGCCATAAGTAAGACCATCGGCGGCGAATCCCGAGGCGAGATAGAGGCGCGACGAACCAATGGCGGGGCCAATATAGGGTAAGCCGTCAGCCGGCCGGTATTGTTGCGCGGACCAGCGGAATGCCACGGGGCCGACATCGAAGCGTGCCTGCAGTTCGGCTTCGAGCTGGCGATGGGAGGCATTGGGGTTCTCGCTTTGACCGGTCTTGTGCATATCGCCGATCATTAGCGCGTAGGCTTGGCCTGCCACCTCGACCAATCGGGTCGAATGCTTGTGCTCGCCGAGTCCCCAGAAAATTCCACCAGGCAAATTATTACTGCGCAAAGGGGCTGCCGCCGCATATTCACGGTAGGGGCCAAGCTGCGTTTGGATCGCGTTGAATCCTTTCGGCGTGTGGGTTGCCATCACGAGGTGGTGGGTGCTCACAGTGCATTTTGGTGTGGAGACGGTACCTTTGTTTTCGTCGTAATCAATGACTGGCGTATTCTCGAAGATCTGACAGCGCTCCGAGCGAATCGCCGCTGCCAGTTGCCGCACATAGAGCAATGGATGAAACTGGGCTTGATGCGATACCACGAGCGCACGACGGATATGGTAAGGAAGAGGCAGATCAGTGGAAATGCGCGCTGCCAAGCCGGCCTTCACTGCTGCCTGGTATTCCAAGTCGATCACTGCATCGTTGTCTGCATCGAGACTGTACAGTGTCCAAGGCTGGCGCGAAAAATGGCATTGAATACCAAAGTCGTGCGTATTTTTTTCAATCAGATCGATTGCCATGCGTCGAGACTGCACCACCTGCCCGACTTTTTCCTGCCCCCATTTTCCGGCAAGCTTGTACAAAAAGTGGTCAACACTGGCGTACAGATTGCCGGTAGAAAAGCCGGTCGTGCCGCCGCCAACGCTGCCAGCTTCAAGCACCGCGATACGCATACCGGTCTGTGCGAGCAAGGCTGCGGTTGTGATGCCGGTGATGCCGGCGCCAATCACTGCCACGTCAACATCGAGATCAGCGTCCAGTGGGGCCAAATTCAGGCTGTTGGAGGTAGCGGTCCATATCGATGCGTGGCGCGAGGCACTTGCCAGTTGATCGTGTTCGATGTCCATCGTTTATCCTTTAAGAAAATGATGGGCACCGCGCCGGCTACATGACGCCGGGCCGCGGCACCACTGGAGATGCAGGCAGAGCCAGGTGCGCGGTGTCAAGGTGGGTATTCCAGGTGGTGGGTCGCGGCGGGGATTGCGGTGGCCCAGGGTTGCCCGGACCATCACCGCATCCAGCCAGCATCAGCATCAGGCCTGCCGCCAGCAGCGACGCGTTGCGGCATCGATTCATGATCACACCTCAACGGATAAGTTGTATTCAGTCCAGTGCCCTGTCCTGCACTACTTGGCCTGTACATGCAAAGTGCGTTCCTGCGACGAAGGCATGGAGCGTATGGGGTCGCTCAGAAATAAGGTGTGCATTTTCGCAACCGTAGCGGGATGTAATGCAAGGCGCCCGTTACGCCGCAGTGCGAGCACTGCAAGTGACGGGCAACGCAGCAACACGCCCGCTACGGCCAGCAAAAATGTGCAACTTATTCCTGAACGACCCCTATGTCCACAACGCCATGGAACTGGCGAAAGTATTCAATGGTGTACCGCAACCCCTCGTCCAGAGCGACCTTCGGCTCCCACTCCAGTACGGTGCGTGCTAAGGCGATATCGGGACGGCGCCGTGCCGGGTCATCGCTGGGCAATGGCCGGAAGACAATAGCAGAACGCGAACCACACAGTGCGATGATGCGCTCGGCCAATTCCAGCATGGTGTACTCGACCGGATTGCCGAGATTCACGGGGCCACAGAACCCGTCGGCGCTTTGCATCAGGCGATCGAAAGCGACGATCATGTCATCGACATAACAGAACGAGCGCGTCTGTGTACCGTCTCCGTATAGGGTGAGCGGCTGGTCAGCGAGCGCCTGCATGATGAAGTTCGATACGACGCGCCCATCATTGGGATGCATCCGCGGGCCATAGGTGTTGAAGATGCGCGCAATTTTGACGCGGAGTTTGTGTTGTCTGTGGTAATCCATGAACAGAGTTTCAGCGCAACGTTTGCCTTCGTCATAACATGAGCGCACGCCGATCGGATTGACATGCCCCCAGTAATGCTCCGTCTGCGGATGGATCTGGGGATCACCGTACACTTCGCTGGTCGATGCCTGCAGGATTTTTGCTTTCAAGCGCTTGGCCAATCCCAGCATGTTGATCGCGCCGTGCACGCTGGTCTTGGTGGTCTGTACCGGATCGTTTTGGTAATGGATTGGCGAGGCGGGACAAGCCAAGTTGTAAATCTCATCCACTTCGACATAGAGCGGGAACGTAACGTCATGGCGCAACAGCTCAAAGCGGGGATGCGCAAGCATGTGGGCGATGTTACGCTTACGTCCGGTATAGAAGTTATCGGCGCACAAGACATCATGTCCTTGCAATAGCAGTGCCTCGCATAAATGCGAACCGAGGAAGCCGGCACCACCGGTGACCAGGATGCGTTTGCGATCGGTTTCTTTCATGGATGCATTCCCGTCGAATGGTTGAGCATGTTCACAGCCAAGTCGGCCACGGTCTTGGCGTCGATGGCTTGCGCGCATTCATGCGCCGTCGGGCAGACCTGATGCATGCAAGGGCGACAAGGGACATCGGCACTCAGTACCTGATGGCGTTGATGATCGAGCGGCGCCCAGCGCGCTGCATCTGCGCCGCAGGAAATGATCACACTGGGTGTCGCCACAGCCGCAGCTACATGGGAAATGCCTGTATCGTTGGCGACCACTAAGCGGGCCTGCGCAACCAGGGCGGCGAGAGCGCCGAGCGCCGTTTTTCCGCTCAGATCGAGCGCGGGCATACGCATGTGACGACGCACCGCCTGCACAATCTCCACTTCGTCCGTTGTACCGGTGAGGACAATCTTCATGCCGCCCTGTGCGAGACGGTCAGCGACCTCGGCAAAACGCGCGGGCTGCCAACGCCGCGAAGGCATGCGTGCGCCGGGGTGAACGCAGACATAGGTACCTGGCGCCGGTAGACTATGCTGGCTGCGCTGCAAGGCGCGGTAGTCTACGTCAGATAAAGGGAACTCCAGATGTTCGCCCTGCGGCACGGCACCGAGAAATGCCATCAGGCGGACATAGCGCTGCACTTCCTGCTCGCCCTCCTCCCACGGCATGAAGCACTGAGGATCTGGGCAATACTGGCCGGGCATGAAATACCCTGCATTGCGCTCGGCACCAAGCAAGACCGCAAGAGGATTACTCAGGCTGCCGCTGCCATGCATTTGAATCGCCAGATCAAAATGCTGACGCTGCGCTTCGGACAAAAAATTCGGTATCGCGTTCAAG
>CBHCMF010000286.1:0-4983 GCA_965974465.1 uncultured Noviherbaspirillum sp.
AGGCCCATCGAGTTGCTGGCTCCATCCACTTGGTGGTAAACGAGAGACCTTCCAAGTACTGGGTCTTCTCGCCACGCGATGGGCCCCGACAATAGCTTGCCCACTACGTGATAGACCACTCGGCAGTGCGCACCACCAGCGACCTCTTCGAATGCATAGAGGTCCGCCGGGTGAGCAATGTCGATACGCAGCCGTTCCAGCTGCTCGTGGAGCGCGACGGGAAATGCTGAAGACCAGACGCGCGACCAGTTGGCACACCACTGACAGGCGCAACCAACCGCCGGCAGTCCGGGCTGGTTCTGCACGATTGGCGTTGACTCAAGGTCCACGGCGATGCGCCAGTGCGCGAGTGGAACTGTCGGTCGCATGAGGCCTAACGAGGCTGTAGAAAAAGTCGGTTTACGGATTTTTGAGCCACGTAAGTCATTGATTCCTTTAGCTTAAAAATTAGCAAGAATGGCATTTTTGGACTTTTTCTACAGCCTCAACGTTCGACATGAGCGGCATGATGCGGCAGGCAACGCCTGCCGTGGCATGTCCGCTCGATGAAGGGGGTAGGCCGCACGGCGCGAAGCAGTTGTTGCGACACGTCTACTGACACCAAGATGCTGAGAACCATCCGGCACCACAAGCGAGTGTATTGACCACCCAAAAGAGCGCCGGGACTCCGACGAACCAGGCCAGAACGAGATTTCTCAGGGCTTCCTTCTTGAGGGTGGCAGCGCCAACAAGGAGGACGAGGGCTGACAACAGCGGGATCAGGATAAGAAGCTGGGCGTGGTTTGCCTGGAGCGCACCTTGCAGCCAGACATGTACGGAGATGCCAAGGAAGATGATGCCGCTGACTACACAGCACACCTTCAATGAGCGCTCGGACAACAGGTAGATGGAGCTCCAGGACATGTGATTCTGCGGCCTAACGTCACATTGACCAGCGCCGTAAGGCGTCGGCGTCGAATTTCGAGTTAAGCATATCTAGTTAGCGCAGTAAGAACGCTGGCAGCAGCAAAGCATAGAACTCCTACGGTGATAAAAATATACACCGTTCTTGTCGGTCCTGGCTCCAACATAGAGACATTTCTCTTGCTCGGGTGAACGTGGACTCTTACACCAGCCCCGTTGGGGTATTTCTTCAACAGGTTTTCAGCCCAAGCACGACGAGAAGATGAGCATCCTCCATTGTTTTCAATTGAAATTCGCTTGGAGCGATAAATCTCCTGTCCGATTAAATACTCATACTCAATTTTAGGTTCATACATAGTATTTCCATATCCGAGGCCTTTTCCTTCTTCATCTCTATTCTCGCTCCAGCTAGTTACTAGCTCCGAGACGACAATAATGCCATCCACCTCTTCTGAAAGCCTCCATTTGGAGCCAATATACCAAGATAGAAGACCAATAATGAGCAAGCCTGCGCTGATAAAGAAAAGTGGAAGCATTAACGCCACGTTGACCGGCTCGCTTGCGAGTCGGTGTCCAATGCCTTGTTAAGGTCACTCTTAATCATTCCAGACACTTAAATTCTCCTTACCACATCACGTTTTCTGGGAGAAGTTTAATGCGCACGATTGAGCGTGTCACATAGCCGACCATTCCTGCCATCGGAATGACCAAAAAACACCAATAGCTTTCGAAAAACAGGAACGCTAGTACGCCTATTACCGTACCAAAGATTACTCCGGCAATAAAACCTTTGACTCCATAGCGAGGCCCTAATTCTGGTGGAACTCTATTCGGCGGAATCACCATCATGGCTTTGCACCTTAACGTGAAAGCTCACCTGCACCGCAGGTGACAGTGTGCAGCGGCATGTTAGATAGCCTTGACATCCCATACCTCCGTGCCAATTGGTACATCAGCTTTGCTTACCCCAAGCAAAATACAACCCCACTGTGCAGCAATTTCTTTGCTCGGAGGTGGGGTCTGCATTACATGTGACAAAGATATTGTCGCACGCTGCACCTTGCCGTACGGATTCCTCAGTTCTACGGTACGTTCCCCACCTTCCACATCTGTTTTGAGCGGGCCCGGAACAATTACAAGTCCGCGACCTGCAATTTGGAACGTGTCTTCGATCGTGGTGAGACGTCGCATAGCTGTCTAACTGTACATTTAGCAGGACAGGGCGCGCCGTTATGCAAGGCAGCGAGCTGATATGCACAGCGATCGACTGAACGCGAAGCCGCACCGAGTCTAGGGTTTGGAACAATCGCCGATTTAACAGGCTAATAAAAAACCGTGAAATACGGCAGCGAAGATGACGCCATAAGCGGGCTATCCTGCCATGGAAAAGTTGGCAAAGCAATACCGAATACGCGGAAAGCGTGAATGTCTGGAAATAGCCGATTGTCGCCTGTCAGGCAAAAAACCCGAAAGACTGCTTTCGCTGCATTGCAGACAATTCCATAAAACGTTCCGCATGTACTACCATCGGTTCTTAGCCCGACGTTTATCTTCGTTACTTTGCTTTAGCATTTGCGCTCTCTATCGCAGCGGCTTTACGCGCTCAGGTTTGCGTCTGTAAACCCGATTTGTGATCTTGCTGTCGGCGTGTGATAAGAGCTTTTGAGCATGCTCCAAGGACTCTGCATCGCTGGCGGCTTTGGCTCGCATGTCATGCTCCGTAAAGCTTTCGTTGACCTTTGTTTCCTTTAAGACGCGCTCCATGAACCGCTGCCACATTGAGTCCCATCCGCTTGCCGTTTCCTTCTCATCATTAAAATAGCACTCTCCGCGCCTGTTGCAAAAAAGCCATTTTGAAATATCCACGGGACGGACTTCTTTGGCCGTCGCAACTGCGTTGCGCAACTCGTCGGACCACTCAATGATGTGCCGCTTCCCGGTGGTCGTTTCGGTTTTGCGTGGCTTTACGTGGATGCCGTCTTCCTTCAGGTCGCCCATCGTCAGTCGCAGTAGGTCGCCACGGCGCAGGCCAGTCAACAACTTAATGCGTAGGTAGGCTTGGATCATCAGAACGCTGCCTTTTTTGCGCTTACTGCCCAGTCGCAGGCACTCTAACAGTTCCCAATCTTCGACGTAGCGATCCCTCGGTTTCTCTCCCTTTAAGCGGATTTGGCCCTTAAGCGGATGGCGGTCGATGTAGCCCCATTCGACAGCCTTGGTAAAAGCGTGGCCGAACGTCCTAACCTCCTTTCGCGCTTGGATCTTGCTCTTGGACTTGTCAACGATTACGCTGCGGAGGATGCATGAACCCCTTACTACTTGGACCGCTTTTCGAAATCGGCGGCAAGATCATTGACCGCCTGTTCCCCGATCCTACAGAGAAGGCACGCGCCGAGCTGGAACTATTGAAGATGACGCAGACGGGCGATTTGCAACAGGTGGTGGCTCAATTGGAAATCAATGCACGTGAGGCGCAGCATCCATCCATATTTGTCGCCGGTTGGCGACCAGGGGCAGGCTGGGCTGGCGTTGTTGGGCTGTTTTACGCTGCGGTCGGTCAGCCGTTACTGGCGTGGTTGGCATCCGCGAAAGGTTGGCCAGCACCGCCACCAGTTGATACCGACTTGCTGCTATACGTCTTAGGCGGCATGTTGGGGCTGGGCGGACTGCGCTCGTTCGAAAAGGTAAAGAATGTCGCGTCCAAGTAGCGGCGTGACGAGCAGCGCGTGTAGCACGTAAGTAAAAGACAGAGCGCCCGCCCGGTTGCAGCGAACAACCGAACGGGCCTCAATCCACCGAAGTGACCGGTGAACCAAGCAAGGCTCTGCCACCTCCCGGGAGGCGGGCCGGATTCTAGCACAGAAGAAAGGTTCACAATGGCAACTCCTATCATTCCATGGATCGGCGGGAAACGACGTCTTGCTGATCGGTTAATACCGCAGTTCCCTCCTCATAAGTGCTATGTGGAAGTGTTCGCTGGGGGCGCAGCACTGTATTTCATGCGGCCGCCGGCAGAAGTAGAAGTCATCAACGATATCAACGGCGAGTTGGTGAACCTTTATCGGGTGGTGAAAAATCACTTGGAGGAATTCGTCCGTCAATTCAAGTACGCGCTATCGAGCCGCGACGTGTTCAAGTGGCTGCAAGACACGCCGCCAGCGACGTTGACCGATATTCAGCGCGCCGCGCGCTTCTTTTACCTTCAGCAACATGCATTTGGCGGCAAGGTTGATGGGCAGACGTGGGGTACTGCAACCACCGCGCCACCAATTAACCTGCTTCGTATCGAGGAGAACTTGTCCGCTGCTCATCTGCGTCTGTCGCAAGCGTACATTGAGAATATGGACTGGGCGAAATGCCTTGAGCGGTACGACCGCCCGCACACCTTTTTTTATCTGGATCCACCGTATTGGGAGACAGAAGGGTATGGTGTGGAATTTGGGATCGAGCAGTATGAAAAGATGGCTGGCATGCTGCGCAATCTAGAGGGAAAGGCGATCGTCAGTCTCAACGATCATCCGGACATCCGGCGCGTGTTCGATGGCTTTTATATTGAAACAGCATCGATTCAATACACCATTGGAGGCGGTGGCAAGGCAGTCGACCGGCAGGAGGGGATTATCTATAGCTGGGATAAATCGAGTGACCCGGCAGGGCTGTTTTGAGCAGCACCGGGCAAATAAATGCCCGGTACCATTTTATGCAAAGTAAACCAGATTTGATCTTGCTAGACGTGTCAGATCTCATGATGGCTTGTGACATGGTTGAAGGACCGAGTACGGCCAATTCCTGACGGACACATCGTTTCTTTAAAGTAGATGGTTGCCGTAAGACAATTATGGTATAAGTTAAACACGTATTATTTAGCCTTAATACATTGCGTGGTTTGTCTGTTCTGTTAAACCTGTGTAATTGATACAGGCATTCGGCGGAAAGCTAATGGTTGTGCGTGCTGCCCGCGAACTGCCGTCGTTTGTTAAACGACAAGCTACGATGTTAATCAGGCATTTTGCGATTTATAACAAGTTAGCCGTCGGTCCGCGATACTCCAGTCCATGAGCAAATCATCAGTAGACGCAA
>CBHCMF010000287.1:0-4974 GCA_965974465.1 uncultured Noviherbaspirillum sp.
ATGTGCCGAAGATCGTCGATTGGTATATGGATGGCAAGATCAACATCGATGATCTGATTACCCATGTGATGCCACTTGAGCGGATCAACGAAGCCTTCGATCTGATGCATGAAGGTAAATCGATCCGGTCAGTTGTGACGTTCTAATGCAGAGTACAGCAGGCTTGCCGTTAGCCTGTCGGCGGGCATGATGCGTAGTGTTGTACTTCAGGTTTGCGTTGCTGAGTAAGGGCTCGCGCAGGAATAAGTTGTGCAATTTGGCGGTTGTCGCCGGATGCGATGCAAGGCGTGCGATGCGCGGCAGTGCGAGCACTGCAAGCGGCGCACAACGCAGCAGCGCGCCGGCTACAGCCAGCAAAATTGTGCAACTTATTTCTGCGTGAACCCTAAGGTCCGGTGAATACTAAAATCCATTGAGGAGCCATCATGATTAAGCTTTACGACTTTGAACTCTCTGGCAGTTGCTATAAGCTGCGGATGCTGATGAACATCCTCGGCGTAAAATATGAAGCGGTCAATGTCGACTTTGTGAACAAGGAACATAAGACTGACAAATATCTGGCTCTGAATCCCTTCGGAGAAATCCCGATTTTCGAAGACGGCAATCTGCGCTTGCGCGATGCGCAAGCCATCATGGTGTATCTCGCCAAGAAATATGACAAAACCAATCAATGGTATCCGGACGATGCAGAAGCCATGGGCCGCATTAATCAGTGGCTCTCCACGGGTGGCGGTGAAGTAATGAATGCAGCAGGGGCACGGCTCGTCAAGATTCTGAATTATCCGCTCGACCTCGAAAAACTGCATGCCGACGCGGCCCGCGTGTTTAAGATCATGGATACTCATCTGGCCACGCGTGAATGGCTGGAACTGGGGCATCCGACGATTGGCGATATTGCCTGCTTCCCCTATACCGCAATGGCAGGTGAGGGCGGCATTGATCTGAGTGTGTACCCCAACATTTTGAAATGGATTGATCGCATGAAGCGTATCCCTGGCTTCATTCCGATGCCGGGTATTCCCGCAGCGTAAGGATGAATGAAACTGGCGCCACAGGCACCAGTTTTTTGTGTAAAAATGCTGTCGTGTTGCCGTATGATTTTCTTCAGGAGTAACAAGAATTGTTATCCATCCGTTGAAGGTTCGACATCTCAGCAAATCGTTTGGCGCACGCCAAGCTGTCAATGACATTAGCCTGTCGGTTGCCGCGGGTGAATTCGTCGCACTGCTTGGCCCCAATGGCGCCGGTAAGACTACACTTTTCCAGATACTCACAGGTTTATTCGCCGCCGATAGCGGAGAGGCGATGATATTCGGCAGCGACATCGCCAAGGGACCACTGGCTGCACTTTCTCATTTGGGCATCGTGTTTCAGCAGCCCGCCCTTGACCTTGATCTCACCGTAACCGCCAATTTGCAATTCCAAGCGGATTTGCATGGGATTGCGCGTGCCGATGCCAAAAAACACATCGCGCACTGGTTGCAGCGATTCGGGCTGACAGAGCGTGGCAACGATCGTACGCGTGATCTATCAGGCGGAAACCGCCGCAAAGTCGAATTGGCTCGCGCATTGCTGACTTCTCCTTCTTTGCTACTCATGGATGAGGCAACAGTGGGGATTGACCCGGCATCACGTGCACAGATATTGGCCGATGTGAAGGCACTTTGCCGCGAACAGCAGTTGGGCGTTTTGTGGGCGACCCATCTGGTCGATGAAGCAGAAGCAGCGGACCGGATTATCGTCTTGGCCCAAGGGCAAGTGAAGTTTGACGGAACGGTATCTCAGTTAATGGCAATAAACCATCACACTACGTTAACGGATGCCTTTCTGCAGTTGACGCGATAAAACGAAACAGACGCTAGTCGACCATGGAATATAAGGACCACTATGCAACTTAGGCTGATTTCATTTCTTCTCGCCGGTGCGGCAACCATCATTTCTTTCCCCTCCGCCTGGGCAAAGCAAACCGGTGCGGTTTTTATTTCAAGCGAAAAAGACAATGCCATTACGGTATTGGATAGCAAGAGTTTGCAGCAAATCGCATTGATCAAAACCTGCAAGCGGCCGCGCGATATGCACATAACCGCTGACCGTGAACGTCTGATCGTACTTTGCGGAGATGACGGCAAAGCCGACATCATTGATATCGCGCAGAAGAAAGTGGTGGATCGTCTTCACCTGGATGCGGGGGCTGAACTATTCGATTTGTCCCCCGACGGCAAGACGCTGTACTACACGAACGAAGATGACGCACAGCTGGCGATGGTAGATCTCGCGACCAAGAAAGCGTTAAAAAGTATCAAGGTTGGCGAGGAACCGGAAGGCGTGAAGGTGGCGCCCGACGGCAAGATCGTTTACGTTACCTCCGAAGTGGCAAATCTGGTCCATGTTGTGGATACTGCTTCTGGTAAGGTTATCAAGAATATACCGGTTGGAAATCGTCCGCGGCGCTTTGCGCTGACGCCAGACGGTAAGGAATTGTGGGTCACCAATGAGCTTGGCGCATCGATTAGTGTGATCCGCGTTAGCGATTACTCGGTCGTCGCCACCGTTAAGTTTGAGCCCAAAGGGTTTCGGGCCGATGATGTGACGCCGGTTGGGCTTACCATGACCCGCGATGGAAAAACCGCTTTCGTGGCATTAGGCCGGGCAAATCATGTGGCCGTCGTTGATGTGGCCAGCAAGTCGGTCAAGAACCTGATTCTGGTGGGCAAGCGCGCCTGGGGTGTAACGCTGTCCCGTGACAATGCAACGTTGTATGTGGCCAACGGCTTGTCGGATGATATGTCGGTTGTCGATGTAGCCAAAGGTCGTGCGCTGAAAGCGATTAAAACCGGCCGCGTACCGCATAGCGTGGTGATCGATGATTAAGCCGATGTCACCACCATGGCAATGCCTACTCGCCGGTGCCGCACTGGTCCTGACAAGTTTTTCAGTACAGGCACGTGATCTCGGCATCGCAGTAGTCTTTGATCCTGACGATGCGCGTTATGACGCAAAGCGTCTGGAAAAAAATTATCCTGGCCATCCTCTGGGTCGGCCTAAAGCCGGTGCCGAAGTGGCGCTCAGTGAATCCCAATTTCAGCTGGCACAGGCCAATCTAAATGTCAGCTTGCAGGAGGTGTCAGCAGAAAATCTGCAGTCGGCAAAGGCACAAATGGAAGCCTTGTCGAAAAAAGGCATCAAGCATTTCCTGCTTGATCTGCCGGGCGGCATGATCGATGAAATCGCCAAGGCATTCCGGCAAACCGATCTGCTGTTGTTCAACGTATCTGCTCCCGATCCACGCTTGCGACGTGACGCATGTAGTGCAAACCTATTCCACACGTTGCCGGACGAGAGCATGACGGCCGACGCCGTGGCGCAGTTTTTAACAGTGAAGAAGTGGACGAAAGTCTTATTGTTGACAGGGACGCTACCCAGCGATGCGGCAGCGGTTGCTTCCGCGCAGAACGCGGTCAAGCGTTACGGGCTCAAGCTGATTGCGAGCAAACCGTTCAAGCTTTCCAATGATCCGCGTGAGCGTGATCTTGCCAATGTCGCTTTGCTGACTGCCGGCTTGGATGCTGATGTCATATGGGTAGTGGATACGGATGGCGAATTTGCGCGTAGCGTTCCCTACCAGACTGTCGCGCCACGTCCTGTCGTCGGCAGTGCCGGCATGGTGGCGGAAGGCTGGCACGCATCCTGGGAACGTAATGGTGCTCCGCAACTCAACCGTCGTTTCAGGAAATCGGCAGGCAGGCTGATGACTAGCAGTGATTGGGCTGCTTGGATGGCAACCAAAGCGATTATCGACGTTGCCTTGAAGCAGCCGGATGGGCGCCAGCATCGCCGTGCGCTGCGTAATCAGGATCTCATATTGGACGGCTTCAAAGGGGCTCGTCTCTCTTTTCGTACCTGGGATCAGCAACTGCGGCAACCGGTATTTTTGGCGCACGGCGGGTGGGGCGGAGGAATCGCGGGGGCGGCACCGTTCGAGGGTTTTCTGCATCCGAAAAATAATCTAGACACCTTGGGTACGAATGAGCGGGAGTCACCGTGTAAATTGACCGATATCGGCAATGAAGGGAAGGCGAAAAAGTGAAATTCAGGCACGGTCTGCTTGCATTACGCGCGATCGCCGGTCGCGAAGTCCATAAATTTCTGCGGCAGCCGGGGCGTTTGGTGTCCTCTCTGGTGCGACCTGCCTTGTGGCTGGTTGTTTTTGCGTCCGGTTTCCAGAATATCTTCGGCGTCGCGATTATTCCTCCGTACGAAACCTATGTCGAATATCGCGTCTACATGGTGCCGGGACTCGTCATGATGGTGTGCCTGTTCAACGGCATGCAGTCCTCGTTGGCCATGGTCTATGACCGAGAGATGGGCGTCATGCGACTGTTGCTTACGGCACCATTGCCGCGTACCTATTTATTGGCATGCAAACTGGCAGGTGGCGCTTTTCTATCGGTACTGCAGGCAATCGCTTTTTTCATATTGGCCGTCCTGTTTGGTGTTGATCTGACGGCCATGCAGATACTGACCGCCATGCCCGTAGTGATACTGGGTGCGTTGATGCTATCAGCGCTTGGCCTGGTGCTCTCGGTGTATATCAAGCAGCTGGAAAATTTTGCGGGCACCATGAATTTCGTGATTTTTCCGATGTTTTTTCTATCCACTGCCTTATATCCCTTGTGGAAAGTGCAGGAATCGGGGGCCGAATGGATTTATCAGATCGCACGTTTCAATCCGTTTACCCATGCGGTGGAAGCGTTGCGGTTTTCTCTCTACGGCCAGATGGAAGGCGTGTCACTGGCCGTGGTCACGCTTTGCGCGCTGATGTTTTATGTACTTGCCGTGTTGGGATACGATCCGCAGCGAGGCTTGATCAGAGTGGCGCGTGGTGCTTCATAGAGCGGTTTGATTGTGCGTGAAAGGGAAGGTCAGGTCGGGCCGAGAAGCGCAACCGTACGTGAGCTACGGTGAGCATCGCAG
>CBHCMF010000288.1:0-4939 GCA_965974465.1 uncultured Noviherbaspirillum sp.
TTTCTCGCACACGGCCGCGACGACCCAATCATTCCAATTGACCGAGCAGAAAAGTCGCGAGACATGCTGGTTGCGCTAAGTTACAACGTGGAATGGCACGAGTACTCGATGCCGCACTTGGTGTGCGACGAAGAAATCGACGACATCAGCGCCTGGTTGAAGCGAGTACTAAGCTGAAGAAAGCTTCTGTAACATCACAAGGCACGCAGCCCGTGTCACCGCCACAGCGTGACACGCCAAATCACTTGAACACGACTGTCTTATGACCGTTTAACAGAATACGGTGTTCGACAAACCACTTCACAGCGCGCGCCAACACCACACATTCCGCGTCACGCCCGATTGCCGTCAGCATTTCTGGGTCCATTGCGTGATCCACACGCTCGACATCCTGTTCGATGATCGGCCCTTCATCCAGATCGCTAGTCACGAAATGTGCCGTCGCGCCAATCAACTTCACGCCACGTTCATGCGCCTGATAGTAAGGCTTTGCGCCCTTGAAGCTGGGTAGGAAGGAATGATGAATGTTGATCGCCTTGCCTTTTAACGCGTCACACATTTGTGGCGACAGAATCTGCATGTAACGCGCCAACACCACCAAATCAATATCGTTGGCCCGAACGATTTCCAACACGCGTTCTTCCTGTGCACGCTTCGCCTCCGGCGAAGCCCCGGCAACCAGCGGCAGATGATGGAAGGGAATGTTGTAGCTAGCGGAAAGCTGATAGAAATCCAAGTGGTTCGACACGATAGCTGGAATCTCAACTGGCAGCAAACCGCTCTTATATCGAAACAGCAAGTCATTTAGGCAATGCCCGATCTTCGACACCATCAGCATCATCCGTGGTCTCTTGTGAGCGTCGTTCAGTTGCGCATCCATCTTCAGTTCCCGCGCAACCTCAGCAAAGTCAGCCCGCAATTTCGCATCACTGACTGAGGGGTCCTCTGCAGCGAAATGGACGCGCATGAAGAACAACTGGGATTGGGCATCGCCGAACTGTGCGGAGTCGATGATGTTGCAACCATGTTCGGCAAGAAAGCCGGAAACGCGATGGACGATACCCCGGTGATCGGGACAGGACAGAGTAAGGATGTATTCCGGATGCGTCATGCTTATCTTTCGAGTGCGCCAGGCGAAATCGCTTATTGTCGCACGGCTGTAGCCAGATAAACAAAAAACCCGGATACGCAAAGCGTAATCCGGGTCGCATTTGAGGCGCCTTATGGTGCCCCCTGGCACCACCACCATGGGCCCTGGCGGTTACCGTATATACGGGCGAAGTGTGCCAGCGCGGTTACTCCAAGCAGTGACAGCCCCGCCTTTTTTTCTTTGATTTATGTGCAGCAATATCCTTTAGCCGACCTTGGCTACGGAGAGGCTTTTGCCAGCGCTTGCCGTCCCGACCTGAATATCACCGGCAAGCTGGCCACCTTCCTCGATCACAACTTTGCCATAACGCACCTTACCCGACACCTTGCCACTGGAGTAGATCACTAACTTCTGACGTACAGTCAACTCACCATCGAACTCACCATGGATTTCCGCAATGTCAATTTCAGCAGAGCCTTTGAATGCACCACGCTCTGCGATTTGAATTACGCGTGAATCGATGGTCGCTTCGACGCGGCCTTCGACAACCAACGTGTCGCAATCAGTAATTTCGACGCCCTTAAGCTTGATATTGGGACCGACAATCAATTTGCTGCCACCTTCATTCGTACTAGCCTTGGTATCGGGTGTATTTGGTGAAGTAAAAGGCGAAGGTGTCGGCTTAGAAATACCCGAGGTGCCGGTAGGAACGATGCCGCTGGCGGTATTGAGGGGGGAACTTGGCGTATTGGTTTCGCGCTTGCCAAAGAGCGTTTCGGAACGAAGCATGTGATCTCCAGAAATTGAATGCGTATTTAAAGGCCATTTGCGCTGTCATGAAAACGCGTTCAGCATTTCCATCGCGTTGTAAACGAGGCAACACTTGAGACTTGCGTTTGCGCTGCAGGAAGCAATCTCCCCACCTCTTGAACCGCGGTAATGTTGCGGTTCCCCACTTGGTCTACGGGTCGCTCGGAAAGTTCCGCTGAAGTAAGAAACTGTTACATCTTGGCAAAATACATGCGTTCGTCTGGTTTATCTACCGATTGATGGACTGATAGATGATGGTCATTCAAGGAACAAGAATCGCAATCGAGCGGATTCGCTCGGCGCAATGAAGAGACTACGCGTTTGCTTCAAAGGTTATGCAAGCTCGATCCCTTCAGAAGCAGACGCCAGGTTATCGCATCGGCCTGCACTGGCGCAGTTCGCATCGCGCCATGAAGGTCGTACCGTTATCGCATTTCATGCGGTACACTTCGATCGGGCCCTTGTCTGTCACCAAGCCCGCACCCATCGTGCCAGTACAACCGAAATGCTTTGCGAGCCGCTCGACAGTAGCTGAAGATACGCCGGAACGAAACTCCACCGTCTGTACTACAACATCACCCGCACCATCGCTTATTTTTGGCTGACCTGGGGTAAAGGCTCCGCGCGAAGATTCAACGCCGTCTGCTGACTGCTTCGCCGCAATAGCGGTGCCCCCATGAAGTGCCCCACCAGACTCCACAGCAGCACAGCATTGAGCCGCCCGATCCGTAGAGGTCTTCGTGCTCGTAGCAGCACAGCCTGCAAGAACGAACAATGCCGTTACTACCCATAGCCTCTGGATGTTCTTCATCCTGATTTCTCCCTGTATGTTGTGCGAAGCAAACGGAACAGTCCTATGTGACATCCATGTATCGCTGTTCCGTTTTGCCTGAATTGGACTGTGAGTGCGCAGACGTGTGTCCAGAAACGCTGCTCAGTTTATACCGCAAAGGCGGACGTACCAGCAATACGCTAAATATGTTTGCGCCATAAAAAAAGCGCTGCGGATTTCGGCAGCGCTTTTTGCAGAAAAGAGCAATTATTTGCTACGGCTCTTGTATTCGCCCGTACGGGTATCGATTTCGATTTTGTCGCCGATTTCAACAAACAGCGGCACCGGAATTTCAAAGCCTGTTGCAATCTTCGCGGGCTTCATCACCTTACCCGAGGTATCGCCTTTGACAGCGGGCTCAGTGTAGGTAATTTCACGTACGATTGTCGTCGGCAGTTCGACAGAAATTGCCTTGCCGTTGTAGAACACGACTTCGCATGCCATACCGTCTTCTAAGTAGTTCAACGCGTCGCCCATATTCTCGCCCTCAACCTCGTACTGGTTGTAGTCGGCATCCATGAATACATACAGCGGATCGGCGAAGTAGGAATACGTGGTTTCCTTCTTTTCCAGAATAACGACGTCAAACTTGTCGTCCGCCTTGTAAACCGTTTCCTGACCAGCAGCGGTCAGCAGGTTTTTCATTTTCATTTTCACTACGGCTGCGTTACGACCGGATTTGTTGTATTCAGTTTTCAAAACAACCATCGGTGCGGAGCCGACCATGACGACGTTGCCGACGCGGACTTCTTGTGCGGTTTTCATAGAATGAATATAGGTAAAAAGTAGTAAAACTTAGTTATTAATAGCTGCACCGTCGCATGCTACCTGCGCGACCGTCAAAATCAGAACTATTTTTCCCACACTACGTCGATTAAAGCGATTAGCTGCGGGAAATTTCAGTAAAGCCTTGTATTTTAACTGATTTGTTTGATGAACTGAACCAGATTGGATGCCAGGTCGCCATTTTGCCGCAATCGATGAGACCATGCCTGGGCGTGGAGCGACAGGTCGGCCTGCACAGATCTGAAGGCGCGCCAATGGGGCGCCATGTCAACGCGGGCCTTGGCGTTCCATGTCCTCCACATTGCTGTGACGGCACCACTGGGTGCATCTGGCATGCCTACAGCATAACGCCCAAGAAAAGCATCCAATTTATCCCAATGCGCATCCTCCTCTTGAGGATAGATGTGCCATACGAATGGTCGCGCCGCCCACTGCGCCCGTACGAATGAATCCTCTCCACGCACGAAGTTCAGATCGCACGCCCATAGTAGCTTGTCGTACTCCGGTTGATCGATGAAAGGCAAAACGTGCACCGTCAGCGCCCCAGCTGTCGCAGATGCGCCGGCTATCGCCGGACCACGCAAAAATGCTTCTACCGCAATGCTTGCTACCCCTTCCGGCACCAGACACAATGTACTTTGCTCCTCTTCCCGTAAGACATCGAATAAGGATTCGACCGGTGCATCGGGGTAGCAGAACAGTGAAACCCTACGCGCAATCCTCGTTGCGTTGATACCGAGATCGACGAGAAATGCCTGCACTGCCACAGTGTCTTTCTGAAATGCATCCCTTCGGGTGACCAAGTCGCTTTCAAATAGCAAGCCACCTGTCCTATCAGAAAAGCCGGGAAAGAAAAAATACTTCGTCAACGGCAAGGATGGATGGTGCGAGACCAAGCCATGACAGCCCTCCACCCATGTTTCCGCACTCAAGTATTCCAGATTGATCCATATCGGTTTGCGCTTGCGCATTGACATGGCCGAAAGGTATGTCAATGGCAATTCACATGCAAACGCCTCGATGACGACGTCAGCCACATCGTCCGGCATAACTGCGCCCATATCGTCACACCAGTGACGAATAATGACACCTTCAGTGTGCTGAATCGCCAGCGCTGCATCGATGTTGGCACAGATGCGCTGGAAGCTTGCAAGGTCATCGACCCACAGACTTACCGCAATACCGTGTTCTCGCTGCAGCTGCTGAGCCAACCGCCAGCACACACCAATATCGCCGAAATTATCGACAACACGACAAAACAGGTGCAAGGACAAAGGGATCGCCATGCGAGCCGGGATAAAAATCGATGGAAAGAGAAATCTTATGCGAAAAGAAAAAACGCCACGCATATGCGTGGCGTTTTTAATTGGCGTCCCCACGGGGATTCGAACCCCGGTACTCACCGTGAAAGGGTGATGTCC
>CBHCMF010000289.1:0-4923 GCA_965974465.1 uncultured Noviherbaspirillum sp.
CCAGGATTGCACGGCCCGAACTGGCGCGCTGTTCTCGGTGGATTGCGAACGAAATGCCGGTGGGCAGATCACCGGCTTCACGATTACTCGTACACAATAAGGAACTACCATGAGTCTTGAAACGGGGTCATATATTAATGACTTAGTTGCTAGCAATCCGCCCGGGACTGATCCCAAGAGTGCCGGCGACGATCACCTACGCCTAATCAAAACAGCGCTCCGCAACTGCTTCGCTGGCTTCACTGGCGCCGTTATGGTGACAGGCACGGACGGCGGCGGCGTGAACACCTACACGCTGACGCCCGCTACTGCTGTCCCGTCCTACGTCACTCGCATGATTGCCATCTTCTCGCCGACTGCGACAAATACCGGTGCGGTGACGCTGAATGTCTCGGGCCTCGGTGCGAAGGATGTGAAATCGGTCAGCGGCGCTGCTTTGGTGGCGAATGATCTGGCGCTAGGCAACGTCTACGCCGCGATCTACAACGGCTCCGAATTCCGCTTGCTGTCGATCACGAAAAACTACGCGGATCAACTGGCCTTCGGCACTGCGCTCCCTGCGCAACCTGGGGGCGCCCTTAGGTATCAACTCGTTTCTATCGGCGGCGTGGCGATGTGGAATCCACCCGGCGCCGCTGAGACTCTTTTCTTGCATAAAAACTGTGGAGGCATGTAATGGCCGCGAACGTATCCCCAATCTTTCCCGAAACTCCTGTCATCGGCATTGCCACGCTGACGAGCGCAACCGCAATCACCTCGCGTGCAAACATCACCGGTACGACTGGCCTTGTGCAGCTCACGCCGGCGTCTACCGATGGCAAGCGCATCGACTCCATCCGCGTCAAAGGCAAAGGCACTACGGTCGCGTCGATCCTGTCAATCTGGCTGTACAACGGAACGACCAGCTTCCTTTATGACGAAATCGTGATTGATGCAGTCACGGCCAGCAATACGGCCATTTCAGACCTTGGGAGCCGGACATATTCCGATCTGGCGTTGCCGCCGACATATCAGTTGTATGTGTCTCAGACCGTCCAAACTGACGTGAATGTATTCGCTAACGGTGGGGATTATTAATCATGTTCTCGGCTAGCTTTCCAGGAGCTAATTATCATGCCGTATCCAAGTTCAACATGGTTCGGCTGACCACTACGCAGAAATGGACTGCGCCGATGGGTGTAACTCGCGCTAGAGTCATTGTTACGGATGGTGGGCAGGGTGGGTCTAATAATACTGGCGGGGATGGAAGTCCGTTGAAAGCAGGAACAGGAGGCGATACGGCCATCGCTGATGTTGACCTGATCCCAGGTGAAGAATATACGGCAACCATTGGCGCTGGAACTGCGGCTGAGGTTTTGCCTGCTCTTGGTGGTACGTCGTCATTTGTCGGTCAGGACTTAAATCTAACTACTGCAAATGTTGTCTCCACTCATTCGGGGATTCTTGTTAAAGGCTCTACTTCGCCTGTGCAAGGAGGGACGTTAAGCGACGATCCGC
This sequence comes from uncultured Noviherbaspirillum sp., assembly GCA_965974465.1. Lineage (GTDB taxonomy): Bacteria > Pseudomonadota > Gammaproteobacteria > Burkholderiales > Burkholderiaceae_D > Noviherbaspirillum. Next base: position 1,498 of record CBHCMF010000289.1, read on the forward strand.
CTGCTGGTGGCGGAACATATCTTGGCGGTTTCGGGCAAGCATCCGCTGGTAATAATGGTGTCGGTGGCGACGGTGGACGAAATAACAGTTCTGGCAGTGGTACTGCTGGCGCCAATGGTGCAGTAATCATATTTTATTGAGTCAACAGATGCCTTACGTTCGAGTCCCTAACTGCGGTTCTGCCGGGGTCATAAAAGACCTGAGTTTGCACGAATTACCGCTTCCCGCATGGACTGATGCACGAAACATCCGCTTCTTGGATGGCTACGCGCAGCAGTTCTTAGGGCACGGTTCGGCCTATGGGACGCCTTCTGTCGTGCCGTATCACTTGCTGGCCTTGAACGTCGGCAGCGCCCGTTACTGGATGTATGCGGGCGCCGCGAAGATTTACGCCGTGACGATCACAGGCGGCGTGGCTGTACATACCAACCTTACGAGGCAGACTGCGGGCAATGATGTTGACTACACGGGCGTTCCTAATCAGTGGACGAGTACGCTGTTGTCTGGCATCCCGATCTTCAACGCTGGCAACACCATCGACCCGCCGCAGCAGTGGGATTTGAACCCGGCCAATCGTATGACCACACTTAGCAACTGGCCGGCCAATACCTTCTGCAAATCGCTCCGCACATACAAGAATTTCTTAGTGGCGCTGAACGTGACGAAATCCGGCCAGAACTTCCCGTTCATGGTGAAGTGGTCAAGCGCTGCTGATCCTGGCGCGGTTCCAGCTACATGGAACGCCGCAGACCAGACGCAAGACGCAGGAGAAACCGATCTGGCCGAAAGTAACGGCGCGATCATCGACGGTTTGCAACTGCGCGATTCCTTCATGATCTACAAGGAAGATTCTGTATGGCGTATGACCTACACTGGCGGGCCGTTCGTGTTCAGCTTCCAAAAGGTGCTGGGCGTCTCGGGCGCGCTGAACCGCAATTGTATCGTTGAGATTGACGGCGTGCACTTCGTCTTGACCGGCTCAGATGTGGTGGTGCATGACGGCCAGACCGCAACGCAGGTACTCGACAAGCAAGCGCGCCGCGCCTTGTTCCAAGACATGGATACCGCCGCTGTTGATCGTGCTTTCGTGTGCAAAAACCCGTTCCTGAATGAGGTATTCGTCTGCTATGCGAGCATCGGCAGCACGATCCCGAATAAGGCGATGGTCTGGAACTACAAAGACCGCACCGTTTCCTATCGTGATCTGCCGGCCATCCATCACGCCAACTATGGCACGGTGGACGACTCGCTCAATCTGAGCTGGGATTCGGATGGCGATGCATGGGACTCCGACCTGACAGCATGGAATGGCCCAGGCTTCACACCAAGCACTACGCGGGTATTGCTGGCTGCGAATGCTCCGAAACTGTACCTGCTGGATGCGGCCGCAACGTTCGACGGTATGCAACCGGATTGCTTCCTTGAGCGCGTTGGCCTAGACTTCGGCGCCCCGGAGAACATGAAGCTTATCCGTGGTATCCGACCGCGCATCACCGGCAACACGGGTCAGACCATGACAATCAAAATCGGTTCGTCCCCTGATCCCTACACGCCGCCGACGTACAGCGCGACGATGATGCATACCATCGGGGAGACGGTGCATAACGATTGCTTCGTGAGTGGCCGCTACATCGCAATCCGGTTTGAGAGTGGGAGCGCTCTGTTTGCGCGCCTTGACTCGTTCGACATTGACGTTGAAATTGCGGGGGAATACTGATGCGCGATCCTACTATCTCTACGGTTTCTTACCAGCCGAATCAGGTTCCAAATGAAATTGGCGCGCTGCCGATGTTCCTGCGCGACGAGCTGGACCGGCTTGCCGCTGTGGTGCGACTACTGGCGAGCGGGCATCTTGATCCTATCTACACGCCGCCTTTGAAGCCTCGTTTCGGTGATCTGGTGCTTGCCGATGGTACGCAGTGGAATCCAGGCAGCGGAGAAGGGGTCTACCGATTCACATCTACCGGGACATGGGCGTTTTTAGGATGAGCATTCAAGTCAAATATAGCGGGGCCTTGGCGCTGCCGCCGCAAGATGAAGCGCAGAAGATGTGCCGCTGGTTGCGTATGTTCGCGGACGCGTTGCCAACGGGCTACCAGAACGGCGACAAAATCCCATGCTCTGTGCCGCCTGAAGAAGTCAGGGCATTGATCACGGGGCTTGAGGGGCATATGCGGGAGCAGCAAGACAGTGGCCTGTCCCCACAATTCAACGTCCAAGAGGGCATGCCGCTGAAGCACCTATTTGCACCTGGCGCTTATGGCCGGCAGATCACTGTTCCCAAAGACCATTGGGTAATCGGCAAGATTCACAAGCACTCGCACCTGAATTTCCTGATGAAGGGACGCGTTGCGGTGCTGACAGAGGATGGCCTGATGGTGATGGAAGCGCCGTTCTCGTTTGTCTCCCGCGTCGGCGCCAAGCGATTGGTTCTGGCCCTTGAGGAATGCGTATGGGCCACGGTTCACTTGACCGACAAAACCGACTTGGCGGAGATTGAGGAAGAAGTGATCGCAAAAACTTATGACGATGTGCCACAGCTGGCGCACAAACAAATGGAGGTTCTACTATGAGCTGGGGCGCAATCGGCGGGGCGGCAATTGGGGCTACCGCATCCTATTTGGGAAGTAAGCAGCAAGCGAAAGCAGCGCAGCAGGGCGCTACGCAACAGGTCGATCCTCGCATTGCTTCGATTCTTTTCGGTGATGGCGGCTCCAGTGGTCTCCTGAACCGCTTCCAGGGGCTGCTTGATCAGCCGCAAACGCTTGGTTCTCAGGTTGCAGGGCAGCTTTCCAGCAATTACCTGGCCGGCGCCGCTCCTGATGACGTGACGGCGATCCGCAATGCGAGCCTTGGCCTGATCAACAATCAGACGGGTGCTCAGCGCTTTGACTCGCCGAACATTGCTAATCCGATGTGGGTGACTGGTGAGCGGATCAACGCGCCGTCCCAAGGCGACCTCAATCTTAGCCCAGCATTCCAGAACTTCATTTACGGGAATGCAGCAGAAAATCCGTACTTGCTTCGTTCGCTGGGTGCAGGGGTTGATCTGGCGAGCGCTGGTTTCCGCAGCAATGTGGGCGATATCACCGATGCGCTTCAGCGCAATGTGCTTCCGGGAATCCGTGGAGGGGCAGTCATGTCAGGCCAATATGGCGGCTCGCGCCAGGGAATCGCGGAAGGCAATGCTCTGTCGGACTTCACCCGGCAACTTACGAATGCCGCGAATCAGCAGGGCTTGGCTCAAACGCAAGGCATCTTGGGCGCACAAACGCAGACCTTCAACCAAGGCCAAGACCGCGCTTTGGCTGCACTGACCAACCTTAGCGGGCAGCAGTTCGGGCGATCTGCGCAGGAAGCCCAAATGGCCCAGCAAGCGCAATTAGCGAATCAGGCGGCGGGCAATGAGTTTGTGCGGTCGAATCA
>CBHCMF010000290.1:0-4904 GCA_965974465.1 uncultured Noviherbaspirillum sp.
CCCCTCACGAACACTGCCTGCCGTACGGCGTAGAAGAGCAATGAAAATCAACTGCACAAGTCCGGTTATGCCAGCCCATTTCGCCATTTCAACCAGACTATGTGTGAAATAGATGGCAGAGAGCAGGGGGAACGTGAAGCCGAGGACGGCACCGACCAAAATGATGGCTGCACCGACGTTGTTCTTTCGGATCAGGGCAAAGTCGTCATACGGCGTCACCTTGGCGTAAATAAACAGGAATACAGCCAGCAGGCTCAGTGCGGCAAAGAGGTACAAAGCAAATGCGACGATAGCTTCCATTACAGACTCGTTTCGAAATAGTGTGGGACAAAGTTGCTCATGTTGGTCGTGATTGGAGATACGTCTTCCCGCAGGCACATACCCGCCGGCGCATCGCCAACGATCCAGGCGCCGATCACAGGATATTTGCCATCGAAGCAAGGCAAGCGATGCAAGGCCTGATAGATCACGCCTTCCTTGCCGTAGGGACCGTCATCTCTAGCAAGGAGCCGGCCCTGGTCGACCAGTTCGATGTTGGCGCCTTCTCTTGAAGACATTGGTTTTTTTGCGTAAGCATCCAGTTTGCCTGGTTCAAAATACGCTGGCAGCAGGTTGGGATGCTCAGGATAGCGTTCCCAAAGGATGGGAAGTAATCCTTTGCAGGAAAGTACCGATTTCCAAATTGGCTCGATAAAGCGCGTCGTTGAACCGGGAATATGCTTGCCGAATTCTTCGTGCATCAACCATTCCCACGGATAAAGCTTGAACAACGCTTCGATTGGACGACCATTCAGATCGACAAAGCATTCAGCAGGGGTGTGCCAACCAATATCTTCAAGATAGATATGCTTTGCATCGTAGCCTGCCTGCGTCGCAGTATCCATCAAATATGTTGTTGCGACCCAGTCCTCCTCGTTGTTCGACAAGGAGGTGAAATGAATCGTCGTCACCGACGTGCCGAGCAGCTTCCATCGTTCCACTAACTGCTCATGCAGAGAGTTGAACTGATCCTGTTGTGGAAATTTATCTTCCAGCCAGTACCATTGCGCTACTGCCGACTCCAGTAACGAGGTGGGCGTGTCAGCATTGTATTCGAGCAGTTTGGGTGGCGACGTGCCATCATAGGCAAGGTCAAAACGCCCATAGAGAGAGAACGCCTGCTTGGCAAACGAATCGCGGATCGGCTGCCAAAAGGTTTCTGGAATGCCGAGTTGCGCGAACCGGTTTTCGCGAATCACACAACGGACAGCTTCGAGGCACATCTGATGCAATGCCTGAGCGGCTTCTTCCAGCTCATCCACCTGTGCCGCGGTAAAGCGGTAACACGCGTCCTCTTTCCAGTAATTGTCCCAGCTGTGAAATGATAAGCCGACTTGTTCAAGCGCTTTCCCGAAATTCGGGCGCGGCGTAATGGCGATGCGCTCCACGTTCAGCCTCCGCCGGAAAAACCGTGTGCGGATGATCCGAATCCGCCTCGTGAAACTGACGTGCGGGTGATACGGGTGGCATTGGTCGGCGTAGCACGATTCAGGTAAGAATTCGGCAACGCGCGTGTTTGCCCATTGGGGTCAATTGCATACGGTCGGCCGGTCGAATGATCCCAGTAATAGCGTGGTCCCACATAACTACCGCCTCCGCCGGATCCAGATGGTTGGCAGTCGCGGTCATCATTACCCCAGTCCTTGCGACAATCTTCCTGGCTGGCATAGGTGTTTTGTGAAACTTCGACTGGCGTGTTGTCATACGGGGTGCAGCCGCCAAGTAACGATACCGTGCCAATCACCAGCAGCGGCACCTGACTTGATTTCTTCATAACGTATGGATGCTCTCCAAAAAATCTAAAAATTGTAATTTCCCTGTGCCGGATGGCTGCCAGCAGGTTTGCACGCCGCGTACTTGCCCTAGATACGGCATGGCGACGGACAGCACTGCGTCATGTGGGAGGGCTTCTGCCTCCACGATACCTTCGCGTGGGTGAGTGCACATCCATTGCAAGGCGCCGATCATGGCAGATGCCACTTGCAGCGAAGTCGCATTGTTATCAGGGACGAGCGTTGCCGCGTGGGCATGCGTGAGTGTGGAGCCATACCAGTACGCGCCACCCTCGAACACGAGCAACACGCCAAGCTCGTCGTATCCGCTTTGCAAATTATTCCGTATCAAGGTCTTGCGCTGCGGCAAAGCAAAGCCGGATGTTACCCAGTTTTCCAGCGACGTGCAGGTTTTTTCACATGGGTGATAGGCATAAAATACCGTCGGGCGATACAGCACACGTTCGCCGTGATCGCGCACGGTGAGGAAGTCCGCAATCGACAAGGCCTCGTGATGCGTGATGAGGTAGGCACTCTGCGGTCCGATCGACGGCACCCATGATTTCACCTTTACGGTCGCGCTGCGTGCATTCAGATAAATGCCGCTTTGGCAGCCTGCCATATGCTGGCAGCCTTGTGGCGGCAGAGCAGATTCATGGGAACCCCAGCCAAGTTCGGCGCGTTGATAGGCCTCCGACAGCAGGCCATCCACCGACCACGTATTGGCAAACTCGCCTGCCGCTAAAGGTTCGCCGTCTTGTTGCGTATCACGCTCGGCAATGTGAATGGCGCGGACGTTGAGGGCATGTGCAAGTGCGCCAAAGGATTGCGTCGCAGAGATATTTTTGATTGCGGCGAGTTCCAGCAGTCCTTGCTTTACAAAGTGGCTAACAAGCCCGGGATTGGCACCATGCGCCACTACCGCCGTTGCTTTTCCCTTTGCGCGCAATGCAAGTACTTGCTCGCGCAACCAATAATTTGTTGTCTGCGGAACTGGCTTATTCGCGTCGTCATAGCCACCGGACCATGGTTCAACGCAGGTATCGAGATACAGGACATCATTGGTCTGGCACCATTGGATTAATGCCAGTGACGAAACATTGACCGACACATTGATCAATATGTCGCCTGCTCGCAGAAAATCTCGCAACACCGACGTGTAACTTTTTTCGGCGAGCGGAAAGACATGATAGGCAATACCATATTTCTCCGCGATGGCACGGCCGTTTTCGTCGGCCGTCACAATATTGACCTGCTGCGGCTGCAGCGTGTGGAAATGGCGAAATAGCAGCGGCGTTAAGCCTTGCCCAATACTGCCATATCCAACAATTAAAATGCGTCTTGCGTTCATTGGTATGTCAATTCCTCTGTGCTGATGCTTATATGCGCCCTCAAGTGCCTGAATGCATTAGTAATACGCTAGCCAATTCAGACCGGTGTAACCTAATTCGATAACGGAAGGTCATGCAGACGTCCGCAGACACCTTGCGGTGACAAGGCGGAAACAAGGCTTTCCGGGTTGCCAGCGCGCGCAGCAACTCCTTTTTTGTAGAACGATATGAAGCATTGATAGCCGACAATGGCCTGCGTTGTATTCCTCAGCATGTTCGCCGTTGCGCAGTAGCCTTGCTTTTCGTCTAGAGAGATAAAAGTACGTGCAAATAGATACAGATACGGGCCACTGAGTCGCCATTTTTCTTAATGAAATGGTAACAGAGTGTACGAAGGGGGCGGTCGCTTGTCTAGACGTCTGTTAGCGGAAAATCAGTATGTGGAAGGCCGCCGACATGACAGCGGCATTGAAGCGGGTGCTTGTACCACCGCGCTGCGCTTTTCGTTCAATAGGCAAGCAGTGCATTACGCAGCGCTGTGGAAAGGTCAAATAACAGATAGGAATAAACAATATTTCTTAAAAATGGAACTGCTTACTTTTTCATCAGGAATTTTTGAAGCGGTATCCGCTCGCGTGCTTATATCAGGCGGCCCTGTTGCGCTAGAGCGATTTGCCTGGGCGCGAAAGGGGGCCATCTCGGGCCGGCGATGCTCACCGTAGCTCACGTACGGTTGCGCTTCTCGGTCTGACCTGACCTCCCTTTCACGCACAATCAAATCGCTCTAACGACGTTTGATTCGGCGTGAGAGCAGAAAGCTGAAAACACCAAGGCCTAAAAGGGCAAGGGGAGGGGGCTCCGGTATGTCTTCGCTAAGAGGATTAATGGAGTATCCCACTGGAAGGTCCCACTGCTCAGAGCGGTTCCCAAAGGTGATGCTGTCAATCGCGAGAGGAGATCCTTGAGACCAAGGCGCCGGGCTGAAACCGAGTGCGTTATAACTTGTGCCGATATTCCCAAAGGTAAAACCGGTAGCGAACGTGCAGTATCCCCCCACGAAGAAATAACAAGGTTGCTGTGGAGTCCATGCGGAGGTCGCTGATAACGGTTGACCGTCCGTTGGCCCACTTTGCCCGGAGAGAACCGCTAAGACATCTTGCTGGTCGAGATTGTGCGAATTCGTACTGGCGTATTGAATGGTGCTATATAAAAATGAGACACCCTCAAACGCTGCGGTGAGAGTGATCTTGTCGAAGTCCGTCAAGTATGTGCGACCATGATCAACGCGAATCCTCGCATTTGGGCCGAAGGTGATGCCATAGTTCACACCTTGATTACCCAAGCTATCTGTACCGCCATTGTAAAAGTTCTGGATCAATGCGCCGTCCGCAGACCCCTCGAAATCAAGATGGATTGTGGCGTTAGCTTTGCCGCCTAGAAGAAAAAGGGGAAGAGCGAAGAGTGCAGCAGCTTTGCGTAGCATGGTGTGTCCTCCTTATTTGAATTGTATGGAGGTGCGGCAGCATAAAACATGCCAAATGAAAATCTCTCTTTAAATCAAGTGATTGTCGTCGTAAAGCTTGTAAGGCAGTCCTCACTGTAAATAACGTCGACAGGGTTTTTGAAACGTGTTCGATAGGTATTTTGCAGACTGGGATTTCTCTATTTTTCCTTTTCCAATGCAGCGGTAACGGCGCATCTCAAAAATAATATGCATAAAAAATGCATGTTTGTTAGAATGCTTGCCGCTGGCAACTGCAAC
>CBHCMF010000291.1:0-4886 GCA_965974465.1 uncultured Noviherbaspirillum sp.
TGCCGGTCTGTTGCTGGGTCTGCGTTTGCGGCATCAGCATGTGTGGTTACGTGCAATAGGCTGTATTGTCGCCAGCAGTGGTGCCTTTCTGTTGATTAGCAATCCGCTCTAACAGGCTGCTAAACAACAAAGAGATCCCACGGCCATGCATGCCAACCTAAAGGCAATGATTAGGGTTCTGCCGGGGGCGAAGTGGATTCGAGACCGGCAATGTTCGATGCGTCTTCAATTCGCACCGACTCCGCATGAAGCCGGTCACGGTCGAGATGCGCCATCAGCGGGTGCTGATGGTTGTTCTTGCCCCATTCGTCGAAGTATACGAGGTCTTTAATGTCAAGGCGTGGCAACCAACCCTTGGTTTCCAGCTCTGGCTTCGCATAGAAGTGGCTGACATATCCCACACATAAGTAAGCTATCGGGATGATGTTGCTCGGAATGCCGAGAGCCTGTTGCAAGTCGATCTCGTTGAAGATGCTCACCCAGCCTACTCCAACCCCTTCAGCGCGAGCGGCGAGCCAGAGGTTTTGCACGGCGCAGACGCAGCTATACAGGTCCATCGTTTTCATATGCGTCCTGCCAATGACTACCGGCCCCGTACGATCGCGGTCACAAGTAATGCATATTCCAAGCGGAGACTCCAGGATTCCTTCCAGCTTGAGCCGCTGATATGTGGAGCGCTTGCTTCCTTCAAACAACTCAGTAGCCTGTGCATGGGCGACTGCAAAAGCGTCATGTACTCGACGCTTGACTTCACTGGACTGCACCAATAGGAAGTTCCAAGGCTGCATGAAGCCTACGGAAGGAGCATGATGGGCTGCGGTAAGTAGCCGACTCAGTATGTCGTTGGGGACCGGTGTCGGCAAAAATTGACCTCTTACGTCCCGGCGAGAAAAAATCGTTTGGTAGACCGCATCTCGGGCCTCTTCGGCAAAAGCGTGAATTCCCTGAGGCGCTTGGTCTGGTGAGCACTGCATTACATTCCCCTTGTTTGAATTGATTAAGGGCTCGGGCACCTGAAGTCGGGAATGATCTAGTGGCGCCGACTGGCTTGTCAAGGAGGAGGAACAAGTGCTTGGCTTGAGCTGAGCGTGCGTTAAATTGCATACCAGAGCACAGCAAAAGTAAAATAATATAGCTGGGGCGCTGATACGGCGACGCAAATAGCATAGACAGGAGGAAGGGGTGAGTATTGAAAAAAACAAAATGCGCGTATTAGTGACAGGATCTACAACTTGGACCAGCGTAGATACAGTTCGAAGAGAGTTAGCCTGCCTGCCTCTTGGCAGTGTCATTGTTACCGGCGATACCCCAGGAGCGGATGCAATTGCATTGCAAACCGCGGCCCAACTTGGATTATTGGTCGAACCAATGAAGAAAGAAAAGTTGGATTACAAGTGTCATGCGGGTGCGGCATGGAAGGGACTTAACGAACGAATGATTGCAACAGGAATCGATTTGGTTCTGGCTTTTCATCCTGATTTGGGCAAGCCAGGTTGTGCACGAGGAACCCAGCATGTCGTGGACTTGGCAAATCAATACGGAATCCCTGTCTCCATATTTTCAGCATAGAGGGAAAGCGCCTTGTAAAGGTGGGGCGATTTTTGTGCGGGCCGGCATGGTCCCGTTTGACCGCTGCGCCGATACACTAAGTGCCAAGGACTGGCTAGGAAGCCTTTCAAAGGTCTGGGCGACTTCGAGGGCCGCCTCCCACCAAGTATGTTGCGCCATAGCGCAGGTGGACGGCAAATTTCCACTTGGCAGGGCACAGGACGAAGAGGGATGAGAAGTGCGCTGAAGTGCTCATTAGTTCAAGGACTTATGCCAACCGAAATGAAATGATCGAACGTTAACCGACGACGCTATTTGTACGAGAATCCGCGAATTCAGTCTCGATGTGCTGCTCAATCTGCTCCAGCATTGGCCATAGCTGGCAGATAACCTCACGTGCCTGTTCAAGCCCCTCGCGTTTCCCAATTTCTTCCAGCGCTTGGCACAGGTCAGCGAATGCCTTTGCGCCAACAGCCCGCGCGCTGGATTTGCTGCGATGCCCGAGGGCAGCAAGCTGCGCAAGGTCTCCTTCTGCCAATGCAGCTTCCATTTCTTCCATGCTCTGGCGAGTGGTTTCGATAAATTTAAAAGCATACTTGCGAATCCGCTCGGGATTGCTGTGAAACCCCTTCGCAAGCATGTCCAGATCGATCAGCTTCTCGGCATGCTGTACGTCATCACTGACGGAGGCATCGCATGGCAACGGTGTCTCCGCTTCACGGCCTTGCATCATGCAACTAGCCACTTGAGTCGTGAGCTGTTGCGGCGCCACCGGTTTCGTGATGAAACCATTCATGCCCGCCGCCGCGCAACGCGCACGGTCTTCTGCACTGGCATTGGCGGTCATTGCCAGGATCGGAAGTGTGGCCAGTTCGGGAAGGGCACGTATCCGGCGCGTGGCTTCGAGGCCGTCCATCACCGGCATCTGCACATCCATCAACACGCAGTCAAAGCGTTGCTGCTGCAACAGAACAAGCGCCTCCTGTCCATTGCCTGCAATGCTGACCTTGGCGCCGGCATCTTCCAGCATTTCGGCGGCCACCTGCTGGTTGAACAGGTTGTCTTCGACGAGGAGGAGGGCGGCGCCCTGTAAAGGCGCAAGATTCAATGTTGTGCTTTCTTTCACTGGGAGGGAGGGGCCGCCTTCCTCCCCTTCACTCAGCAGATTCTTGTCCAGGCGTAGAGTGAACCAGAACCGGCTTCCTTGTCCCGGCTCGCTTTCGACACCGATGACGCCCCCCATTTGCTCCACCAGCCGCTTGCAAATCGCCAGCCCTAATCCAGTACCGCCATATTTGCGCGTATTGGAGCTGTCCGACTGATGAAACGGTTGGAATAGGCTGGTAATTTCATCCGCCGTCATGCCGATGCCACTGTCCTGCACTTCAACCAACAACATGCCGGAAGAGGCATCTTCTTCCTGTAGGCGAACGCGCAGCGACACGGCACCTTTCTCGGTGAACTTGAGGGCATTGCCGACGAGATTGAGGAGCACTTGATTTATGCGCAATGCATCACCACGCCACCGGGGGGGCACATCGGGATCAATCTGTGCCGTCAGCCTAAGTCCTTTGGCGCTTGCTTGTCCTACCAATTGAGCTATCGCTTTGCCGATTGTCTGATCGAGATCGAAAGCGGCTGTTTCGAGCTCCAGTTTGCCAGCCTCGATCTTCGAGAAATCGAGAATATCGTTAATCAGGTTTAATAGATGCTCACCCGAGACTAGGATCTTGAGTAGATAGTCACGCTGCCTCAGCGTCAGGTCGGTCTTGAGTGCCAAGTGGGACATACCGATCACGCTGTTCATCGGTGTGCGTATTTCATGGCTGATGTTGGCTAGGAAAGCACTCTTGGCACGGTTGGCCGATTCGGCGGCTTCTTTTGCTTGGAGCATGGCGCGCACAGCATCCTTCTGAGGCGAAATGTCGAGCGCAATACCGATCATGCCGCACACTCTGTCATTTCCTGTGATCAGCGGAGCTTTGTTGACGACAAGTTCGACCCAGCGCCCGGATACGGTAAATGATGCCTCATAGGTTTGCGTAGCGCGGCTTTCCATTACACGGCGGTCCTGAACAAAATGCATGTCCGCCGCGGCCTTACTCATCACGTCATAGTTTGTCTTGCCAAGTATCCGCTCCGGTGGAAGGTCATAGGCGTGGGAAAACGCTTTGTTGACGCGTAGGAAGCGCCCGTCTAAATCCTTTATGTACATCGGCACCGGGACCGAATCAAACACCGTGTCGACGAAGTTTAGGCTTTCCCTGACCTTCCGTGTCACTTCAAGTGCAGTTTGAGCCAATTGGCTGACTTGACCCGTATTGCCGTCATTCTGTTTCAACATCGGCGCTGCCTCTTCCGACAAGGAGGCAGGTTCCTTGGCATTGGGACGCAGACCGCTGTCGTCTGCGGCAACGTGTTGCGAGACCAAGGAAATGATCCCGGGGGTGTCACGCACTTCACGCACGATGCTGAGCATCGCATCGTTCATATCCTTCAATGCTTGCAGCAGTTGCCCGGTTTCGTCTGTGCTATGGACATCGATCTGGCTACTGAAATCGCCGGCGGTGAACGTCTTTGCCACAGCAAGGGCCTTGCTCATCGGACCAGTAATGCTGCGAATCAGGAACACGGTAAGGGCAATGCCAGCCCCCACCGTAAGGGCAATGATTGATAGCAGGGAGATGCTGGCCGCCTTGTAGCTTGCCGCCGATTTAGCCTTCGACTCGTCCGCCATTTTTTTCGACTGCTCAATCACGTAGGCCACGATGTCATCGATCTTTTCGTTCGGCACGCGGTCTATTCCCCTGACCATGGCATCGACCACCTGAGCGCTATTTGGGTCTGCGCTGTCATACTGCTGCAGCGCATGGAGATACTTCTCCTGCAGGCTGGCCAACGTTTTTTGCAACTCTTCGACCACCGTGGTGTTTAGATGTGCTATCGCCAGCGTACCCTTGAGCTTTTCCAGGCATGCTTGCGTGATCTCGCCGTTCTCCACGAAGGCCTTGCGGTACCTCTCAAAATCGGCCGGATTGTCGCCGCGCAGAAGCGTGTTCTTCCATTCTTGGACCTGTATCTTGAACGTTACCTGCGCATGACGCGCGGTGTCGACCGCATTCTGCATGAGGAGCATACTTTCCATGGCCTTGGCATCCTGCTCATCTTGACTGCTCAGTCCATACCAACCCAGGATGCCGACAAGATTAATCGCAAACAGCAGAAGACTCGCAAAAATGCAAAGCCGGATACCAATCTTCAGATTCGAAATATTCACCACCACCTAAGCTCGACTTTGTACATTTGTGCCGAGCTTCAATTTCTCTATGGAAGGGTAA
>CBHCMF010000292.1:0-4874 GCA_965974465.1 uncultured Noviherbaspirillum sp.
AAATCGTTCGGCCTTGAATGTTGTCAGCAATGGAATTCAGCATGTCGAGGTCGTCTGCGCGGCCCTGTCCATGTTCAATGCGATGCACCATGCGATAGAGCCAACCAGTCCCTTCGCGGCATGGTGTGCACTGCCCACATGATTCTTCAAAATAGAAATATGACAATCGCAGCAGTGACTTAACCATACAGCGCGTTTCATCCATCACAATGACGGCGCCAGAACCGAGCATTGAACCCGCCTTAGCAATGGAGTCATAGTCCATGTCGGTATTCATCATGACCTCACCAGTCAATACCGGCATCGACGAGCCGCCCGGAATGACAGCCTTGATCTTCTTACCGTCACGCATTCCACCGGCCAGTTCTAACAATTTCGCAAACGGTGTACCGAGCGGCACTTCATAATTGCCGGGCTTGGCCACATCACCAGACATAGAAAAAATCTTGGTACCACCATTGTTTGGCTTACCTAAGGCCGCATAGGCCTCGCCTCCCATACGCATGATGAACGGCACAGCGGCGAAGGTTTCGGTATTATTGATTGTGGTCGGCTTGCCATACAAACCGAAGCTAGCCGGGAATGGCGGCTTGAAGCGCGGCTGACCTTTCTTGCCTTCCAACGACTCCAACAATGCGGTTTCTTCACCACAGATGTAGGCACCATAACCATGGAACGCATGCAGCTGAAAGCTGAAATCGCTACCCATGATCTTATCGCCAAGGAAGCCAGCGGCACGGGCTTCTTCCAACGCCTGCTCAAAGCGTTCGTACTCGGCCCAAACCTCACCATGAATATAGTTGTAACCGGCAGTAATGCCCATAGCATACGCACCGATTGCCATACCTTCAATCAAGGCGTGTGGGTTGTAGCGAATAATATCGCGATCCTTAAAGGTACCTGGCTCGCCTTCGTCGGTATTACACACAAGGTACTTTTGCCCCGGAAACTGGCGCGGCATAAAACTCCACTTCAATCCAGTAGGGAAGCCTGCACCACCACGTCCACGCAGCGAGGAGGCCTTCAATTCAGCAATTACCTGCTCGGGCGTAATTTTTTCGTTCAGAATACGCTTCAAGGCTTCATAGCCACCACGTTTAACGTAGTCGGCCAGATGCCAGTTATTGCCGTCGAGACCAGCAAGAATCAGAGGATTGATATGACGATCATGCAGGCAGGTCATTTCTTTAACTCCTCCACCAGCACATCGATTTTTTCATTCGACATATGGCTGCACATGCGCTTGTTGTTTACCAGCATGACCGGTGCATCACCGCAAGCCCCCATACATTCACCTTCAATCAGGGTGAACTGGCCGTCCGCAGTCGTTTCCTTATAATCAACACCAAGCTTCTGCTTCAGATAATGTGCGGCGCGTTCACCGCCAGACAAGGCGCATGGCAGGTTGGTACACACTGAAATTTTGTGTTTACCAACCGGTTTGGTGTTATACATGTTGTAGAAGGTGGCAACTTCCTGTACAGCAATCGCAGCCATGCCGATGTAATCAGCAATGTCTTGCATCACTTCTGGGGACAGCCAGCCCTTTTCATCCTGAGCAATTGCCAGGGCCGCCATCACGGCAGACTGCCTTTGATCAGCTGGGAATTTCGCGAGTTCGCGATCAATTTTCTTGTACGCTTCTTGACTTAACAGCATATTGTCAGCCATTCGTGCGCGATGCTTTGCGCGGGTTATCGGTCAATCTCACCAAACACAATATCTTGTGTACCAATGATCGTCACGGCATCGGCGATCATATGGCCCTTGGCCATTTCATCCAGTCCTTGCAGGTGCGCATAGCCTGGTGCACGAATCTTCATGCGATATGGCTTGTTTGCGCCGTCTGAAATCAGATAGATACCAAATTCGCCTTTCGGATGCTCAACACCTACATAAGCCTCTCCTTCAGGCACATGAAAACCTTCGGAGAAAAGCTTAAAGTGGTGAATCAGCTCTTCCATATTGGATTTCATGTTCACACGTGATGGTGGCGCCACCTTGTGGTTATCCGTCATCACCGGGCCAGGATTATTACGCAGCCACTCGACGCATTGCTTGATGATGCGGTTCGACTGGCGCATTTCCTCGACACGCACCAAATAACGGTCATAGCAATCGCCATTTACGCCAACGGGAATATCAAAATCCAGCAAGTCGTACACTTCATACGGCTGCTTTTTGCGCAAATCCCACGCCACACCTGAACCGCGTAGCATTGGGCCGGTAAAACCCATGGCTTTGGCACGCTCGGGCGACACAACGCCAATTCCGACCAAGCGCTGCTTCCAGATACGGTTGTCGGTCAGCAAAGTCTCGTACTCGTCGACGTAACCTGGGAAGCGGCTGGTAAAATCTTCAATAAAATCCAGCAGTGATCCTTGGCGATTTTCGTTCAACTGCCTGATCGCTTTCTCGTTGCGCACCACCGATGCGGCATATTTCGGCATCGAATCCGGCAGATCACGATAAACACCGCCCGGGCGATAGTACGCTGCATGCATACGCGCACCGGACACCGCTTCGTAGCAGTCCATCAGATCTTCACGCTCGCGGAACGCATACAGAAATACCGCCATCGCACCAACATCCAACCCGTGCGCACCAATCCACAGTAAGTGATTCAGGATACGGGTGATCTCGTCGAACATCACGCGGATATACTGCGCACGAAGCGGCACCTCAATACCGAGAAGCTTCTCGATCGCCATCACGTAGGCGTGCTCGTTACACATCATCGACACATAATCGAGGCGGTCCATATAAGGTACCGACTGGAGATACGTCTTCTGCTCCGCCAGCTTTTCTGTTGCACGATGCAACAGACCAATATGTGGGTCGGCACGTTGAATAACCTCGCCGTCCAGCTCGAGCACGAGACGCAGCACACCATGAGCAGCCGGGTGCTGCGGACCAAAGTTTAGGGTGTAATTCTTGATCTCAGCCATTATTTCATCCCGTATTTCTCTTCGCGAATCACACGCGGAATAATTTCACGCGGCTCAATCGTCACGGGTTGGTAAATTACGCGCTTCTGTTCAGGGTCGTAGCGCATCTCGACATAGCCGGACACCGGGAAGTCTTTGCGGAACGGATGACCAATGAAGCCATAGTCTGTGAGAAGGCGACGCAGATCATTGTGCCCTTCGAAGAGAATGCCAAAGAGATCAAACGCTTCACGCTCACACCAATTGGCAGACGACCAGATGTCTGCGACCGACGCCACCACAGGAAGTTCATCGTCCGGAGCGAATACGCGCACGCGCAGACGCCAGTTATGCGTGACCGACAACAGATGGCATACCACCGCAAAACGCGGCCCATCCCACACACCGTCCCCATACGTCGAATAGTCAACACCACACAAGTCAATCAACTCTTCGAAACGCAGGTCTGCGTGATCGCGCAATTGGCGCATCGTCGACAGATATTCCGAAGCATCAACCACCACTGTCACCTCACCCAGCGCAACAGTTAAGCTTCGAATTTGGCTACCGAGCGCATTTCGCAGCGCAGCTTCGAGAGTTTCAATTTTCGTGGACATATCTTTTCCCAAGCGGCGTCTTAGCGTGCAATTGTATTGGTTCGCTTGATCTTGTTCTGCAACTGCATAATGCCGTACAACAGAGCCTCTGCGGTCGGCGGACATCCCGGCACGTACACATCAACCGGCACAATACGGTCACATCCGCGCACCACCGAATACGAATAGTGATAGTAACCACCACCGTTGGCACACGTCCCCATAGAGATAACCCAACGCGGCTCAGCCATCTGATCGTAGACTTTACGCAGCGCCGGCGCCATCTTGTTGCACAGAGTACCCGCAACGATCATCACGTCAGACTGACGCGGCGACGGGCGAAACACCACCCCAAAACGATCAAGATCGTAACGTGACGCACCCGCATGCATCATTTCGACTGCACAACAAGCCAGACCGAAGGTCATCGGCCAGAGCGAACCAGTGCGCGTCCAATTGATCAGCTTATCTGCTGTCGTTGTGATGAAACCTTCGTTCAATACGCCTTCAATAGACATGACTTACTCCCAATCCAGAGCGCCCCGCTTCCAGATGTACCAGAAGCCCACGATGAATTCTGCAATAAACACCATCATCGTGACGAAGCCCTGCCATCCAAGATCGCGCATGGCAACACCCCACGGGAAGAAAAACGCAGTTTCCAGATCGAACAAAATGAACAGGATAGCGATGAGGTAGTAACGCACGTCGAACTTCATACGCGCATCCTCAAACGCCTCGAAGCCACACTCGTACGGCGAAAGTTTTTCAGCATCCGGTTTGTGAGGCGCCAGTACGCGCCCAAGGACTTGAGGCACGACGCCTACGCCGATACCAACCAGGATAAAAAGAAGAATGGGGAAATAATTTTCGAGGTTCACGATGTGGGCCGAATGTTGGCTAGTTGAATGATCTGCTAATCAAACCAAAATTCCTCGATAAAAAGCCAGCTTGGGAACACCCCTTGCTGGCCCTTTATTTATTGGTGCCGACGGCGAGACTCGAACTCGCACAGCTTTCGCCACTACCCCCTCAAGATAGCGTGTCTACCAATTTCACCACGTCGGCTAAAGACTGCTATTTTACCCTGCTTTACGCACTTTGTTCAACGCGCAATTGCTATCAAACAAGCCAAAACCAATAAAAATACCAGCACTTATTTTGGAATCTGATTTGCCTGACCTGCCGCCCCCATAGGCGCAGCATTCGCAGGCACCCCCGCCCCCTGAGACCCATTTGAAGAACCAGCAGCCGCGGGCGCATTCGCAGCGGGCGCCGGAGCCGCACGCAGATTTTCCATCACACCACCACCGCCAGCCGAATGTTTGTTGCCGATAAATGCAAGCGCAAG
>CBHCMF010000293.1:0-4868 GCA_965974465.1 uncultured Noviherbaspirillum sp.
AGATTGATAGAAAACAAGTGGGATTGACAGCCTAGAGCGATTTAACTGCACATGCAAGAGGGCAGGTCTGCCCAAGCTTTGAGCACGGAAAGCGTGAGATCGCCCCTTCACGCACCGGAAAACGCCTCTAGCGCTTGATGCTCATGTGACGCCCAACCGCGACCACCGCAATGACGGCGATGGCAAACAGGAAGTTGCTTGCATCTAGCATCTCATCAAGGATCAGAGTAGCGCCGATCAGTGTTAGGAAAGGCTGCAGCAATTGCACCTGACCTACCCGAGCGATGCCGCCGAGCGCCAATCCTTTATACCAAAAGAAGAACCCAATAAACATCGAAAATAAAGACACATACCCAAATCCTACCCATGCCCGGGCCGATGCCGTAACGCCGTAATTCCAACCGAGCCAGAGGGTGACCGGCAGCAGCACCGGCAGGGATAGCACCAGTGCCCAAGAAATCACTTGCTGCCCGCCCATCGTTTGCGACAGACGCGCACCCTCAGCGTAACCCATTGCTGCAGCGAGTACAGCGCCGAACAAGGCGAAATCGGCCGAATGCAATGTCCCATCACCTTGACGCAACGCAAAGGTAATCACGAGAGCACTGCCGGTGAGCGCAGCAATCCAGAATCCGGTCGAAGGCCGTTCGCCAAAACGTAAGGCGCCGAATAACGCTGTTGCCAAGGGCAGGATGCCAAGCACAATCGCGCCATGCGATGCCGGCACGTAACGCATCGCGATTGAGGAAAAAAGCGGAAAACCGATCACCACGCCGAGGGACGTAATCAGAAGCGCACGCCATTGTGTCGATGTCGGACGTGGCGCACCAATCCACCACAGTAAACCTATCGAGCAAATAGCAGCGACTACGGCCCGTCCGAGAGCTACCAGTACGGGATTCAGTTCGGCGACCGCCATACGTGTAAATGGCAATGTCAGACTAAAAATGGTAACGCCAATAGCCCCAAGCCACATGCCGCGCGTTTCCTGTGTCATCGTTGTCTTCATCGGCTTCTTCCCTATCAGGCAAAATCGCCATTGCCGAATACATGCTCAGCAATGTCCTACACAAAACAAGCACAGTTAGTATCAGCAAACACTCGGCTGATTCGCGCACAGAATACGTGCGAACTGGTCATGGTCGACATTACCGCCGCACAATGGCACACCGATCTTGCGGCCGCGGAGCTGAGACTTCATCTGCATTGCAGCAGCCAACGGCGCGGCGCCCGCACCTTCTGCCACGTTGTGCGTAGCGACGTAGTACAGGCGCATTGCGGCTGCCACCTCCTCATCGGTCACGGCAACGATGTCGTCCACATATTTCATGATGATCTCAAGCGCGATATCGTCTGGCACACGACAAGCCATGCCGTCAGCAATGATGGTGTTAACCGGCGATTCGATTTTGCGCCTCTGTTCGAAGGACAATTTGTAGGCAAGCGCATGCGCCGACACGACGCCGATAATCCGCGTGGACAACCCCAACGCATTGCGTGCGGTGATTGCTGCACAAATACCGGAGCCCTGACCAACCGACACAAAGATCGTGTCGATGTCCGGATGTGCGGATAACAGCTCCATCCAATAGGTGGCAACGCCACTTACGAGATCGCTGTGATAGGACGGAATCATATGCAAACGCTCCCGGTCCGCTAGACAAGCAGCATACTCACGGCATTCCTGAAATTCATTACCGTGCTCGATCAGAGACACGCCAAGCGCACGCATTGCCGCATTCTTCTCCTTGCTGTTGCCGTGTGGGACAACGATGGTTGCCTGCAGGCCGTGACGGCGCACGGCAAAACCGACCGACTGACCATGGTTACCGCGCGTCGCCGACACGACACCGCGAACCTGTGGTGCGCGCCTTGCCAGTTGATAGATGTATACCAACCCACCGCGTACCTTGAAGGCACCGGTTGGCGTGTGATTCTCGTGCTTCACCCATACTTCTGTGCCGAGCGCCTCGTTCAATAATGGCCAGCTGTATTGTGGCGTAGGGGGCATCGCTTGATAGACGATCTGTGCGGCGTTTTCCAGCTCGCTCTTATTAGGAAGAATTTGGGTCATGACAGTCTTTCGGGTGCGATTGCGATTTTCTTGATGTTGGCCTATCCTAATCCACAAAACCAATACAGTACCAGTACAGTTAATCAAATAATTTCGACCACTGTCACGGCAAAATGACCAATACAGCCCCCTCCCAAAAACAGCGCACTACTGAACTCAGCCTCACCACACCGCAAGTCCTGTCTCGCCAGGCGGGTGAATCGTTAGTAGATCAGATCGTGCGCTCCATTGAAGCGCGTATCGATGACAAGCTGCTGCGTAGCGGCGCCCGCATGCCTTCGATCCGCCAATTCGCCACGCAGCACCGGGTGTCGCGCTTTACCGTGGTGGAGGCCTATGACCGTCTGGTGGCGAAGGGCTACCTGGAATCACGGCGCGGTTCTGGCTTCTATGTGCGAGACCGTTTCCCTCTGGGCATATCCAGCAATGCACCGCGTGCGATGGAAGCCATGCCGCAACACCTTGACGTGGTTTGGTTGGTACGCAACATGTTCCGTGAACATCCGTCACAGAGGATGCCGGGCTCGGGCCTGTTGCCAAGTGATTGGCTGGACGGCGAGCTCATTGCCAATGGTCTGCGCGCGATTAGCCGGCAGAATCAGAGCCTGTTGCTGCAATACGGCAATCCACAAGGCTCGCCCCTGCTACGCCAACAATTGCAGCTAAAACTGGCTGAACTGGAAATCGCTGCCACCCCTGACCAGTTGGTGACGACCTCAGGGATCACACAAGGACTAGATCTGATTGCCCGCCACTTCACGCTGCCAGGCGACACCATCTTCGTCGACGACCCTGCCTGGTTCCTGATGTTCGGCTCTTTCGCCACGCTCGGCGCCAAGGTAGTCGGTATTCCGCGCCTGCCAGACGGCCCGGATATTGCGAAACTAGCGGAGTTGGCTGTATTGCATAAGCCGAAGCTATATGTGCTCAACTCGGTATTGCACAATCCAACGTCCACTTCGCTCTCGGCGGCGAAAGCATTCCAGATCCTGAAGATCGCCGAACAGCACGATTTCACGATCGTTGAAGACGACGTTTACTGCGACCTACACCCCGGCAGCACCGTGCAGCCGGCCACACGCATTGCCGCGCTCGATCAGTTAAACAGGGTGATTTACCTGGGCAGCTTTTCCAAGACGCTGGCAGCAAATTTACGTGTCGGCTTCATCGCGACATCCCCAGAAATGGCGAAGCGTTTGTCCGATCGCAAGATGCTCTCCACCTTAACGACCTCTGACATTGGAGAGCGCATTGTTTACAAAATCCTGTCGGAAGGCCATTACCGCAAGCATGTGGACCGCTTACGCAACAAGCTGGACATGGTGCGCGACAAGACGATTAAGCAGTTGGAACGCGTTGGCCTCGCCGCCGATATTGTCACGCCGGCCGGCATGTTTATCTGGATCGATACCGGCGTCGACACGAATGTACTAGCCGAAAAAGCCCTGGAAGAAGGGTTCTTGCTCGCCCCTGGCAGCCTTTTCTCCCCGAGCCAGCTCCCGTCCACGCGCATGCGTGTCAATGTTGCCAACATGGGTGACCTAGGCTTGCTACGTTTTCTGGAAAAGGAGGTGAAAAGCCTGTCCAGATAGCATGATTTCGGCCTTGAAATTCCATAGAGCGCCCCCATGTCGAAAGGGTTGTCATTCGGCTATGCCCGGATGATGTGAACTGACATTCATTCTATTGACTCTCGAGGTAAAAAATGGCCGTAGCCGAAAAGCAAACTCTGGGTTTTCAGGCAGAAGTCAAGCAACTGCTGCAATTGATGATTCACTCCTTGTACTCCAACAAGGAAATCTTCCTGCGCGAACTGATCTCCAATGCTTCCGACGCCGCCGACAAGCTGCGCTTCGAAGCGATCAACCATAGCGAACTGTTCGAAAATGATCCTGACCTCAAGATCAAGGTCACCTTCGACAAGGCTGCTCGCACCATCACGATCTCCGACAATGGCATCGGCATGAGCCGCGAGGAAGCGATCGAACATCTCGGCACCATCGCTAAATCGGGCACCAAGGAATTCTTCTCAAAACTGTCGGGTGACCAGCAGAAGGACGCCGCACTGATCGGCCAGTTCGGTGTGGGTTTCTACTCTGCCTTCATCGTTGCTGACAAGATCACCGTCGAGAGCCGCCGCGCCGGTCTCTCCGCAGCACAAGGCGTGCGTTGGGAATCAAGTGGCGAAGGCGATTTCAGCGTCGAACCGATCGACAAAGCGGCACGCGGCACCGACATCATTCTGCATCTGCGCGACGGCGAGGACGAGTTCTTGTCAGTATGGAAACTGAAGTCAATTATCCGCAAGTACTCGGACCATATCTCGCTGCCCATTCTGATGCAGAAAGAAGAATGGGACGAAGAGAAAAAGGAAACCGTCGTCAAGGACGAATTCGAAACCGTCAACCAGGCCAGCGCACTGTGGTCGCGCAGCAAATCCGACATCACGGCAGAGCAATACGAAGAATTTTATAAGCACGTCTCGCACGATTTCGAAGGACCTCTCGCCTACACCCATAACCGCGTCGAAGGCCGCAGCGAATACACCCAACTGCTCTACATCCCAAAGCGCGCACCATTCGATCTGTGGGACCGCAACAAGCGTGGCGGCATCAAGCTGTATGTGAAACGCGTCTTCATCATGGATGATGCCGAGCAGCTTATGCCGATCTATCTGCGCTTCGTCAAAGGCGTTATCGACTCTGCTGATCTGCCGCTCAACGTTTCCCGTGAAATCCTGCAAGAATCGCGCGACGTCAAAGTGATCCGTGAAGGCTCCACCAAGCGCGTACTC
>CBHCMF010000294.1:0-4840 GCA_965974465.1 uncultured Noviherbaspirillum sp.
CGCCGTTACTTAACTTTTAAGCTGAAAGCGAGTGCGAAGAGGAAGTTCTACATTGCGAATGGCATCTCGGAGGTTAACCTCTACTACCCAGGTGCCTGCGGGATCTCCCGGCTCGCCTAAAAATTCGATGACCGGTGCTGACAGGTACAGGTGGTACGGGCTACCCGCTATTCGCCCCGAAAAACAGTTCATGTCTTGCTGAGATAATGACACCTTACCCGTTGGGTCGATGATCTTGAGGTCGCAACGCACATCTGCGTTGCCAAGACGGTCCCGCAATGGGTTTGAAAAGAAAGTAAGAATGAAAACCTTTTTGCCGGGAGAAATCACGTCCGCTCTGGTGAAGTGGGGCTTAGTTTCTGGCGGCGTGTTCCATTTCTTTTCCCAGTCTTCGTCCATGGTGACCAATAACGAGCCAGCGAAGCCGTTCTTAGACTTCATCGATTCAGTCTCCTGAACGGGTTTCCCACGCTCGTCCTGCCAAAAAGCAGATTGAGATTGTGCAGGACCGGCCAACAGTAGCCCAAGAAGGGCAATGAAACGGAGGTATTTTCTCATTGCATAGTAAGAGTTAAGGTTGGACATGAGAGGCAGTAAGCATGCCGAAAGGTGGCATTCTCAACCTCGAAGTCGAGAGCGCTTCAGGGACACGCGCCGAAGTTATCAGTCGAGTGAACGATAAGATTTTCGCCTGTAGGTGGAGGCCTAAGCAATGGTCCCACCTTGCGAACTTGCTCGAGAAACACTGACTCCTGGTACAGGGCCACCACTTCACCTAAGTACCCGCGAATAAAAAAAACGGTGAGTGTCTGCGGCCCTGGCCGGCGCGCTGCCGCGTTGCCCTCCCCTAGCAGTGCTCGCATTGCTAGGGGGCACTTTGCATCGCATCCAGCCAGGACCACATCCGTCTCACAGTTTTTTATGCGCGGGTACTTAACTTTTCTGGCTTTACCTAAATGTGGCAAGCCTGCCTGATGGTCAGTTGCAGAATGGCTGTAAGCATTGCGGCATTAAAGCGGAGGATGTTCTAGGGTTTGACCTGTTCGCAAGTAAGGGCTTCATCTTTTATTGGCTGGTCGCCCCGTAACTGAATCGATTGCACAAGATTCGTAAAACCCTCTTTTGACATACCTCCGGACGCAATTTTTATATAGGCCTTATTGGACGCCAACTTGGATGTGAATAGAAAATAGGAGTCGTCACGCCGACGGACATTGACCGGAGGAGTACTTCCAGCCGAGCGAACACGGTTAGCAGTGGAAGCTTGATTGAGAAACTTAACCGGCCATGTCTCTAATACCTCGATAGGTTGGCCAGGATACGGAGGAAGCGTGTCTTGCCACCAGACGATTGTTAACCATTGCGACTCAGTTTTGCCCCAGGTGCAGGTCATCTCTGTCACGCGATGCCCAGGTATTGGGCTACTTACTGCATCATGGCTAGTTTGAGAAAACGGAAGCGTCGTCGGTATGCTGATCAGCAGTGCAGCAACGTTCCAAAAGAGTGCGTTCATAAGATCCTAACCGCTATACGCCAAGGCGCGCAGACCCAAATATATAAGGCAGCAATCGAGCAATATTCCGCGCATCATCGATTCCACGATGATGTGTGCCGGTGAACTTAAAGCCTGCGAGCCGCACTGCCTCACCGAGCCCTGGCTTTTTGGAAAGCTTCTGCCGCTCTGCCATAAGGCGCTTAACGTTGACGTGGGGCGCGCTTATCGGATAGGGAATCTTGTGAAACGCACAATCTTGGCGCAGCTGCTTGAGGTCGTAGTCACCCCATGAACAAAAGATAAAGCGACGGTATCGGTAAAGCCAAATTTTGAACTCACTAATCACCTCTTTAAAAACAGGCGCTTGGTCGACATCCTGTTGTTGGATGGACGTGAGCGTTGTGCAAAACGGCGTTAACTTTGGGTATCTTGTTGGACGGATGAAGCGTTGGAACTCGTCGACGACTCTGAGCGTGAGGGCGTCAACCATGACTGCGCCCACTTCAATGATTTCCATCTGCTCGCGAGGTACGGTGCCTTTGTCACAGCACGTCGCTTCAAAGTCGATAACGAGGTAGTGTTCGGCTTGCATGTTGTCGCCTCTAATCAAGAAGCTGATCGATACTGTAGTCGTCAATGTTAAATGGAAGGTTGGCGATTTCCTTTATGCGCCCAATGCTTCCTTCAACTCTCGCATCAATTGTTCAACCGCACTTTCCATCCGCTTTTGCATTTCAACGGTAATGACCTGAGAAAATCCAGCCATTGCTGCCTGAGAGGCGGCCACATCCTTTTTGCCTACAGGGGAAGTGTAGTAAGCGAGTATTTTTTCGAGGTCTGCTTCAGAGAGGTTCTTTCCATAGTAGCGAGACCAAATTTCGACGAACTCCTTTGCAGAAAACATCGACACACAGCGTTCTATATACCGGGTGAAGATCTGCTCAACCTTTGGGTCTGCCTGCTCACTTGAGAGGCCATTTTCTGTGAGTATCTTACGGTAGAGGTTTGCGCCTATATCTTTTGCACTCGCAGTTTGCTGGTCGATCTGCTGTTGAAACATCTTGTGAATGCCCTGTGCTTCAATGATTTTTGCAATCTTGACCTGTCGATTCGCTTCATCGGCGGTGGCTGTAACGGAAATTAAAAGACATGCGGCGAAAACAAGATATTTCATAAGTCCTCGTGAATTTGTAGATATGGTGAATGTTTGAAGTGTGCCGTCTGCTGCGGCATAGACATTTCGAACAGCGACCTCAATGCTAAACAAGGTTGGTGGTTAATCCGGATGGATACTTGTCAATAGCGGTGCACTAGTCACCTCAGCCTCCTGCCTCTCATTGCACACTAGAGCGATTTGCCTGTGCGTGAAAGGGGGCCATCTCGGGCCTGTGATGCTCACCGTAGCTCACGTACGGTTGCGCTTCTCGGCCCGACCTGACCTCCCTTTCACGCACAATCAAACCGCTCTAAGCACCTTGGTCAGGTCTGGCATTGCATTTGTGGCAAGCATTATAGCGTCTGTGCTGAGTTATTGCGCGGGATGACATATCCGCTCGCATGACTTTCTTCATATTACGTATAGGGGCCATTGGCGCGGTGCATGAGGCACGACCGATTCGACTATTGAGGAGATGAGCCGCCCTTGCACATGCCCATCGCAAGGGGCGGGACACGGCCAGGAGGGATGCCGTCCATAGATAGACAGAGACTGGGACCAATGACGAGATATTTCAAGCTGTGTGTCCCGTTATGAAGCCGTCTGCTTCGGGCTCATACGTTGTGCGGAGGCGCGGCCGACAGTTGCCGAAGCCCCTGTGGCGTGTCGATGTGGGCGACTAAATACGGCGCGATACCACTGGAAAGCGGAGAGACAGAAAGTGGCGCGCTGATACCGATGGACGATAGTAAACGCGAAACGCGAGTGGGTTCCGAGTGAAAAATTTCGAGCTTAACGAGGGACAGTCCTACATCTCGAAGTGTTGATGCGGGATGGATATCGGTATGCCACTCAATGAGTGCCGGAGCGATACCATCAACGGGAACAGACCCATTAGCGGGAATGGTGATGAGCCAGTTGAGTGCACCGCGGCTCATGGCTTCGATGTTTCCAAGCTGCTCGGAACATGCAGCGGCCATCGCATGAATGTTTGTCGTCCGAGCCACCCACGTAGAAAGCGCTGGTAATGCGTCAGGGCGCAGACTGTCGAGTCCGAACCAGCGAGGACGCCCGGGCGGTGGGGCTTTCGGATTGGGTGAAATTACTTCAAGAAATAACGCGTCACCGAGACGCACAAGAAGATTGTGTGTGCCCATGCGAGGATGCTCGCCGCCGATCTGTGGCTCGATCCCAAGCGTTTGCCGTATGAATGCAGCACCGACATCGAGGGAAGGGGCGGTAACGGTGATATGGTCAATGTGGCAGTGTGACATTCTAAAACTCCTAATGACTAAGGTTGAGGCAAGGCTCGTGGGGCATCTGGAACTCACTCGCATGAGGCAAACATGCTTGCAGTCCGATGAGATTGCGTTTTCAGAATGGACTGTATTGGTCGAGCTGCCATAACAGTCGATGAATTTATTTGGATAACTGTACCTAGGGTGGATAGATTTTGTGGACTAACATAGTGCGCACTGCGAAAAAACAATGGAAGGAGTGTCAATGAAATCCATCGGCCTGCTGGGCGGAATGAGCTGGGAGTCCACCGTCCCTTATTACCGCACCATCAATGAAACTGTGAAGGAAAGGTTAGGCGGTCTGCATTCGGCGAAACTGGTGCTGTATAGCATGAACTTTGAAGAAATCGTCTCTTTGCAAGGTGCCGGTGCCTGGGATGAGGCCGCTCAGCTCCTTGCGCGTGCAGCACAATCTCTGCGTGGGGCGGGGGCGGACTTTCTGGTTGTCTGTACCAATACGATGCATATCGTTGCCGACACTATTGAAGCAGCGGCAGGTATCCCTTTGCTCCATATCGTTGATCCGACGGCCGAGGAAATCCGGCGACATGGGTTAAGGAAGATTGGCTTGCTAGGCACACGTTTTACGATGGAGCAGGATTTTTACAAGTCCAGATTACGCAATCAGCACGATCTCGACGTGCTAGTTCCGGACGAAGAAGACCGAAATATTGTGCATAAGGTGATTCTCGAAGAACTGTGCCGAGGTATCGTGCGAGAACAGTCGCGCCAAGCGTACTGCGAGATCATTCAGCGTCTGGTGGATCGTGGTGCGCAAGGCATCATCCTCGGATGCACGGAAATCGCTATGCTAATACGGCCAGACGATGCTTCTGTCCCTGTATTCGATACGGCGGTCCTGCATGCGCGCAAGGCGGCGGAATTTGCGTT
>CBHCMF010000295.1:0-4783 GCA_965974465.1 uncultured Noviherbaspirillum sp.
CATGCGCATCATGCGGACAAGGTGAAGGAGTTGCCTGGCTTCGTGCCGTGGTGGAAATACGGCACGCTCTCACGCCTGGAAGATGCCGAGCTAGGCGCGATTGAGTGCTTTCGGATGATTCAAATGCCAGAGATGCGGGGCTGATCGTGGCTGAGGACAAGAAGAAAAAACCGGCAACCAAGAAGCCGGCTAAGAAGGTCGCGTCCAGAAAGCCCAAGGCATCGCCAGCAAAAGGCAAGCTAGACGCGCTTGGTATTGATGCTCTGTGCGCCATGATCATTGACGGCATCACCATGACCGATGCTGCAAACAGGCTGGATGTGTCAATTGGCACGCTGATTAGCTGGATTGAGGGCGATGTTGAGCGTTCCGCACGTGCGCGCGAGGCCAGGGTGAAGTCTGCCCGCATCTGGGATGAGAAGGCGACGCAGGCTATTGAAGACGCTTCCGACCAGTTCGAGCTATCGAAGGCCAAGGAATTGGCGCATCACTACCGCTGGCGCGCAGCCAAGATTGCGCCGCGTGACTACGGCGACAAGGTGCAGACGGAAGTCACAGGCGCGGACGGTGGGCCGATAGAGCAGAGCATTACCGTCTCTTTCGTCAAGCCCAAATAGTTTCTAACTATCGCCAAAAATGCGAAGTGCAAAAAATCTCGGGTTTATACCAACCGAGGATAGCTAAAAACTATGAACGCTGAATTCCCAGACTGCTTACAGTTCCTGTTCGAGCCATGCCGCTACAAGGTGGCGCACGGCGGGCGCGGATCGGGCAAGAGTTGGTCATTTGCGCGGGCGCTAATCATCCAGGCGGCAAGCCAACGCTTGCGTGTGTTGTGCGCGCGCGAGGTGCAGAAGTCGATTCGCGATTCCGTGCATAGGCTGCTGTCGGACCAGATCGAGGCGCTTGGGCTGGGTTCGTTCTTCCAGATCCTGGAAACCGAGATTCGCGGCAGGAACGGCAGCATCTTCTTGTTTTCCGGGCTGGCGACGCAGACGGTCGAGTCGATCAAGTCCTTCGAGGGTGTCGATCGGGTCTGGGTGGAAGAGGCGCAAAGCGTCAGTAAGAAGTCGTGGGACACGCTAATCCCGACCATCCGCAAACCGGATTCGGAAATCTGGGTCAGCTTCAATCCGGAGCTGGACACAGACGAGACTTACAGCCGTTTCGTGCTGAACACGCCGCCCGATGCGTGCGTGGTGCAGGTGAACTACAGCGATAACCCGTGGTTCCCGGAAGTGCTGGAGAAAGAACGCCTGCACTGCCAGCTCACGAACCGCGAGGATTACGACACGATCTGGGAAGGCAAGTGCCGTACGGCGGTCAAGGGCGCGATCTACGCGTCTGAGATTGACGCCGCGATTCGCGAAGGCCGCATCTGTAACGTGCCGTACGATCCGCGCATCAAGGTGCACACGATCTGGGATCTGGGTTGGAACGATTGCATGACGATCATCTTCGCGCAGAAGGTTCGATCTGAACTGCGCGTGATCGACTACATCGAGGACAGCCACAAGACGCTGGATTGGTATGCGGCAGAACTGGAGCAGCGCCGCTACAACTGGGGCTATGACTGGCTGCCGCATGACGGGCGCCATAAGGATTTCAAGACTGGCAAGAGCACTGAGGAAATCTTGAAGAGCTTCGGCCGCAAGGTCAAGATCGTGCCGAGCATCGGCGTGGAAGAGGGCATCAAGGCCGCCCGCATGACGCTGGCGCAAACCTACTTCGACAAGGCCAAGACGGCGCGACTGGTCGAATGCCTGAAGCGTTACAAGCGTGCGATTCACGCGACGACCAACGAGCCGGGTGCGCCGATCCATGACGAATTCAGCCACGGCGCCGACGATTACCGCTACCTTGCCATCGTTGCTGACCAGTTGAGCAACGAGGAGCAGGCGCGACGTGGGCATATCCCAGTCTTCGCCCCGCTCGATTCGGCGATGGGCTATTGAACAACACAGAACCGCCTCCGGGCGGTTTTATCATTTTTGGAGCGTCATGAGCGACACCTACGCCAATTTCGAGGCATTGCGCCTGGCCGAGCCGAACGCTTACGCTATTTCCTCTCAAGCGACGGGCAGTGCGGTGGCGATCGTCGCCCCTCACGGTGGCGGCATCGAGGCCGGCACGTCCGAAATTGTCAGGGCAATAGCGGGCAAAGACCTCTCGCACTATGTCTTCGAGGGCATCAAACCCTCTGGCAACTGGACGCTGCACATCACCAGTACAAGGTTCGACGAGCCGCAAGGCATTGACCTCATGCGTGCCTCTGACATCGTGCTGACCGTGCACGGCGAGGAAAGCGACGGCCAAGTAGTGTATGTCGGCGGCGGACTGGTGGAGGCAAGGGATATCGTGCGCAACAGGCTGGAGCAATTCGGCTATGTCGTGCAAGAGCATGCCGACCCGATGCTGCAGGGTACGGAGCCAAGGAACATCTGCAACATCGGCAAGGCAGGCGCAGGCATACAGCTCGAACTGTCGCAAGGCTTGCGCAAGACCTTCTTTGCATCCCTGACCAGGGAAGGGCGCAAGAGTCCTACGGCGCGTTTTCACGAGTTCTGCGGCATTGTTAGGCAAGCCGTGCTCGATATCCAGGCAGCGAAACAATGAACGAACAGAGCTATTTGGCTGATGACGATCAGCTCGACCCAGAAGCGTTGAAGATGGAAGAAGCCAGGATCGCACGCCTGAATGCGTTCGGCATGGCCCTGGCCGCCAAGCGCAAGGAGGCGGTCGATCATAAATCGCAGTCCGGCATCGAGGACGAGTGGGAAGAGGACGAGGACCATTACGAGGGTATCGACGACGCCAACCGCGAAGAGCGCAAGATGTCGAAGCCGGTTAGTGCCAATGGGGGTTCGAGCAATTCCCGCAGGCCACCAAAGAGCGGCACTCGTTCGACCGCGTTCGTGCCGATCACAATGCCGTTCGTTGATTTCGCTGCGTCGCGGGCCGCCGATGTGCTGCTTCCGACTGATGACCGCGGCTTCGTGGTCGAACCGACGCCAATGCCGGACATTGAGGACGCGACCAGCGATGAAACGGTGGCCTTCCCCGATGGGATGACGATCGGTGGCGCCGCCGAGAAAATGCTTGAGGAAGCGAAAGCCGGCGCGGAACTGGCGCAGCGTCGTATAGATGACTGGCTGGCTGAGTGCGACTACAACACAGAAGCGCGCAAAGTCCTGCACGACGCAGCCAAGATCGGCACAGGCGTGATGAAAGGCCCGTTCGCTGCGAAGAGCAAGTCGACCACGACCAATAAAGACCCGTCCGGTCTGGTCGATGTCGTGGTCGTGGAAAAGATTCAGCCGAAGTCGAAACGCATCAGCGCATGGGATCTGTTCCCGGATAAGTGTTGCGGCGACAACATCCACAACGGCGCGTACATCTGGGAGCGCGACCGCATGACCGGGCGCCAGTTGCGCGAGTTGATCGGTGTTCCTGGCTATCTGGAAGAACAGATCGAATACGTGCTGAAGGAAGGGCCGGGCAAGCGCTACCACGACAATCGCGACGGCCAGTCTGATGCTGATCAGTTCGAGGTCTGGTATTACCACGGCTTCGCCGAAAAGGACGATCTGGAAGCAGCCGATTGCGAATGCGAGGAAGGTGAGTCCTTCCCGGTGATGGTCACGATGGTCAATGACTGCGTGATCCGCGCCGTGATGAGTCCGCTGGACTCCGGCAAATTCCCGTATGACGTGATGGTCTGGAGCCGCCGCGTCGGTTCGCCGTGGGGCATCGGTGTGTCGCGCCAGATGCGCACGCCGCAGCGCATGGTCAATGCCGCCACCCGGGCGATGCTGGACAATGCCGGCCGGTCGTCGGCGCCGCAATTGGTGATTGATAAGGCGCTTGTGATCCCAGCTGACGGGAATTGGGAGATTGTGCCGGGCAAAGTCTGGTACACCACGGAGGAAGGCGCTAACACGGATATCCGCAAGGCGTTCGTGTCGATCGACATCCCGAGCAACCAGCAGCAGCTACAGAACATCATCAACTTCGCGCTCGAACTGTCCGAGCGCGTGACCGGCATACCGCTCTTGGCGCAGGGTCAGCAGGGTGCCGCAACGCAGACGGTCGGCGGCATGACGCTGTTGGACCGCAACAGCAACACGCCGCTGCGCATGATCGCAAAAAATTTCGACGACATGATCACGGTGCCGCACATTCAGCGGTACTACGAATGGCTGCTGCTGTACGGCGAAGACCCGCGCGAGAAGATGAATTCGAAGATCATCGCGCGCGGCTCGTCGGTGCTGTTCGAGCGCGACGCACAGAACCAGGCCCTGCTGCAAATGGGGCAATTCGTTCTCAACCCTGCATTCGGCGTAAATCCGAAGAAATGGATGAGCGAAGCCCTACGCGCGCAGCGCCTGGACCCGTCACGCCTGGAATTCACGGACGAGGAAATTCAGCAGATGCAGGAAGCGGCAGCGGCCGCCGGCCAGCAGGGCGACCCGCGCGCCGCCGCACAGAAGGAAGTGGCTATGATCCGCGCAGAAGGCGAGATGAAGAAAGCCGAGCTGAATCAGCAGTCGGACATGGCCGAGCTGCAGTTCAAGGCACAGGAAGCCGAGCGCCAGCGTCAGCATGAAGCCGCCATGAAGCAGATGGACGTGAACCTGAAGATGATGCAATTCGCCGAGGATCGCAACATGACGTTGGAGCAGATCAAGGCGCAACTGTTCGAGACCACGGCCAAGCTGAAGACGCAGAAGGAACTGTCCGTGATGGCCGCCAGCGAGCGCCGCAACGGCAAGACTTCGCCGCA
>CBHCMF010000296.1:0-4768 GCA_965974465.1 uncultured Noviherbaspirillum sp.
GTTAGGTCGGGCCGAGAAGCGCAGCCGTACATGAGCTACGGTGAGCATCGCAGGCCTGAGATGGCCGCCTTTCACGCACAGGCAAATCGCTCTACTGATACCAATCTTCCGTTAGAGGGATGATTGGTATGAGCTATCGCCAGCATAAAAAAGCCGGCCTGCAAGGCCGGCGTTCCATGGCAGTCTCGTCATCGCCAAGTCAGGCTGCAACCTTCTCTTCTACGGGCGCTGACGTCCTGATCAGGTGATCGAAAGCGCCCAACGCTGCCTTCGAGCCTTCTCCCATCGCAATGATGATCTGCTTGTAGGGCACGGTTGTCACGTCGCCGGCAGCAAACACGCCTGGCACCGAAGTCTGACCGCGTGCATCGACTTCGATCTCACCACGGTTACTGAGCACAACCGTGCCTTTTAGCCAGTCGGTATTGGGTAGCAAGCCAATCTGGACAAAGATGCCTTCCAGCTCGACGTTACGTGCTTCGCCGCTCTGGCGGTCGAGGTAACGCAGACCATTCACCTTATTACCGTCACCGGTCACCTCAGTAGTTTGCGCCTGCGTGATGACCGTCACATTCGGCAGGCTGAAGAGCTTACGCTGCAAGACTGCATCAGCACGCAGTTTGCTGTCATATTCCAGCAGCGTGACATGCGCGACGATGCCCGCCAAGTCGATTGCTGCTTCCACACCGGAGTTACCACCACCGATGACCGCCACCCGTTTGCCTTTGAACAACGGGCCGTCGCAATGCGGGCAATAGGCAACACCGCGATTGCGATACTGCTCTTCACCCGGCACATTCATCTGCCGCCAACGAGCGCCAGTGGCGAGCACGACCGTTTTTGCCTTGACGCTTGCACCGCTGGCAAGCTGGATCTCGATGAGATCGCCCGGTACCAGCGCCGCGGCACGCTGCAGATTCATCACATCGACATCATAGGCCTTCACATGCTGTTCCAGCGCGGTGGCAAGTTTCGGCCCTTCGGTTTCTTTGACCGAAATGAAATTTTCAATGCCCATCGTGTCAAGCACCTGACCGCCAAAACGCTCCGCGACGACGCCGGTGCGGATGCCCTTACGCGCCGCATAGATCGCCGCCGACGCACCAGCCGGACCGCCGCCAACAATCAACATATCGAATACGTCTTTTTGCGCAATCTTCGCGGCTTCACGCTGCGCTGCGCCCGCATCGAGCTTGGCAAGAATTTCTTCGAGCCCCATGCGCCCCTGACCGAAGGGCTGACCGTTCAAGAAGATGGTCGGCACCGACATGATTTGCCGTGCATTCACTTCCTCTTGGAACAACGCACCGTCAATCATGACATGGCGTACATTGGGATTGATCACGGCCATGAGGTTCAGCGCCTGCACCACGTCCGGGCAGTTTTGGCAGGACAGCGAGATATAGGTCTCGAAAACGAATTCCCCCTCAAGTTTGCCAATCTGTTCCAACACGTCTGCATCGGCTTTCGGTGGATGGCCGCCGACTTGCAGCAGTGCCAGCACCAGCGATGTGAATTCGTGGCCCATCGGGATACCGGCAAAGCGGATGCCCATGTTGCTACCAACGCGATTAAGTGAGAAAGAGGGGGTACGTTCGCCATCGCCGCGTTGCACCGTCAACGTGAGATGCGGTGACAGCTCCGAAATCTCTGTCAACAGGGCAAACATTTCGTGCGATTTATCGCTGTCATCGAGTGAGGCGACAATCTCGATTGGTTGCGTGACTTTTTCGAGATAGGCTTTCAGTTGATTTTTAAGGTTAGCGTCCAACATGGCGATCTCGCTTTCAAAATGAATCGATGCGTTATTTCAGGGTGAGCAGTGCCACTACCGGATCAACCCAAGGCTGCCGGATCAATTAGATTGATCGGGGAGTGGTACTGGTCTTACTGCGCCGCTGCTGCTTCCTTTCCCCTTGCCGAGGAAAGGGGTCATGCAGAAGCAGGGTGGTGAAGCAGGCGTGCTTCATAGCACGCCGTCTTTGCTTTTTAGATCTTGCCGACGAGGTCCAGGGACGGCGTCAGGCTCTCAGCGCCCGGGGTCCACTTAGCTGGGCACACTTCACCCGGATGGGAGGCGACATATTGCGCTGCCTGCACTTTGCGCAGCAGTTCCTTCGCGTCGCGGCCGATACCGTTGTCATGGATTTCGCACAGCTTGATCTGGCCTTCCGGATTGATCACAAAGGTACCGCGCAGTGCGAGGCCTTCTTCTTCGATCATCACGCCGAAGTTACGGGTGATAACGCCAGTCGGATCGCCAATCAGCGGATACTTGACCTTGCTGATGGTTTCCGAGGTGTCATGCCATGCCTTATGGGTGAAGTGGGTGTCGGTCGACACGCCGTAGATTTCCACGCCCAGATCCTTGAAGGCCGCATAGTTGTCAGCCAGGTCACCCAGTTCGGTCGGGCAGACGAAAGTGAAGTCGGCAGGATAGAAGAACACCACAGACCATTTGCCTTTCAGGTCAGCATCCGAAACGGAAATGAACTTGCCATTGTGAAAAGCGGTCGCGGTGAACGGTTTGACTTGTGTGTTGATCAGGGACATAAGTACTCTCTCATTTAGGTTGAAAAGAACTGCCACGAGCAAATAATAGCTCACATCTATTATGGGGTGAAATTAATAGTTTTTATAGATAAGATAGCTGCGCTATATTGCCTTGGCCAAAGGCGATCCGGCTTGTGCATCCATGTCAATGCACAAGCCGGCATTCGTACCCCGAACCGCACTTGGTACCACACTCACTCAGTGCTGCGTCACAGAACCGCGCCATGCACCGGTTTCGGTACCACGGCTTTCGAGCATTTCCTTAAAGCGCTTCAGATTGGCTTTGGTCTGCATCTTCACCAAGCCTAGCGTATCCCCAATCTTTTCATCGATACCGCGTGGCTCGTAGTCCATTTGTAGCATGATGCGTGTTCGCGAATCCGAAATCTTGTGGAAGGTAACGACGCCGGCATTCTTGACGCCACCGATGCTGCGCCATGCAATGCGTTTATCCGGAATCTGTTCCGTGATCTCGACATCCCATTCCTCGGTCTTGCCGGCGATGTCCGCGCGCCAATGCAGGTGGGTGTCATCCAGTTGACGCACTTCATGCACGCTTTCCATGAACTTCGGAAATTCTTCGAACTGAGTCCATTGATTGTAAGCGGTGCTGATCGGCACGTTGACGTCAATAAACTCTTCCGTGGAAGACATACTGCTGTATCCACGCGATTTCTTGAATTGCTTGGATAACATGACGCCGCCAACAGCAAGGGCTGCGACGGTAACGATTCTGCCTAACATGT
Source organism: uncultured Noviherbaspirillum sp. (assembly GCA_965974465.1). Lineage (GTDB taxonomy): Bacteria > Pseudomonadota > Gammaproteobacteria > Burkholderiales > Burkholderiaceae_D > Noviherbaspirillum. Next base: position 3,300 of record CBHCMF010000296.1, read on the forward strand.
TGATTTCCTTCAGGTTGAGGCTTCACAGAGAGGAAAGGTGCCTTTCGGCACTCAGGTCCTGCGATCTGAATCCGACGGCACCACCGGTTTGCATACTACGATTTACAGACAACGGCGACTGGTCCAGAGTTCGCTCCCGTATAGGGATGCCAAAGCCGGTCAATTTTTCTGACGCCGGTCACCTTGTCGCCGCTCGATCGGTCCCCAACCAATTTCCTGTCGAATCTGCTCAGGTCCATGCAGCGGTGAACGCGCATTCTGCCGCCGCTCGGCTTGTCGGCGTTCCAAATATTCCCTGACTTTTTCTTTAGCTTGTTTCGGCTGATTCATATTGATGCGACAGTACGCATGCACACACAAATCAATTCAATATACCCAATACGGTGGATACCAGAAAGGATAAGCATGGTAGTAAGCGTTGCTGCCTTGACGAACGGCATCTTTCTGACTTAATCCGATAACACAATTCCGCCACGGATCGGTGTTGGCTTTGAACCCAAGTTTCTCGCAGGCGGGACCGTAGACCAGCACCATACGATCAACTTCCTGTTCCGCCTGCGCCGCTTGCTCGGCAGGGCTTGCACAGGCGGCGAGAATGAGTGCGATGAAGACAGAAAGAACCGAAGCACGCATTGCCATTCCTACAGAACCCTTTAACAGATTAGGTCTGGCGCAGGAAATGTGTTTGAGGGGCCGCAAGCTGTATGTCATCAGACCATGCAATCAAGAGGGCCATAAAAAAATCCCCGTCCTCTGCAGAGGACGGGGATGTGAAGATCGCGCCGGAGCGCTTTAGCCCTTATCTGGGGACAATGGCAAACTGAGCACCGTTTGCGTAATTCGGCTTATTTACGCGTTTCTGGAATTGCGTCCACGCTGCCGCGCCATTGGGCGTGGTGAACTTGGCAACGTAAGCAAGAGCTGGCTGCATGTTGGCCGGATAACCTGCTACGCTGGAAGAATATCCCACCATTTCCCCCACTTGCAGTTTCAGATAAGAAGCCATTTCCGGACCACCGCATGCTAAGGACGTGAGCGCCGTAGGATTGGTTGCAAGATATGCCTGTTGCATCGTGGCGTACACAGGGCTGGTACTACTATCCCGAAGTTTAATATTGTAGGCGGACCCCAGAATCCAGCAATATCCGCTATCCACCATCCGACTGATCGGAAACCGCGCTTTCCATTGGAGAAGCGGATCGGCAGAGACAAATCCCAATTCCACTGCACGGCCGACAGCCGACGTAAAGAAATCATCCATCCATGGAGCGATCGCCGTACCATTCTCATAACCAAATGCGGGGCCTGTCGTGATAACGCCAAGGTGGTTTCCAGGTGCCGCCGTATTGTTAGCTTGGTTCGTGAGGTACCAGTCAATGTTATTGGAAAGGAAAGTCGCGAACTGATTCTTCAGCGGATCCCCATCCGGAAGGATGTAGGCAGCCTCTGCGAGGCTACGCAATACCCAT
>CBHCMF010000297.1:0-4718 GCA_965974465.1 uncultured Noviherbaspirillum sp.
CTGTCCAGATGGCGAGCTTCGAGTTCGAGTCGCAGGAGTGGAAGACGTGGTTGCTTTGTGTTCGCACAGTGCGCGTGGGCGATTTGGCCAGGTTGGCATTGGATTTCAAGGATTTGTGAATCACCTTCATTAGCCACCGTTTTTTGTCTTGATTGTGTCCAGTTGCATGAGGCATGTGAATAGGCCAAAAGGAACGTTGAGGCCGCTGCTACCCGCACACTAAGGCAAGAGTAAAGTCATGAAAAGAATACTAGCTAAAGGGCTTACATTAATCGCGCTGATAAGTGGCGAAAATGCTTCCGGGACCAACTTGGCAGTCTGCCCGGATGTTGAGATACCGGATGCCTCCCTTTCCGCGCTTCTTTCTGTCAAGTCGGACAAGGCTAAGCAAAAACCAATCTATGAAACATTCAAGAATGCTCCCCGCATCTTTCTGACGCTATTCCTGGTTGAGCCCCTGCGGTCCCAAAGATTGGAAGCAATATTAAAGGAAGGGGACGATCCGAACTCCTGTGGCCCTGGCGGCATGACGCCATTGACGCTGCTGGCCAGTATCGGAGATTGGAACTCCGCGGAGTTATTGTTCAAATACGGAGCCAATCCCAATTCACCAACAACTGTCTCCGGACAAAACGCATTATCAAGTGCAATAAGCGCAGGAAAATTTGCTTTTGCTCACCAACTGATTAGGGTGGGGGCAGATGTCCATGCGAAAAGCGAAGGAGGAATAACGCCTTTGATCGACTTGGCCGTTGTCGTTGTCAATCGCTCCACTGCATCGACTGACGATATGCTGTGGCTTGGTCAGGTATTGGTTGATCAGGGTGTACCGATCAATGCACAGACGACTACGGGCACAACCGCACTGATGATGGCAGCACTCATGAACAATGCGGAACTCGTACGCGCATTTATTTCCTGGGGAGCGGATGTCAATTTACGCGATAAGCAAGGAAAATCAGCGCTTAGCTTTGCAAAAATGAAAGGATATTCCGATATTGTCACTTTACTGGTCGACGCAGGTGCAAAGGAATTTTAAAGGGTTCTGGTGAAAATTTCCGAAAAGCCGAAACGATGTAAGCGATGTATCTGAACCGTCTGTATGGATGAAGCCAAAAGTGTCTATTGAAGTCAAGAGATCTACTCGGTGAGGTCGGCCGAATCATCCAATCGAATTGCTGTGAAAATGATAGACCATCTCAGTGGCCGCAGAAAGCTTCTGGCCATCTGGCAGCGGCAGGCAGGACAATGTCTGGTTTGTTGCGAACGAATCACCCCGGAGACCGGATAGGGATCTGCATCATATCGTACGCAAGATCGACGGCAGTTCGGATTGCAGCAGCAACCGCTGTCTTCTACACCCGGTCTGCCAGAGACAAGGACATAGCTCTGGTTTCAAGTTTGTATTACCGGTTTGGCCTGAAAACCTGACTTCATGTGATTCAAGCCGCGTGCGATAAAAATCGTTCGCCCAGTTTACAGGGGATGGTGGCACAGTAATGTCGCACCGTTACCCGAACGCGTACGTCACCGTCCCGGCCTTGTTGAGCGGTGGTGATATCAATAGAATCCTTGTGTACATCCAACCCAACAAACAGAATGCTAGACTGCTTCATGGCTCATTTCCTTTTACGGAAGTCTGATTGCACCGAATGGGCAATCATGTGGCTCGGTGTGGCTTATGTCACGCAACCCATGATTCGCTTGAAGACGGGCCACCTCAAGTTAAGCCATTCTGTCTAGCCATCCAATGACCTACATACTCGCACTTTTCGCTCTTGTACTTTCCATAGGCGGAGTATTTGCGCAAGAAATTGGCCCCGGTACTGGGCAAGACATTAATGAATTTCGGACTGTTACCTTACCAGCGACCCGGCCCAACCGTTGCATGTCCTTTGAAGCCGACGGAGTGACGGTTATCTTAGATACGGAAGAGATTAAGAGGCATGCAGCATTTTCTCTCAATCGAAAATGGCAAACTGAGTCTGAGCGCTTGAAATTAGTCAATGCCGACCGGGCAAACGAATTGCTCGGCTATTTAACTCAGGCTAAAGACAGATTCGGGTGCATGAAATTAAAGTCCATAAAGCAATCCGACTCCATTTATCTAATTGGAAGTGCTCTTGAAAAAGGACACGCCCGTGTTTCTTTGGTCAACTCAACGGCATTGATCAAGACTATTCATATACGTGATCTCGGAGTTCGAGCAAGTCCAACTTCAGGTCGCGGTGATAGGCTTTTCTATGTTCCTCAGGAAAACCACCCATTTTTGACTTTGTCGTGGTGGGTTTCGTGATGGCTAACGATTAAGATTAGCGTAGTGGAAGGTTCTGTCGCATTAACTGTGAAAGAGGCGAGGTTTGCCGCAGTTAAGGGCATGACCCTGCTTGCAAATCCCTACAGATTGGAAGACGGTTTAAGTAAGAAACATAACAGGACGGTCGACGGGGAATCGCAATGACGACTTCAATTTTATTTACAACAGTGGCGGCGATCCCGTCACCTGTACGTTATGCATAAAGGCCTACTGTTAATATCTGCCATGTGTCTTTTGGCGCCAGCAGGATGGTGTGCTGAGTCTCGCTTACAACAACATCCGATCGGCATCTGGTCTATCGCTAACGGTGTCAAGGAGGAGCGTCGCTGGCTCATTATCCACAATCTTAAAGAGGGCACTAAATCCGGGGTGTTTCATATTGAGGTTATGGGGCGTGGCAAAGGCCAACCAGTGTGGAATATTCGACATATTTCTAACCACATGGCAATTTCCGAAAAGGCGCTTTTGCGTAGCGTCATCAAGCCGCTTAACAAAGGGGCTGTTTATCCTGAATCCTTTGAAGGCGCCTATCAAGCTTGGCACGCTCAGAATAATGGAAAGGGAGGCCTCATCTGCCATTCGGAGGTACTGCAATGCCTTCAAGAGCAGCAATAACGGTTCTGTCGCATTAATTTATTTTGACATTCTTGATATTCGATAGATAGTGAAATCGTCCGTCATTCCAACTATCTATTGTGGTCGTTTTTTAGAAATTTCATTAATGCGACAGAACCGCATGCCGTCATTAGGTACTATCAAGTTAATGAACTGAAGAAACGAGTTCGAGAGTCGCGAGGCAAATGGCGCGAGAGGATGGCAGGAAGAAAGGGGTTACTGGAAGCAGTCTACATGGGTAACTTCACTCTACAGCAGGAATGCCCGATGACGGGCGAACTGGTACTGTTGTGCCGACAAGGGTTTGCGGCGGCAGCGGAAAACATTGTTGATTTGGGCATGCGCCGACAGGAAACGTTGGGCTTGGCGTGGGGATTTGTATCGGCGCATCAGCCGACCCAGCAGCGGAAGCGGCAGTTGCGCGGCATTGTCAACTTGCCGATAGGGATGAAAAATCGTACAGCGGTCGACCGTGATAAATTAATGTGACAGATCCCGGGTTTCCTAATCGATTGGCAGCCACGTTAGCACGTCCAGGTCGGGAGCAAAGCGGGCTAAAGCACCCAAGCCTTGTTTGGCCCGTGCAATCCATCCCTTGCCACGCGATGTCAAGTCAGCCCATGTTTCTTCGACTTCCCACGGTCGGCGCTCTTTATAGAGTGCAAGAAGGCATGCTGCCTGCATCAAGTCCTTGTTGCTTTTGACTGCGAATGCGCCGCTGCGCTCACCATACACAATCAGCTTGTGCAGTGCATACCGCACGGGATGTGGAATGTTTACCACGACAGAACCGTCAGCACAGAACAGTACAGCCTGTTGCACGTTCTCCAGCGAGAACTCCATGAACTTCAAAGGCTGCAGCGTCACGTGGAGTTGCGGATGCTCATAAGGTTTATCGCCTTCACGATGGAGGGTCGTAAGGAAGTCGAGCCGGAAATCCGGTTCCTTCGGATTAAGGTAGGTTGCGCCGGTCTTGGTTGAAAGTCCGGAGATCGGCAAGAAGCCCATTTGCAACGACTCGATCGCTGCGTGCGTCTGGACCTCGAGGTCAGAGGGCAGTGCCAGTGCCACGTTCTTCCCGGCGTGCGCGAAATCGATGTCCTGCGTGCGTGAGGTGTCTCCCCACGTTACGCCCAACATGTTGCCATACGCTAGAAACGCGTGCGTGCCAATCAACACGCCGCCCGCCTTGAAAAACCCGTAGTCAGATAAGCGTCGAATGACCCGGTAGTGCTTTGGAAAGACTGGCGTGCAACGGAGGGTGATTGCTGAACGTGCAAGCAGGACAAGGGCTTCGACTGACGATTCCGCCGTTGCCTTTTTCTCAGCCAAGGCACGAACCGCTTCATTTTCTGGACCAACATAGACTTGACGTAGCTTGCCGTTCGGTTCGGTGTACTGGAAGTAGTAATAGGGCCGTCCCTTGACACTTTTCACTGAGAAGGAGCCGTTCAGGTCGGCAATGGAGCGTACGTACTCGGCAGCCACTGCTGCATCGAGCAACTGGGCGTACATCGTTTGCGCGGTCATGGACAGGTCAGTGTAGCGTTTCATAGTTATACTAGAATGAGAAAAATCTAGTATAACGCTTTTCGTCAGTTATACTAGAAATGTTTTTTTATTAGTATAACTGCAGCTTATCATCGGATAAGGAGTAATCCGCACAGGGGTACTGTCAAGTTAATGAACTGAAGAAACGAGTTCGAGAGTCGCGAGGCAAATGGCGCGAGAGGTAGTGTCAACTTAACGGCCCGGAAAGATGAGCGTAGATGGAGAGGACGAGCCA
>CBHCMF010000298.1:0-4712 GCA_965974465.1 uncultured Noviherbaspirillum sp.
CCAGAGGCGTATGCCGGAAGCTGGGTCAGGCACAACATAAATATTGCAGCAATGAGTTTTTGTAGCATCAGCATGTGGCCTGATATAGAAATTTGTAACCCATCTGCAGGTTAGTCTTCTGGTTCATTGACCGGCCCGGATTTCTGTAGCCCCATAATCTAGAGCGGTTTGATTGTGTGTGAAAGGGAGGTCAGGTCGGGCCGAGAAGCGCAATCGTACGTGAGCTGCGGTGAGCATCGCAGGCCCGAGATGGCCCCCTTTCACGCACAGGCAAATCGCTCTAGTGGGCCAACCTCAACTAAGGTCATCCAGCTCATACGCTTCAATTTGATGCCCAACGACGTAGCATGCACCGTCTTTACGCACTTCATCCAGTGATGTTGGATCCTGGGCCAGACTGTAATTTCCATCAATGTCCACACACCACACATCCCCGAAATGCAGTAGCCTCACTCCCGAACATAGAGCATTAAATTGATTGCCTTTTACCTTGGCACAAAGCTCCTGGACATTTCGAACGACGACTTTTACCTTACGCCAGACATTGCCTTGTAACTTCCGATTTTGGCCATACAAGACGATCTGCACCGCAAGCGGCTCATTAGGAACGTAAAAATATTCAAAAGACAAAATGAGTCCATCCTCAAAATGACGGTAGTCTTCGAGAATTTGTTTCACTGTCCCCATGCACGTATCCATTCTTAGCTTGGCTTGCTATCCTGCAGAAGCAAAACCACTAAACGCGTAACCATCAGCGTGGACAATAAACACATCGTCATAGAACCACATCCAATAGAGATTTTTACTGTTCGCGGTATCCCCCACGCTCATCACATGATCAAAGTTACTTTTTGACTCCGCACCGTGATGTGCTTCGAAGTCATCGTAATTCACGCAATCAAAAGACCGTACGCCTTTAAATAAAACTGAAAATGGAATAGACGTTTGCTTGGGATGTGATATTAGCGTCTTCGCATATTTCGCATTCACCTCTCCTCGCAAAATAAGAAGACGCTGTGCCGGATTAAAATTGACGTCTCTTAAAAAAAACGCCGATTGAGACTGAAGAATTCCAGCAGGGGTATTTACGGGAACTACCTTTATCGCGGACATGACCTTACTCTTCTCCTAGATTAGCCACACTGCCTGTCTTTTACACATCCCCACACGTCCAGCAATAATCCGAAAAATTGGCCCTCAGAGGTAATTCCACTCTCTTTACACCACGTATAAAACGGCGGTAACGCATACCCCCGGTTACTTAAAAAACCTTCGACAAGGCTTTTTCCTTCACCGAGTTTTTCACTTTTCTTCCCTAAATAAAACGCTTTGCTAAGCAGCTTAATTAAGACTACAAGATCGTTACTTGGGAGGGGTAACAGCTCTTGTCGACAACTGCCGTGACAGAGAATAAATTCTGTAATCTCTCGTGTTCGAGCATATTCACTGCTCGGCGCATTCCAAAGCTTCTCAAACTGAGTCTCGCGCTGAGTACTGATAAACTGGTGAAGGCGCTGCTTTTTACCCTCTGTCATTTCAAGAACACGCTGATGGAGACAGCTCTAACAGAACGTCAGAGAACGATCGAAAAATCGCCACAAAATCCACCTCGCCCACAAGAGAAAAAACAAACCCATATTGTCTCGTTCTCAATCCATAGGCAAGATGCAGCCCTTCCTTCACCTCCTTCATAAACGTTCCAAAATCCTCTGCAGGGACAAACACGCCATTTTTGGAATGCAACACATCCTTCAGAGAACTAATCAAGACAAGGCAGGTCTTCCCTTGGTGGTCAGAAGATAAATTTGTATAAACCAGATTGGTTTCAATTCGAATCCGCACCCTTTTCTCAAGCTCAGCATGGTCCATTTCGACTACAGCTTCTCGACCATCAAACAGCATAGAAACAAGCGTGGAATCTCCGCTTGTCGCCGCCAATTCAGACAAATCCAAAGCTAAGCTCCTAATAAGATGAGAGGCTTCTAAGAAGGCCACGCAATTGTTTACCAAAAATTTACCGGCTCGCTATCGCCATCAAGAATGTCTATATCGGTCTGTGCCAATATAGCGTTAGAAACCCTTCTGATATCCCTTTCAATCGATGGCGGATGCGTGCTAATTTCCAATACTATGTCGCTGGGTCGAAGAAATATTCTGGCATCAAATGGCCAATCATCCTTGGCATGTTTTCCTGGTTCACTTCCTTTTAGCCAATACGCAAGCGCACTCACGTCCTTTATATAAGTCGGTAACTAACGCAGCGTTCGATGAGAGGAATGGGTGAATATCGAAAACAATAATGCGCAAAGTATGTTTCTCATAATGGACAGGGGTTCTCTGTTATGCCGTTATAGCCCTTCATCGCCGAGCCGAAAGTTCTGAGATATCCACGATATTTATTACTGCACCTTAAGAGAGAGGGGCGATGAAAAGACGAGTCTTTCAAGCATGTTTCATTTCTTTAGCTGAATTCGTATCTGACACCAGGACAACTGCAAGACCACATACCTGTTCAGTTTTCGCCTCTTTCTTAATCCACGTCCACTTGGCCGCTAATAAGGCTCATCAGACCATCTTCAAAGGAAGCGCCCAACTCACGCACTGCGTGGATATCAAGATCTCCTAGCGGAACCGAGATTAATGGTGGCCATGCGTTCGTATTTCGGTAATCTAAACCAATGCAAATTCCCCCGCCATTCGTCCCGATACCGATCACCTTAGCGCCGAGATAGTGCGAAATCTTGAAATCTCTGTTGAATTGGACCACCTCGTTTGCCGGCCAAAACGCGATGTAATTCGTCCCGAAGGAAGCTTCACCGCCATTCCATCGCATCAATAGCTCACGATATTCAAGCGGAAACTGAACTGCAAGAGATTGTTCCGCTGCCTCTATTTCAGTCTGGGATGCCCCAGGATCGCCAGACCAATCTGCGGGCCATTGAATTAGTAGCTTGGAAAAGTCATAGTCACGAATCCAGCTAAGGTCTGAATCAATCAGATTGAATTTCTTCTTGATGGCCCCCACTGCCTGGGATGTCTTCATCGTAGAATCCACATAGACAGTAATGCCCGGCACGGGAGCATGCAACTACTTACTCCAAAATTTTATAGGCCCAATTTCTGGATCAACCATAAAACTTCCGAAATACTCCTCCAGATCATTAACCTCATTTTCAAAAATAAGGCCCGTCTTATAGGCAAACTCTTGATGGCCGTACTTAAGCATACAAACAGGTTTATCGTCGCTGCTAGGCCATACACACTGTTGATTTTCAGCGTTGCATCTTTGCGCACTTGATAGCAGCGCAATCCATCTATTCCAAAGCTCATTTCACCAATAGGAGGGCCCGCGCAAGAACGTATTCGACATGCCGGAAGAAACCGTTGCGCATCGCAATGCTCTCTACGATTTCTACAAAAATCTGTTGACGTCCATTCCGTAATGGTTAATTACGAAATGAGACGCATCATCGAAATTTTCAAATTCATGCCGCTCATATTTAAAGTGGAGATCTGGAACGTCAAAAAATTTCTCCAAATAGTCATCGTGACCTACGATATAGCCTGATTTATCAATCTTCCTTATAAGGAACGTTTCCCGACAAGCCTCTTCCCCATTAACTAAATAGGTCATAGAGGATCTAATTGGCGTGCGATTGTTGACCAGACTTTTAAGTCTAGAAATGACTTCTTTGGATAGGGGCGTCATTTTCTCCTTTCTTTGATCGGACCTAACGCGCTATATCGAGAGTGCTACGATTCAGAGTGTCTCCACACATTCAGAGAGGTGGACCGACCTTGCCGTTTTGGCCTGCTGCAGCTTTGTCTTCGCGGTGCGGTTATACAGGAGACCTTCGCAGCCTCGGCTGCCGCCTTGCAGCGTAAAGAAATGAATTTCTTTTGCGTACGGTGACAGTGCCGGCATCAGCAGATGGAAATAATATCTGCGATGCCGGGAACCGGTTACTTGCAATCAGCCTTCACTTTTTTCGTCACGTCTTTGTCGTTACTATCCGTATAGCTCAAGGTCAAGCTGCCGTCTTTATTAAAGCGAGCATCAATGCCCGCATACGGTACAGCGACTTCAGATGAAAAGCGGTACGCTGGATCGGTGTACTTGATGGTCAAGAATGCCGTTTTTTTATCGGCATACATCGGCACCACTTTCAGCGCCTTCTCATCTGCTTCCAGCAGACAAAGGCGCGTGCTATCCACTGCCAACACTTGCTGGAACGGCCTCGATTTCCCCTTGGCCGCATGGTAGTAGTACTGCACAGAACAAGGGCTGCCGCAGCTGAAACTGAACTCCGCCAGTTCCGGACCTAGCCATTGCATGCCGACACTGGAGGTTTTTACCTTCGATGCGACTGGAATACGGTTTTTAGATGCGTCCACCACCCATGCATCGCAAACATAATTCACGCATTTGTATTGGGCGGAAAGTTTGCCGTCAGGGGAAGGAACGATGTCTTTCTGTACCTCAGCATGCGCAGCTGTGGTCGTGGCTAAAAGGGAGGCGAAGGTGATGGCCAGTGCTGCAAATATTTTCTTCATGTTTGATTTGTTAATTTTAGCCTTCTGCCAGTCCAGGATTTTGGTCGGATCCCTCAAAGAAACAGCCGGCATTGGAGGACAAAGGCGGGCATAAATAGGTGAGGGCCTAGCCCGGATATTTCACCAGACCGGCCCTCAACTTGACTGGAAGGCGCATG
>CBHCMF010000299.1:0-4704 GCA_965974465.1 uncultured Noviherbaspirillum sp.
GGCAACCTATTCCGGCATCTAATGCATCTACCCATCGATTTTTTCGAGAAGCGCCATATCGGCGATATCGTTTCCCGATTCGGTTCGATGGAACCGATCAAGGCCCTGCTCACTGAGGGCGTGGTCGGCGGACTGATCGATGGCATCATGGCCATCGCCACACTTGTACTGATGTTCGTTTACAGCCCGACGCTTGCCGCCATCGTGCTGATAGCTTGGGTGCTATATCTGGCTTTGCGCGTGGCGCTGTATCGTCCCTTTCGTTCTCGCCAAGAAGATCTTATCGTCGCGCACGCCAAGGAAAACACTAACTTTATCGAAACAGTACGCGGCATCACCAGTCTCAAGCTTTTCGGTGGCGAAGGCCAGCGGGAACAAGTCTGGCAACACACCTATGCTGACGTTATCAACAGCAATGCTCGTCTAGAAAAGCTCAAGATATGGTTCACCTCTGCCAATGTCGGCATCTTCGGCATTGAGCACATCATCCTGATCTATGTCGCAGCGAAGATGGTCATGAACGGTCATTTCACCGTCGGTATGATCTTCGCCTTCATGTCTTACAAAACGCACTTCACGGAAAAGGCATCCGCGCTGGTCGAAAAGGCCATCGAATACCGGATGTTATCCCTACACCTGGAGCGGATTGCCGATATCGCACATAGCGCAAAAGAAGAACAAGGAATGGCGTTGGAAGCAGTGGCAGAGCCACAGCCCCTCTCTGGCGCAATTCAGCTCCAAAACGTGCGCTACCGTTATGCGCCCGATGCACCGCCGATCCTGAATGGCGTGAATCTCACCATCTACGCCGGTGAAGTGGTCGCCATCATCGGCACTTCTGGATGCGGAAAAACGACGCTGCTAAAAATCATGACAGGCTTGTTCAAGGCAATGGAGGGCCAGGTGCTGTTGGATGGCAAGCCGATTGCGGACTACGGCCTGGCTGCTTACCGAAAGCAAATCGGCGTGGTCATGCAGGAAGACGATCTGTTTGCAGGCTCCATTGCTGAAAACATTTCCTTCTTCGATCCAGAAAACGACATGGCACGCATTGTCCTTGCTGCGCAGACCGCCATGATCCATGACGAAATCATGGCCATGCCGATGAAGTATGAAAGTCTTGTCGGCGACATGGGGACAGCACTTTCAGGCGGTCAAAAGCAGCGTGTTATGCTTGCCCGTGCCCTGTATCGCCAGCCACGCATTCTGTTTATGGACGAAGGGACAGCGCATCTGGATATTCAGACGGAGCGCATGGTAAATCAATCGATTTCCGGTTTAGGTATTACTCGCATCGTTATCGCGCATCGGCCAGAAACGATTCGCATGGCACATCGCGTGTTTGACATGCATGGCGGCATGTTAAGAGAAATCAATTTGTCGGAGTTGGAAATCCGAATCGGTGAGCGGCAGGAAGAAGCGGATGGTCATTTGCCGACGGCGAAACTTTGTACTGCTGGCGAATAGAGCGGTTTGCTTGCGGTACGGAGGACGGCCTGACGTAGTGAGGCCGGTAAGTCGAGGGCTATTGGGATGTATCTATCTGTGTAGCCCATTATTCATTAACCATGAAATAGGTAGAGGTGATTAAGATGAAACATCCATTTGCGATCAAACACCATCCAGAATCCCAGGGCCTGGTTGAGCTTTCCGATCTGGAAAAACAAGAAGTATCTGGTGGATTGCACTATTCCACCATGATGGTCGGTGAAGAAGGTGGGAACGTCACCACCATGATGGTCGGTGAGGAAGGTGGGCAGCTCACCACATTAGCACTCGGAGAAGAAGGCGGCGTTGATCCGATGCTCTAGTGGCCCGCTGCACGGATTTGTAGGATGAAGGCTTATTGAAGCAACAGAGAATCTGATAAGCCCCATCACCCGGCCCCTCTCCCGATTAGGGAGAGGGAAGAAAAGTGCGTCCTTCTCAATCATGAGTCCCCATGTCGAAAGTACTTCTGCTTGGTTCTCGCCAAGATGAACATATCGCCCATATTCATGAGTCGTTATTAAATAAAGGGCGCGATTGCGTTGTGTTAGACACGAGAGAATATCCGCAACAAATGCAAATTTGCTTCGACCCAACGCGCGGACATGCCACGCTTGAGAACAAAGATGGCGTACTGCATTCGAATGAGATTTCATCCGTCTACTGGCGAACCTATCAAGGTGTTTTCCCAAAGCCGGTCAACCAATCAGAAATAGATGACATAGCGCACAGGGACAGCACCAGTCTCATGTGGACGTTTCTCGGCAGTTTGAATGCCGATTGGTACAACAGCCGTGAGGCATACGAGTTTCATAAAGAAAAGCCAAGGCAGCTTGCTGCCGTCCAGCAGATGGGTATACGTATTCCGGAAACCTTGGTGACGAATCACCGCGACGCCTCTCGCACTTTCGTCAAACAGCACCCGACATCCATCTTCAAGCCCGTGTGTGGCGGCGCCTTGACGGAGATAGTAAGTGAAAACCATCTGATGGCAGGGCAACTCGACGCTGCATACCAATGCGCGCCAGTGACATTACAGCGTTATATCGACGGCACCAACATCAGAACCTATGTCATTGAGGACAAGGTATTTTCCGCCGAAATCCGAACGGATCAAAAAGACTTCCGGGCAGACATCGGTGCTGAACTCATTCCTATGGAGGTCCCTGACACTATTCGTGCATGGGCAATCAAGGTATGCAAAGGCTTGGCCCTGCGATGGACGGCGATCGATTGGCGCCGTAACCCTGCAGGAGAATACTTCTATTTAGAAGCCAATCCGAGTCCGATGTTTTTGCACTTTCAGAATGTCACGGGTTTTCCGATTAGTCATTCTCTCGTTGAATGCTTAACGCAAAATCGATAGCCTTAGGGGCCGCGCAGGAATTTGTGCAATTTGGCAGTCGTAGCGAGATGCGATGCAAGGCGAGAGGAGGAGCCATAGCGGGGCGATGGCAACGACGAGCAACGCCGCAGCGCGCCCGCCTTCATCTGCCCCACTACTACCTCGAGTTCTGCGTTCGGAATGACGAGATACGGCGTCATTAGTCGAAGCCCACCTTCGACATCTCCCCCACACCAGCGTTAAACAAGCGGACCTACGTTCGCTGTTTTATGAAAATGCGTTTGACTTCCTCTGTTTGACCGTGTGCGAATAGCCTTACTTTATAAGCCGTATTGTCTTGGAAATTTTTCCGTGTCAGGATACGCCCATTGCCACCTAGCACTATTAAGCCATGAGCGCAGATTTCCGAGAAGAGCTGGTCCAAACATTCCGTGAATATTCTACTGATGACCTGCTTGAGAAATTACGAGCAGGAACGTTAATCGAATTAGCTCAGGATGTCGCCAAGCAGGAGCTTAGGGCCCGTGGGGTTGAATTCACTGAGCAACTCGTTGTACCAGAAGCGCATTTCGACGATGCGCCTATTCGCCAAGAAGAATTTGAAACGGTAGCGAGTTTCGCAAACACGACTGATGCACATATTTTGCAAAGCCGACTTGAGGCCGAAGGCATCCCCGTATTCATCGCTGACGCCTATATTGGTGTGGCAAATGCGTTTCTGTTATCCGGCACCAGCAATATACGAGTTCAAGTACCCAAGTCGCTCATTCCACAGGCAAGGGAAATCATCCTCGCTATCCAAGAGGACCAGTATTCCTTGGACCATTCTTCTCAAAGCAATGCGTCGTCCTCTACATCAGAACAACCGTCGTTAAGTCTGGAAAATGCCTTTTCGGCCTTTTTCCAGGATCCTGTTTGGATGAAGATTTGGCAAGAGAGGAGCAATAAGAGCGGCGTCTGGATGCGTTTTAATCCCTTTGCGGCGGTTTTTGGCATAGTCTGGTTTTTCTACAGGAAGATGTATGTGCTTGGCGCCGTTGTCCTTGTGGCTGACTGGATTGCTGCAAGCATTTTAGGGCCTGTAGGGGTGTTAGTTTTGGTACGTCTGCCTGTCGGCGTTCTGGCTAACATTCTTTACTATAAGAAGGCTGAAAAGGCTGTTCGTCTCACCCAAACCCGCGAGTTGCCCAAAGATGACCTTATCCAAGGGCTGAAACAGCAAGGTGGCATTAGTATTCCTGGGGCTCTCTTCGCATTAATAGCGCACTTCGGGATGGGGCTATTGTTAGCGCCGCTCAGCGAACTGCTCCACTAATATCGGATATTGGCTACCATGCGACATCGAACCCTTTACATCGTGTGCTTGCACGTTTAGAGAACAGCCATCGTGAGTGCAAATTTATTCAAAAATAATGGGTTCCTCGTTACCGGCCCACTGCTTGATTCAGACACGTTCATGGCATTAGCCAGCGTTATTTCTGAACTTCAGATCAGCGGCGTAGGAAATCGGCATCTACTTGATTTTTCCTGGTGTGCCGACCTCGCCAAACTGATACGCGCACATCCTACGATTGCAGAACTCCTTCCTGGCGATGGTGTAGCCGTGCAATGTACCTTTTTCGAAAAGTCTCAAGATCAAAACTGGCTCGTCCCGCTGCATCAAGACTTGAGCATCGCGGTAAAAGAAAGAAGCCCGCATGCCCAATTGACAGGCTGGTCCGAGAAAGAAGGTTCACTTTTTGTACAGCCGCCAGATAGCGTTCTACAAGATATGGTCGCAGTAAGGCTTCATATCGATGACTGCGGACCTACGGATGGTCCACTGCGTGTCGTCCCCGGATCGTACAAGAAAGGACGCATGACGGCGCAAG
>CBHCMF010000300.1:0-4673 GCA_965974465.1 uncultured Noviherbaspirillum sp.
TGACCCGAAGGTCGGCTTTTTTTTGGGTAATCTATGATTACTTGGATGCAGCCGGAGCAGCAGCCGAAGCCGAAGCGGCCGGAGCAGCAGCGTCAGCAGCCGGAGCGGAAGCAGCCGGGGTCGAAGCAGCCGGAGCGGCAGCAGCGTCAGTAGCCGAAGCAGCTGGAGCAGAAGCGGCCGGAGCAGTAGCCTCGGTAGCCGGAGCGGAAGCAGCAGGAGCGGAAGCAGCAGGAGCTGCGGTTTCAGCAGCCGGAGCAGTAGCTTCGTCAGCCTTTTTGCAAGCAACCAGAGCAACAGCCAACAAAGAGGCGATCAACAGAGTCTTTTTCATGTGTTTCCCTTCAGAATTATTTTATAAAAAGTTTGCGATGAATAATTACCGGTAATTATCGCTCATTAGGTAATTTTCTCAGGCTGCGCATTAAATTGCTGCAACGCACACGTTGAAAACTTCCTAACTCATAATTATAGCGGTTTTTTTTCAACAAGACAGATAGGTTTTTCTTTTTGGTAGGTAAATTGTAAGCGGACGCAACATTTCAATATTGGATATTTACCCAAGTATGAGCCAACCGTCTTGATACCACGTATGTAAAGCTTCGCTGACGTCGTCAGATGCTGAGGCCACAGCAGCCCCATCTAATCGGCGCGCATCAGCTAGCAGCGAGAGCGTAGTGCGATCCGCCTTTCCAGCACAGAAGGACTCCCCGTTGATGAATACATGGCGCCCTCGATATAGCATGCGCGTTTTGCGTGACAAGGCTACGCCACGCTTGCTGGCGGCTTCAATGAAGCGCCGGAGTGTCCATGGACGTGGTGGCGGATCAAAAAATACGTTTGCCTTTGGCTCGGTGAGATATGCGCCTAGGAAGATGGCAATGTCATCGTCGGTAAATTTGACTTTGTTCAATTCTGCTGCGATTCGCGACAGCATTGAGCGGCTGATTTCAGCTGGATGTTTGGCCATGCCGAGGTCCGGATCAGCGTAGCGACCGGGTAGGTCGATAGAGTCGGCCATGAACTGGAGGAATGCTTCACCAAGCTCTTGAAATGAAGGCGAGCGAAAGCCGATGGAATAGGTCATGCATTCGCCAATTGCCACCCCATCATGTGCATAGTGCGGAGGGAGATAAAGCATATCACCCGGTTCCAATACGAATTCCTGTTGTGCCGAGAAGTTTTTTAGAATCTTGAGCGGTAAGCCATCTTCCAGCGTCAAATCTTTTTGTGCGCTGATGCGCCAACGGCGCTGGCCATGGGCTTGAAGCAAAAAAACATCATAGGAATCAAAATGCGGACCGACACCGCCTGTGTCTGTCGCATAGCTGATCATCAGATCGTCCAGGCGTGCATCAGGAATAAAGCGGAATTGCTGCATTAAGGCGTCCACTGCGTCATGATGCAGATTGACGCCTTGTAATAGCATGGTCCAGCCCTTTTTGCTGAAAGAGGGAAGACGTTTGAAAGGGCCGTTTTGCAGTTCCCAATGCGTATCAAAATGTGTAACAAGTCGTGATTCGACATTGTCCTGCACTGCCATTTCACACAGCATCTCGCGTGAGAGTAATGGCTTAAATTGAGGAAAGGCCTGACGGATCAGAAGAGGCTTTTTATGCCAGTAGTCACGAAGAAACTGCTGGGGTGTGAGTCCCCCTAAAAGAGTGAATTTTTTCATGTGCCCATTATATAGGCATAGTTATTGCTGATAGGCTAAATGCGGATACCGTCCTAAGGGGCCGGTTATAATTCAGGTGATTTTTAATTGAAAGGAAACATCATGAAGATTGCCAAAAATACAGTAGTGACGTTGCACTACAAACTTTCAGATGCTCAAGGCAATCTGATTGAGGAGAGTCGAGATCCGATGGTGTACCTGCACGGTGGATACGAGAACACGCTGCCGAAGATCGAGGAGGCACTCGAAGGAAAGGAAGTGGGGTACGAGACGACAATTCAGGTTGAGCCGGAAGATGCATTCGGCGAATACGATCCTAATCTTCTCAAGGTCGAGTCGCGCAATCGTCTTCCCGAGCCGCTTGAAATCGGCATGCAATTTGAGGGTACGCCTGATAGCCCTGACAGTGGCGAGGAATCGATGATCTTTACGGTAACCGATATCGCTGACGATAAAGTTGTACTGGATGGGAATCACCCATTGGCTGGTATTGCACTGCGGTTTACTCTCAATGTCGCACAAGTGCGTAGCGCGACAGACGAAGAAATCGCGCATCAGCATGTACATGGAGAGCATGGCCATCATCATGATGACATTGAAGCTGAAGATGGGGATCATTTCCGCAGTTATCCGCTTCAATGATTCAATTCCAGCGACGCTGAGGGCATTGCATAGAATTTCAGATTGATTCAGGGGGGCAGACCAATTTCAGCCTGTTTGCTTTGCCTCCCATACTCGAATATTTTGCCTTTATCTGTGGGTATTCGAGGCTTGTGTTGTGGTGTTGTTGATTGTGAATAAATCGGTTTGGGATTGGTTCACTCTAACTTTGATCCAGCCTGATCCTGCATTCAGTTCACCAATATTGCTGTGCCAGTGGATACCGGATGCCACGGATCGTTTGCCTGAATGGCTATAGACGATTAGTACTTTTCCTGGAAATTTGGAGGCAAGCGTATTTATATGTTTTCTCGTTTCCACATAGCCGTCGCGGGACAGTTTCGTAGTGCCTGGTTCGGAAAGTGGATTGCTGTCGCTAAAGATGACGATGCCGCGGGCTCTCCCCCGCGTTGCGAAGGTAAATACTCTATGTAGCCAGTCTCGGTTAGCAACCAGTCTGTCCTCGAATTCGCTGTTGCGTCCGGCATCAGAAACATAGTGATTATTATTTGCTGGTAAGTTTACTGTGGCGAACATAACATCGCCCATCTCCCAGCGAGCGTTTTCTGGGAAGCTGCGAAACTTCGCAATCGTTGATTGCCGAGTGACGGGAATCTTGCTTGCACCGATAGAGAATTCATCGACAAAGAACAATTCTCGCAAACGGCTGAGTTTTCCAATCGCAGTAGATCTGCCGTTCTCGTTCCTGCATTCTGCCCAATCGGCGCCGGCGAGTGAAAGAATGAGTCCATTCTTGGCGCTCTGTAGCAATGCCTTTCTGCGGCTATATAGCTGATCGGTGCAGGGTTCATCCAAAGACTTGATGCCGTTGGCCACCACAAAGGCAAGATTGTCCTCATCACTTTCTTCGATCGCGTCACGAAGTGCCAACTCGTCACCGGGACGTTTTATCGGATGAGAAATGAATCCAAAACTGAATTCATGCGTTTCGCTTATTGCCGCTCGTGTATGCGCCAATACGAAACACAACAGGATAGCTTTCAGTATGGAGGCCTTCATAGTGTGTCGGCCATTTTTTTTAATCGGTATAGCATGTCTAATGCCTCGCGTGGAGACAGTGCATCCGGATCGGTTTCGGCAAGGGTGTCCATTACTGCTGTGACTGCAGCCGAATGTTCAGGTTCGCTATCCTCTGTTGGTTGATCGTAGGCAGCCATGCCATTTGCAAACAAATCGAACTGTGGCGTCGCCTGTACTGAATGTGCTTCCAGTGCTGCAAGATGCTTGCGTGCAGCTCTGATTACCGATGGCGGCACGCCAGCCAGCTGTGCGACCTGTAACCCGTAACTCTGCGAAGCGGGGCCTGCTTGCACCGTATGAAGAAACACAATGTTGTCTTTATGCTCGACTGCCGACAGATGAACGTTAGCCGCAGTTGAATGCGTTTCCGGAAGTTGGGTTAGTTCAAAATAATGGGTGGCGAAGAGTGTGAAGCTGCGCGTTGTTTCGATCAGATGACGGGCAATTGCCCATGCAAGAGCAAGTCCGTCAAATGTAGATGTACCTCGTCCCACTTCATCCATTAATACGAGCGAGTGTTCGGTTGCGCCATTCAGAATCGCAGCTGATTCGGTCATTTCGACCATGAAGGTGGAGCGCCCACCGGCCAAATCATCGGCTGCACCGATGCGAGTAAAGATGCGGTCGATCGGTCCAATCACCGCGCGGCTGGCAGGCACAAAACTGCCGATGTATGCCAGTAAGGTAATTAATGCGACTTGGCGCATAAAAGTCGATTTACCACCCATGTTCGGGCCGGTAATCAGCAGCAGCTTGCGTTCATTGCTGAGGGCACAATCGTTGGCGATGAAGCGCTCGATCTGGTTTTCAACGACAGGATGACGGCCTTGCTCAATCAGGATGGCTGGCTCAGATACGAGCTGGGGGGCGCACCAATTATTGCGCATCGCGTGGTCTGCTAACGCCACCAGAGTATCAAGTTGAGCCAGTGCCTGCGCGATACATTGCAATGCATCGATATGCGGCGCCAAGTCGTTAAGCAGCTTTTCGTAAAGATATTTTTCGCGGGCGAGCGCGCGTTCCTGTGCCGAAAGGGCCTTGTCTTCGAACGCTTTCAACTCAGGAGTAATGTAGCGCTCCGCATTTTTTAGCGTTTGGCGGCGACGGTAATCGTCCGGTACTTTGTCTGTCTGGCCGTTGGTGACTTCAATCTAGAACCCATGAACTTTATTGTACTCAACACGCAAATTGGCGATGCCTGTTCGCGCGCGCTCGCGGGTTTCAAGGTCGACCAGAAATTGCCCAGCATTCTCGGAGAGGGCGCGGAGTTCATCTAGATCAGCGTCGAAGCCACGTG
>CBHCMF010000301.1:0-4583 GCA_965974465.1 uncultured Noviherbaspirillum sp.
AACAAAGGCGTTCCCAGTATATGCGTCGGGCAAAAAGCCGGCCCGGCATGACAACGCGGTTTACCCCGCATTTACGCGTATCGCGCGGAATCATGGCGCTTGTACAAGCGCTGTCCGGCCGGAGGGAATGACTTCCGGCAGGGACACGCCGCACCGGGGGTGCGGCCGCTGGCGGTCGGTGCCATGATCCACGCATCGCTGTGCCGCGTGATGCGCCGCAGTCGTCCGCCTACAAGGAGCCGTTCCATGGCCCTGCCGCATGCCGCCCCCGCTCAGCCGATCGACGTCGCACCGCTTGGCGCCGCCTTGCACGGCACGCTGTCCTCGGCGCTGTTCAAGTCGCAAGGCCTGGAGGTCATGCGGCTGGTGTTGCCTGCCGGCAAGACCCAGCCGCCGCACAAGGTGGAGGGCGAGATCACCGTCCACTGCATTGAAGGCGAACTTGAACTGAGCGTGCTGCGCGACGGCGCCGAGCAGCGCCAGCGGCTGCGCGCCGGACAGCTCTGCTACCTGGAGGGCGGCGTGGTGCACGCGGTGACGGGCATCGTCGACGCGTCGGCGCTGGTGACGATCGTGTTGAAGCGCTGAGCGGTCACGCCGCGATCACGCACGAGGTTGACGATCGCCGCTGAAACGTGGTCCCGCCGACAGCCATCAATTTCTCCTATGGAAATGCGTTCGTAAGCACCCTTGTTCCCGCAGGATATTTCCCCTCCGGGACCACGCTACGGTTTCCGTTTCCGCCACCTCGTCGAGCCATTGCTTCACCGCCCCGCTGGCCAGCGTGAAGCCTCCTTGACTTCCTGTGCCCGTCAAAAGTGGAGACCAGGGAATCTCTTTATACGGTACTCGAACGGCGGCACGGGACCCGTGGGCCCACTATCCAGCCGGATCGCTGTGCCGAAGCTTTTGCGTTCGAAGTTGTGGTCGGCCCCGTGGAGATGCGCTACTTCATGGGTAAATGGGTAACGATCTAGGCACTCCACAGCTACGACGGCATAGGGATATCACTATCATTTCCCGGAAATGCTGAGGCACAACTTCAATTCACGGCAATGTCATAAAGTTTGCATTCGCCAAAAACCCTTGGGTCGCTGTCGTCGGCGCGGACCGTTACCGTGCGGCCCATGGAAAAAGCGAGCATTGCCAAGCTATAAGAAGCTCTGCCTGCGTTAGTGGACAGATCGATCCATACTCGAGTGCCACAGTTTCCAGCGTTGAATTGTGACATCGTGATGATTGCCACTCCACTCTCCACCCTTGGTGATTGAATTATCGAAGTCGAGAATGCCATCGCCGCGTGCGCTGTCAAGGGGGCGAAGCAGCATAGGGCGGTACCTAATGCAGCGGTACAGCTGGAAAGCGTTTTGACAGTGTTTCTCATTACCCCTCTCGTCAATTAAAAATTTATTCCCCGGAAACGAAGGTCCGGGCCGGCTTGGTCCTAGATGGGAGTTGACCAATTAAATCAATCATTGGCATCGTAAAAATTCAGCGCAAGCCCCCGAAGGGGTGATAGAGAAAACACCTATTGGAGTTGGTGAAGATGTTGGGGGTAAACTAGTTGCTGCTCCATATTCTATGGCATGATATGCGAAGAATAATCTTTGTACTCTTGACCGTTCTTGCGCCAGCCTACTCGTTTGCGCAGGGGTACCCGTTATTGTCGTCCAAGGACGTTGTGGAGGGCGCTCAAGAGTCGACAAAGCTTCGTAAGCCAGAAGTCGATCGTTTGTCTCTGATGAGGCGTGATCGAACGACGCGTAAAGCCACTGCCGTAGCTATTGATACCAATGCGCTTTCTAGCACTGTAGTTACCTTTCAGATTCCGGATGGTCCATTTTTGACCATCAGGCGATCAAGGGAGGAGCGGCACGAAAATGGTACGGTGACGTGGGTGGGGAAGGTGGATTCTGGGGGGAGTGCGGTGCTCACCCTTGATGGAAAAGGGGCCGTGGGAACCATTGATATCCCACGTCGGCGCTTCATAATTCAGCCGCTAAATGGGCAGTTGCACGTTCTAAAGGAGGTCGACTTTAGCGGGATGCCGCGGGAGCATCCGGCGTCTGCCCCGGACGGTGCAGGATCACTAAGGTCGTCTACAAGTGAGGCTCCTAAGATTTTGCAGTCTGATCCTTTTAAATCGGCTACTGCGGTTCTACCTTCTAGTACGATTAATGTGCTTGTGGCATTCACGCCCAGCGCTATCCAGTACCTTGGTCCAATGGAAAGTGCAGCGCAATCCGCCGTTTCCCTGCTAAATGAGTCCTTTCGCAATAGCGAAGTAAACCTCAATGCAAAACTCGTCGGCACGTTCGCTGATCCCCGCGAATTTTCCGATTCGATCACTGCTCGAGACGGGGTGAGGGAGTCGATTGGTCTTGTAAATGCCAGGAACTCGCTTAACGCTGACATCGTAGTGATGGTTGCGACGTTTGGTGATAACTGCGGCATAGCGAGGCAAATTCTCGCTACACCCCAGACCGCCTACGCGTCAGTTGCTGCTAACTGCTTTCTTGCTTTTCGCAGTTTTGCGCATGAAATTGGGCATTTGCTTGGTGCTAGACACGACAGATTCAATGATCCGACGACAACCCCGTTTTCCTATGGCCACGGCTACCAGCTAAATCATTATGTTGATGCGGCGCTTTCTTGGTGTGAGCATGACATAATGGCTTATCCGCAGGGCTGTGCGGGTGATGACCGTATAAATTACTGGTCTAATTCCAGAAAAGTTCATGGGGCTTATAAGACCGCTACGGGACTCAAGAACATCTATCTCGGTGATGAATATTCAGATGTTGCAAGAGTGCTGAATGAAACAGGCCCGAACGTCACAACATTTCGTGGTTCAAAATTCACCGCCACTCCACTTACTTATTTTTCGACGTACTTCATGGCGGCGATGTTTGTTTTTGATCAATGCGTTTCTTGTGCGGAATGAGCGTCTGCGCGCCGCGGCAGGTCGGATTGGCCGCAAGGCGCGTTTTTGCGGGGGCGGAGTCGTGGAGTTGGTAAAGCTTCGCTCTTCAGTCAACGCCTGGGCTGGGTTGATACCAGGGAATCTTGCTCTAGCTGTTCGATGCTGCCCTGCGGGCCGGAAGCCGTTTTTTGATGGATGCAAACACGAGTAAGCCACCTCTCCTCGATTGGGTCGATGACTCAAATGACGCGTCCAAACGATTTCCGCTGAGCAGGTTCGCCGAAGACTTCATGCGGGAGGGCTTTGAATCTCCTGGCTACGGTTGGTCCGGCCCGTCCATGCACAAATAGAAAGCCGTCGCATTGCGGATATGGGAGGCTTCATCTTGTGGGATCTCCTCATACCGGTTGTGGCAACCCAGTCGCGTATCGTCCCCCGCGCCGCGCTGAAGGACATATCAGAGGACCGTGCGACACGATGTATTCCGCGGAAACGGGTGGCGAGTGCTACGAAGCTGTGAGACCGTCCGGTCCGCCCAGCCCCCTGCATCAACTGGCGTCGCAGGAGCAAATACTCGGCGCGGTCGTAGGCCGCGCCGTTCGTTTCCACTTCGTGGGTGCCAGTTGCGCTTCGATGACCTCCGGGTCTACGCCGGGAATCTGTTCCCCGATGACGGTGCGCGCCATCGCTCGAAAGCGTTGTTCGGTCATTTCATCGGTCCCGAAGCCCAGCGTGCGTAGCGCTGCCTTTATGGTGTTGTCGCTCATCGGCTTTTCCTTGCCGCGGGCACGGGCGAAAAGGTGGCGGCCAGCGCCGGTCGGCGGCTACAGCTCCGCAGCAGCCGCACCGTCCTGGCCGGCCAGCGGTGCCAGGTATGGCCGCCCATTGACCTAGCCGTACTTGCGGCGCTTCATCTCGCCCGATGGAATCGTCAGTACCGCGCCATTGAAGTCGACCCTGGCCCATTCCATCGAGCGCATGTTGCCGGGCCGTGGGAACAGCAGCGCGCTCAATTGCAGGGCCGCAGTAGTGGTCGGCTGACCCTGGTAGTGCGGAGCCACCATCAGAAAACGTTGCATGCCCTTGGGATGGGCCGGGGCAGCGGGGCCTTGAGCGCTCCGATTAGCTCGCGGGCGGGATTTGTCTTGCATCTGGCGGTGCGGATGCCATAGGCAAGACCTGGCCAGCGAACTCGCGAACATCGTGCGCAATCTGCGTAGCGCCTCGGGCCTTGATGCGGTGCAGCGCTGCGAGCAACAGCGGGTCGGCGATCGGCATGGCGCCAATCATGGGGGCTGGTGCGGGTTGGGCTGGAACCACGTGGCACGACTGAAGCCCCGGGGCCGTGGGGCTTAGCGGTGTCTTAGGGCTTGCCTGGAACCCTCTGGATAAACCAGTTGGTCCCTCCGACAGGAATCGAACCTGTATTTGCCGCTTAGGAGGCGGCCGTTCTATCCATTGAACTACGGAGAGCCCGCGGGCCCGGCCGGAGAGGCCGTACCCGCGAAAGCGGCGGATTCTCGCATGGAAGCCGACCGTGATAGTGGTGAACGGGCGCCGCGCGTTCGGTCGGGGTGCGGGCCCGCGGGTCCCGGCGTCCTGCTTCCGCCCCGGCCGCCGCGCCAGCCGCCCTCGATCGCCACGCGATCGCTACTCGAGC
>CBHCMF010000302.1:0-4549 GCA_965974465.1 uncultured Noviherbaspirillum sp.
ATTGTCGGATAAATGATTAAACACTGCCGGGATTTCATCCCAGCCTACGGCTCTGACTTAACATGATGTATTAATCCGTGAAGCGTCAATTGACAAAGAAATTCTTGTTGTGATTTTTAAAAAAGGGGAGTAATGAAATGAAGTGTTTTGCCAATCAACTGAAAAACGCTACGGGAATCGTGGCGTCGCTGACCCTTCTGGCAGGCTGCGCTGTCAATATGCAGGTGCCGATCAAGGATCCGGCTCCATCGGTTGTAGCCTACAAAAAAGCAAATGCGCTCACACCGGTGAGTTTGTCGTTCAAGGACGATCAGACAACCGAGGATAAAGCAAAAATCCTATCAGGATTGATCCCGATGCACATGGTTTACAAGGACAAACCATTTGATGCCGTGCCGTGGATTACGCAACAGACTGTGAAAGAAATGACGGCACGTGGCCTGCCTGTGACTCTGGCCGATGAAGGGAAAAGCGGCACTAGCGTGCTGATCAAACGCATCCATATCGAAAACCATCGCGCCAACGGATTTTCACCGTTCGTAACTTTTACCTCTTTGCGTGCCGATGTGATGACCGCTCACGGTTCGCAACGCATCACCTCTTACGTCAAGCGGGGCAAGGTGCCGGTCTGGAGCTTTGATGAAATAATCGACCCAACCTTCAATGCCCCTCTCGGCATACTCACGAAAGAACTCGCTGCAAAACTCAATCAGCAACTGTTCCAGCAGGCGATCAGCAATGATCAAGTCAATGCCCTGATCGGCAAGATCAACCAGGATGGCGGCAAAGCGGACGATGCCTATCTTGACGTCTATCAGCTCGGCTTCGGCAACAATCGGAGCGCTGTGCCCGAGTTGGTGAAGCTCAGTTCCCATGCCAACGAGTACGTGCGTCTGGCGGCAATCTCCTCGCTCGGCATTCTCAAGGCTACCGACCAAATAAACTTTCTGATCAAACTTTATGAAACCTCAGGCCTCCTCTGGCAGGATCGTGCCATGGCCTTGAAGGCGATCGGGGATATGGATACGCCTGAATCACGCGCCTATCTGCAGAAGCAGAAGACACAGTTCGAAAGTCGTACGGATAAAGAAGCAGTGTGGACCAAGGAAATCATTGCTCTTTATTTGTAACCGCTTGACTGCGGCAGGAAGTGTGCTTGAATTCGGGCACACTTCTTTTCTTAAAGAAGACTTCCCGCGAATCATCTTCATGACCAACATCCGGTGCATTTTTTTTATTGCCGGATGAATGATGAGACACTGCTGGGATTGCATCCCAGCCTACGGCCCTTGTCGTCTAAATTGGCAGGTCACGCAAGAATGCAGCACTGGCGCGAATTTCGGACAATTCACTCATCCAAGTTATGCAGACAGCTCGCTAGGATAGACTGAAAATTTTTTCACCCTAATTCAAATTAAAGATCATGGAAGAAGATGTTGAACAAATAAATTGCTCGGAGCATGGTGAAGCAAATACGGCCTACGTGTGTGAGCACCTAATTGCTAATCCAGTTCAGCAATGGCACTCGGACTATCCAAGTGAAGGTTCGCCGTGGCCGGATGCGTGGTGTTCCGCCTGCAATGCCGAATATTTGAAAGAGGGCGAATGGAACGAGCGAAACGAGGGCAAGGCACCGATAAAAATTATCTGCCACTACTGCTATGAAAGCGCCCGCTCCGACAGCGTTGATTATATCGAGGGTGACGACCACGAGCGATGGCAGGAGTTTGTAAGCACCTGCTGTGAGGAGCTTCACGAAAAGAACGATGCGTTAAGCGAAACGTACTCACTTGGTGAGCATAAGCGGTATGACTGGGACCAGGAAAAAGGCGAGCTTGTTTTTTCGAATGATGGAATTCCAGCGGTTATAGCCAAGATTGATTTTGTTGGGTCTTTCTCATCGAAGAGCAATACTTGGCTATGGGCGTGGGCTAACTTTCATTTGCTGGAAAATATCCGCCTTCAGGTGGAGAAGGTACGTGAATTTGGGGAAACCCAGGGATTTCCAAGGTTAACGACTGCAAAGTGGTTCGCTGAAGAACCTGATGGTTGGGAGATGTCAGCAGTTGCAGCTCGCGTTCTAGATGCAAAAGGCGTTTATCGTAGTCCTCGAGATGGGGGAGCGACATTCATGATCATTAAAGAGATACGCAAGGTATGCTGATTTTTAACTCGTCGCTGGACGCTGTCACGCAAACGTGCCGGTCAGCTCTGCGTTGAGCTTCTGCTCTAACGCGCAAAGCACTTTTATGAAACGACTCGCTGAGTTTCTAGACAACGCCCCCCTTGTCCGAATATGGGTCAGACTAAACCAGTCGGCCACCATATTGGCGCTTTGCGTGGCATTAGCAGGACTGTATGTCGCATATACGAAATACAGCGAAGACAAGGTAAAGGCCGATGAGGATAGAGTTACAAAGGCTTGGGACACGCTAACAAGAATGGCAGGCAAAGGCAGCAACGGTGGCCAAGTCGCCGCGATTCAAATATTGGTGGGTAGCGGCGTGCGCCTTGATCGAGTAAATCTTAAGAACACATATCTCGCCGGTGCGAACCTAAAAGGGGCGTTTCTTACGGGCGCTAACTTGTCAGGTGCGAATTTGAGCAATGCCAATCTTCAAGGGGCAGACCTTTCTGACGCCGACATGCAGAACGCTATTCTCGTCAATAGCAATCTCGGTAACGCAACGTTTGATGGGGCCAACCTTGATGGTGCGATACTGGCATTTTCAAAAGTCGATATTGCCGTAGTCCTCTCAAAATCCCTGAAGAAGACCGACATTACTGGTGTCAAATTTGTGGAAGAAGATGAGGATGGGGAAAGTGATTTCTCAATGTTTGGGGACACCATTGCAGAAAATTGGAGGGCCGATGAGCGTCAGATGAGGATTAATGAAACTTGCTCAGAGAAAAAATGGAACGTGCCCCAAGACAAATTGTTGCCCGTAAGAATTACCAACATTCCTTGCACATTCAAAGTCGACTATCAACGCATCGGCATAAGGTCCTACGGGTATGCAGGTCAGGCCCAACCCATCACTCCACCGGACCTGCCGCATAAGGCCGCGGGAGGCTGGTGAATTCAGTACGGTGCTAGGCTGCAATCCCAGCAATCATTGCCTTACGTGGATCCACCTTCATGACCGACATTCAATGCAATTTTTTATTGTTGGATGAATGATTAGACACTGCTGGGATTTCATCACAGCCTACGGCCCTAAATCAACGCATGTATTTGCTCAGCCATCACACCCCATCCCAACCTTGTATTATTTTTTTGACGGAATCGATGTTGGAAGTTGTGTGCCGGGGGCGGCGGAAGGAGTGCGTATCGCGCCTGGAGGCGCCCCCGCCACACAACGGACTTCGGTCCCGTACAGCAGTTCTTGAGGGGCACTTCGAGAACGAGTGGTTGTATGCCGTTTCCAGCCTTTGGCCACCAGCCCGTGGGGAAGATATTTGCAACAACCACTCACCCTCCGTTAAAGATCGGACAGTATCTATGGCCCGGCTTGCCGGCAGCCCGCATTCACAAGGTAGATCACAAGAGGATGTTGTATGCAACCGTTTTATTTGGGAATTGATGTCGCCAAAGCCAAGCTGGACTGCGCGTTGCGTCTGCCGGATGGCAAGTACAAACATAAAGTCTTTGAAAATAAACAAAGCGGCTTTACTGCCTTGATGGAGTGGCTCGACAAGCATGGAGCTGCCCATGCGCATGGCTGTATGGAAGCCACCAGCGTGTATTGGGAAGCCGTGGCCGAATTTCTGGCCAACAAAAAAATGCTTGTCAGCGTAGTCAACCCAGCGCAAATCAAGGCATTCGGAGCGTCCCGTCTGGTACGCACCAAGACCGACAAGGTCGATGCGCAATTGATTGCCGAATTCTGCTGCGAACGTCGGCCGGAACCGTGGCAGGCGCCGTCGCCAAACGAACAGGTGCTGCGCGCCTTGGTGTTGCGTCTGGAGGCATTGCAAGCCATGCGCACGCAAGAAAACAATCGGCTGGAAGTCGCGCGCGACTTCGTCAAAGCCGATATCGTCAACCACATTGAATGGCTCGATGGCGAGATCAAGTCCCTGATCAAGAAGATCCGCGACCATATCGATGCCGATCCCGGCATGAAGAACAAGCAGGCACTGCTCGACAGCATCCCGGGCGTCGGCGAGCGCACCATCGCGCTGCTGCTGGCTTTTTGCATGCATCCCGGGCGCTTTGCCAACGCGCGCCAAGCCGCCGCCTTTGCCGGCCTTGATCCGCGCCAACATGAGTCTGGCAGCAGTGTCAGGAGCAAGCCGCGCATGTCCAAGGTCGGCCATGCCTTCTTGCGCAAGGCACTTTACATGCCCGCCATGGTGACACTGTACAAAACCGACTGGGGACGACGCTTTCGCGAACGCTTGGCTGCCTCTGGCAAGCCACCCAAACTTATCATCGGTGCCATGATGCGAAAACTTGTTCATGTTGCGTTCGGGGTCCTTAAATCAGAAAAACCTTTTAACCCAGCGCTGCAAAACGCTTGACGGAAATAACAGTATCTTCCCCCTA
>CBHCMF010000303.1:0-4539 GCA_965974465.1 uncultured Noviherbaspirillum sp.
GAGGAACTGCGCGAAATATATCAACTGCGATTCCAAGAGCAACAAGCGATGTTAGAACAAGCCGAAGCAGAATGACGCGTAGCTGAGGCGCAGAAAAGCGAAGAGGCGGCGAAATTGGCGCATGAAGCAGAGCTGAAAACCCTGCCGGCGCTTGTGGATGCGCAGAGTGCTCGTGGCACGTTGATTACGGTGGGCCAGAATCCGAAAGCGATGGCGGAGAGTCCGGACGGAAAACGGCTTTATGTGACAAACAACACGGACAACACCATCTCTGTCAGCAGTGGTGATGTGCTCCTCACGTCATTCGTAAAAAACCTTCTGAAAGACCTGTCAGTGTGAGAGAAGCGGGGGGCTGCTATGCAGTTATTTACTTGCTTGTTCGCGTGAACGCGACACTCAGAAGTCAGTGACAAAGCCCCCCTCATTCTGACAATCGCTGGCTGCGTTCCCGCAGCCAGACTCTCTTGACTCTCTTAGATCAGACGCTTGGCCCGATCCAGATCTTGTTGTTCTGCACGCTCGAAATCGCGTACCCCTTTGCATTGATCTGCCTGAACGCGTCTTCCGCAGACAAGCCATGCACCGGCTCGTGATCTGCATCTAGATCAATATTGTTTTCCGCCGTTTCCCAATCAATGTTCGTGGCTTCCTGCGGGATCGGACGCCCCTCCGGTACTGCCAGATAGGAATACCTGCCTCCCTTTTCCGAGCGTTTGTAAACGTCAACTTTCATGGTTTCCTCCTTGTAAGACAACCTCTCTATTGACCTTGTCTTCTCGCAAAGGTTGCGAGGTCCGAAAAACAAAAACGTAACTAAATTTGCCGAAACTTTTGCATTAAAGAAAAGCTTCTGGAAAAAAACATTCCAAGTTGCATAAACGCATATTGAATCCCGGAAATCCGATCTCTAGAATGAATTGCGTTGCTGTACGTCAATAAATTGATCGTGCGCAATGCGACAGTCCGCGCTGCGGGCTGATGTGTTTGCAGTTCGACGTGTATCGGATGTATGACGGATTTATCTCTACAGAAACGCGACGCGAAGAGAAAGAGCTGGACCATTCCGACCGTTTTCGGTGTGATCGCCTTTGCATCGAGCTTGTTCGTCCATTCTTCGCCGGCTGAAGCCGCTTCGCTGGATACCGTTCTTAATGAACAAGTTGTCATGGTGCCCGCGCAATTCGGAGCACAAACCGTAGAGCTCGAAACGACCATTTTTAAACCGCCTGGTGACGGGCCTTTTCCGCTGTTGATCATGAATCACGGCAAGGCGCTTGGTAATCCGCGCAACCAGAACCGTGACCGCTTCATCGTGTTGAGCCGTGAATTCGTCAAGCGAGGTTACGCGGTGGTGATCCCCATGCGTAAGGGCTTCTCCAAATCGAGCGGCGAATACATCGACCGTGGTTGTGATATGACCGCGCATGGACAATTTCAGGCAGATGATCTGCAAAGCACGCTCGAATACTTACGTACGCAGCACTGGGCAGATGCCGAGCATGTGCTGGTTGCCGGTCAATCGTATGGTGGGCTAACGGCATTGGCATTTGGCACCCGACATTTTCCTGGTGTGAAAGGCCTGATCAATTTTGCTGGTGGTTTGAAGATGCATGGCGGTAGCTGCCGTTGGCAGCAATCGCTGGTCCAGGCGTTCGCCACCTATGGCGCCAAGACTACGTTGCCCAGCATCTGGTTTTATGGTGCAAATGATAACCATTTCAGCCTCGATCTTGCGACGCAGTTGCACAATGCCTATGTGCAAGCTGGCGGCAATGCGAAGTTGGTCGCTTTCGGCCCGTTCAAAAAGGACGCGCACGGCATGAGTGGTAGCCGCGATGGTGTGAAGATCTGGTGGCCGGAAACAGAAAAATTTCTAAAGGAGCTCGGCCTGCCCACCGAGCCGGTATTGGCCTTAAACAATGAGATCAAAGTGCCGGAGAGGGAATATGCGGCGATCGACAATGTTGATGCGATCCCTTATTTAAAAGGCAGTGCCCGCGAGCAGTATCGCGTGTTTCTCAGTAAGTCGACACCGCGTGCGTTTGCGGTGTCGCCGAGCGGGGCCTGGAGCTGGGCTGAAGATGGCGATGATCCGGTGGAGCAAGCGCTTGCTGATTGCCAAAAGAACAGTAGCCAACCGTGTCGGTTGTATGCCGTCGACAATCATGTGGTGTGGACCGACGATCAAAGCAGCACTACCACAGCGGCCGCGCCGGCTAACCCTACTACCTCCGCCCAGACAGGGCCGTAATATTTGTTTTGCAGAAAGTCCTTATGGATTCGCATCAGAATGAAACCGCACCAAAGCCGCCCAAATCCAACTTATTGACCATGTTCGCCAGGCACTATTCCGGCCCACTCACCGGCGTTGCTTTATCCGCGCTGAGCGCATGGATGATTGTCACTGGCCTGAAAGGGCTTGCTGGCTTCGAGCTGACGCAACAGTCGGCTTTGGCCGATCTGCTTGGCATCGCACTCGTCATCGGCATCGCCCGCTGGATCAAACGTTAGTACGATCTCAAGTAAATCTGTTTTCGCGCGGCATCGCGGCACGAAACTTCACTTGGCCTTCGCTGTCTTCCTTTTCTTGCCTTGAAAAGGGACGCAAGAGTGGCAGTGACACTTGGACAAAAATGGCCGCAACAGATCTGGATCGTACGCCACGGGCAAAGTGCGGGAAACGTCGCGCGCGATGCCGCAGAAGCGGCCGGCCTGCCACGGATTGATATCGCCACGCGCGACATCGATACGCCTTTGTCTTCCCTGGGAGAACGGCAGGCGGAGGCACTTGGTCACTGGTTTGGCCAGATGGCTGCGGCAGAGCGGCCGAACGTGATTCTGTGCTCCTCCTATTTGCGCGCCCGTGCTACCGCCGAAATCGTGATGCGTGCTGCTGGCCTGGACAGTGATGAGGTTATTTTCATCGCCGATGAACGTCTGCGTGAAAAAGAATTCGGCATTCTCGATCGCCTGACCCGGCTAGGCATGCTGCAGAAGTATCCCGAACTGTACGAACAGCGCGCACATGTCGGCAAATTTTATTTCCGGCCACCCGGCGGCGAAAGCTGGTGCGACGTCATCCTGCGCTTGCGTAGCGTGCTCGACACCATTTGTCGAGAATATCGACGCGAGCGCGTGCTGATTGTTGGCCACCAAGTCATCGTCAATTGCTTTCGCTATCTCTTCGAACGCATGGACGAGCGTCAGATCCTCGCTATCGACCGTACCACTGATGTACCCAACTGCTCGATCACCTCTTATGAGTTTGATCCAGCACGTGGCAAACGCGGCAAGCTGGTGCCGCGCCTGAGCAACTTCGTCGCGCCGTTGCGTGAATCCGGCACGACGGTGACCGCCGCGCCGGACGTGCAGGCCGCGCCCAACTCATGAGCGGGGCCACGTGTATGCAGTCCGTCGATGATGCCCTGCTGCGTGACTGGAGGCTGCCCATGCCTCCGCAGGTAGGTGACAAGGAAGAGCGTGGTCGCGTGCTAGTGATTGCCGGCTCGCGCGAGATGCCCGGCGCAGTGATTCTCGCTGCGACGGCCACCTTGCGTGCGGGCGCTGGCAAACTTACTATCGCCACCGGCGCCAGCGTCGCTCAATTGGTGGCATTGGCTATTCCCGAATCGCGTGTGATCGCGTTACCGGAAACCATGGCGGGCGGCATTGCGCCGGCTGCTGCGGAAGCGCTTGGCACATTGACCGCGCGTTTTGATGCCGTGCTCATTGGGCCCGGCATGCAAGATGAGCACGCCACTTGTGCTTTCATCATGGCCCTGCTGCCGCGCCTGACAGACGTGCGGCTGGTGCTCGACGCCTGCGCAATGAGTGTGGTGCGGCGCCAATTGCAAGCCGTTGATGCCAGTCGTCAGGCGCAACAGAAATATGTTGCTAGTTTCCACTCTCCGGTATTGCTTACTCCGCACGCCGGTGAAATGGCGCATCTGGCGGCAACGGACAAGGAGTCAGTGCTCGCCAATCCCTGCGATGCCGCGCGCCATGCCGCACGCCGCTGGAATGCACTGGTCGCGCTGAAAGGCGCTAGCACCTTCATCGCAGCACCAGACGGGCGGATATGGAGGCATGATGGCGGCAATATCGGCCTGGCGATTTCCGGTTCCGGCGACACACTCTCCGGTCTCATTGCCGGTCTTGCCGCGCGTGGCGCATCACTGGAACAGGCCTGTGCATGGGGGGTGGCGCTGCATGCACGCGCCGGCGACAAACTGGCGCAACGCTTCGGCCCGATTGGCTACATGGCAAGCGAAATCGCCGCCGAGGTGCCGACACTGATGCATGCCCTTAGCGCCGATTGAGCATCGGGCGGATCAGTTAGAATCGGCAGACCCATTGTCTCTGTTGATTACCATGTCCCTTATACGCTGCGCCTGGGCCAATCCGGCCAACTGGTCGACCTTGGCCGTCCCGGGCGTCACCGATGTCGCCTGCGTCGACGACCACGTGGTGTCCGGCACGGACGCCCGCGTCGGGACGCTGCGGGGCAATGGCCCGCTGACCATCGCCGAGACGGGCCAC
>CBHCMF010000304.1:0-4519 GCA_965974465.1 uncultured Noviherbaspirillum sp.
TTCGGGTCGGTGACCCCGGCATTGAACATGCCTTGCTTGAGTACCGCCTTGTTGCCCGCTGAACCCTTGCCAAAAGCGCTCTTGGCCTTGTCCACCACGATGGCAGCGCCTTCTTTCACCGGGTCGATAAGCGTCTCACCAACGTAGTCAGCACCGGAGCGTACCGCCGAAACACCATTGTTGGCGGCTTCCTGGACCGGCTCCACGACCGCTGCCGATTTCTCCTTCATCGGCGCGATGTAGGCATCGACCTTTTCCTTGATTGGGGAGAACACCTCCACCGCTTTTTCCTTGACTGCATCAACTGCGGATGCCGCCTTTCCCTTGACCGCGCTGACAACTTCGGTGGCAATGCCCAACTTGTCCTTGAACCAGTCGGCAATCGGGTTCCACAGGTCGAGGAACCACTTGACCGCGCCATTCCATGCCTTACTCATCGTGCCAGTCAGGTCGGACCACAGCGAGCTGATCTTGCTGGTGACTTCAGACCATGCGGCACTGATCTTGTCGCCCATCGTCGCCCACAGGCCGACGACTGCGCCGATGATCGCGACCCCAACAGGGTCGAAGATGAGAGAAATGACGCTCTTGATCATGTCCCACAGGCCGCCACCGTCGTCAACCTTAATGCCCTCCATCGCCTTGACTTCGGCCTTGGAAAAGTCCTTGTTCTCCTTGCGCATGATGCGCAGCTCGCCAAACACGCGACGGAACCAAGGCACACTCTTGTCGTTCTTGCTGTCCTCCTTGCCCGCCGCGTTGCGGCCAATGAGCGGCTTGGCCGCCGCTGCCACCAGCTTGAGCGGTCCACTGGCAAGGCCGGCAACCTCGTTGGTCGCTTCAATGACCGGGTCCACCTTATTCATATCGGATGTGGCACCTGCGCCACTGGAAAACGCCGATTGGATGCCGTCTTTGAGCTTGAACAAAAGCCCATGGTCGTTATTGCCGCCACCGCCAATGAACCGCCCCCGGTGGTCGCGGTCTTTATCGACTGTCTTGTCGCCGCCGCGCGATTCCCGCGCCATTTGCGAGCGCTTTTGCTCGGCGGCCTGCGCCGCCTGCGTCCGGGTCATCGAGTTGAGGGCCGCTGCCAGCACCTCCAGCGAGTCGCCCTGCTTGGATACCGGCGCTTGCGGTCTGCCGGCAGGCAGATTGAGCGGTACCGGAGCGCTTGGTACCGTAGGCGCGGGAGAGGCCAGCGCTGCAGCCGGTATTGTCTCGGCAGTGTTAGCCGCTGCTGGCGCGGGTGATGCCACCACAAAGCGTCCGGTTGCCGGATCCCGTGCAAGCCTGCCGCGCGCGGGAGCAGCCATGCGCGTGTACGCTTTCTGGTTCGATACCTTCGCACGTTGCAGGATCGGCTGCCGGTTTCCCTCCTTCAGTAGCGCCAGAATCGCGCTGGTATCTTTTCGGATGCCCTCGATGCCTTCAGTTAAGCCGCCGATATCGGTGGCAGTGTCGGCAATGAGAAAGCCCTTGGCGTCGGATCGGAGAGTCATATCAGGAAGTCGCTTGGTACATGAACGTGTCGAACTGCGCGAATGCCATCTGGATTTCTTCCAGATTGTCCTCAGTGCGCGACAGCTCGCACTCCAGCGATGTGGGACGCATGATAAATTTCTGCTCGTAGCCGCCGAATCGGTTCAGTACGTCATCACTGATCGACGCATGCAGGATTCGGATCTGCACCAGATAGTCGGCAGGGACGCCGAAGGTGCCATCAGGCCGGGCCACGGCATCGGCGCGGGCCTTGAACCAGCGCTTGATCGTTCCGGCAGCATCGTCATATGTCGTGATTCGCATTTCCACGCGCTCGCTGCCGGTAATGGCATCCATGATGCCGGATCCGATGGGCTTGGCGTCCCCGGTGATTGTGTGCGGGGCAAACGATACCCCGGTGGCAAACAGGTTGAACGAATTGAAGCCCTGCGCCCCACCATCGGTCGGATAGAAGTCGAGGACTTCCAGAAAAAACAGGTTTTTCTTGGCGTACTGGGTCGCCATGACCTCATCATGGATGCGTTGCGCTTCTGAAGGGGTGATTCCGCCGTACAGGGGATTGCGCATGACGCCGAACAGCACATGCCCCGGTTTGCCGCCGATCATGGAAGTCAGCTTGTTTTTTGCCACGTCGAAAGCCGCGCCTGCAATATCGCCGCGTATCAGCTTGGATGCAGGACCGTAGAACTTGGGCGCGAACCTGCCAATGGCGGTTTTTGCCAGAGTCGTCGCTGCGCCACTCAGGGATACGTTTGACACCGCGCGCGACACCCGCTGCGATACGTCATCGAAGATTCCCATTACTGGCCATCCCCGTTGCCGCCGTCGCCGGTTTCCAACAGTTTCGGGCCGCCGAAGCCGCCCCCACCCCCGCTGCTCTCCTCGTCAGGCTTGCTCATGCCCTTGACGATCAGATCGGCCAAGGGCTCATCCAGAAGCATGACCTTGGTCAGAATCTCTTTCATCGCATCGTCTTTCAGTGCTAAGTTGCGGAGCTGGTCAAGGGTCTGCGCCATGATGACGGACGTGTTCATGGCTTCGGTCTTGGTCCTTTGGCGCTCCGATTCGAGTGCGGAAATGGTGCCGTAGAAGTTGAGCTGCCAAGGCCGCTCGTTCGGGCCGAAAATCGTGTCGTACTTGTGGTACGTGTGAACGTCGATGATCTGGTTGAAGAATTCGGTCAGCCCCACCCGCAGCAGGCGCGAGCGCTCGGCAGACTGCGCCGATGTGCGGAAAAAGCCGCCGTCACCCAGTCCACCGGACAGCAGCTCGGAAAAGCCCAGCATTGACAGGTCGATACCCAAGGCACCGGCCAGCATCTTGGCGTGGAGCAGCACGTCTTCGACACTGATGTTGCCCGACTGTCCGCGCCCGCCGCCCGTCAGCGTGCCGTTTAGCGCTGTGAGCTGCTTTTCTCCCCATGTCGGCATCAGGTTATAGACGCGCGACAGAATCGGCTTACCGCGCTGCACGGCTTCTTCCATGCGCTTTTTACTGGCAGTAAGAATGGCCTTGATGTTCTTCATGTACGCGGTTTGCTGCTCCTTGGTCATGCCGTCCATGTTCACGGTCAGCATGGACTCGTCAATGGAGTCAAGCACGCGCTGGCCGACCAGGCCGACCAGAGCGGACTCCAGCGAGTTATACGGGCCTTCAGCCGCTTCAAGAAAGGAACCACCGATCAGCGACGGCAGCATGGGAAGATCATTCATGTTGTCCTGGGACAGCGCGAGCCGGATGGCCTTTTCCATCGCGCGCACCTGCGGGATATAGACCATGCGCGGCATCTTCATGCGCGCCATTTGTTTCAGGGTCAGCCGTTCGACGGCCTTCTGGCCGGACGCCACGACAAAGCCGACGGTCTGGTTGCCTCGCTCGTAGGCCGTCACCAGTGACGGATGCACCAGTTCATCGACATACACATCGACGACGCCGTTTTTGCCATCCGTGTACATGCGCCCGTAGGCGTCACCGAAGGCCGCGCCGTTGAACCCGACCGTGTACGCTATCCGGTTGAGGATCGAGGTCAGGTCGTTGCGCAGCTCGTCCACGATTTTCTGCTTGGCCTTGTCCTTTTTAAACTCCGGGTTGTCCTCGATGAACACCACGTCGCCGGAAGTCTCATGGCCGCCCAGTGCCGCCGTCACATGCAGGCGAATAGCCGTGGAAATGATCGGATCCCCCGACATTTCCATCCATTTCATATAAATCTGCTGCCGGTTGCGCGCGGCTCGTTTGCTGCTGCCAAGGAGCATCGAGAGCGAAAGCCCTTCGGTCAGGGCGTCGTTCTGTTCCGCGTCACCGATGACGCTTCCGGCGGTGTTCTTCCTGAAAAGACGCTTGAGAAAGCTCTGGACTTTGCTTTTATCGTCGGTAGTTGACATGGCAGGAGGCAGTTTATGAGTAGCCGTCATTGTGTCGCCTGCCGTTGCCCCGCCCGTTGCGGGTTTTCCTCAAATGAAAAAAACCGCAGAAGCGGGTTTGTCAGGGGCCGGAGAAGGGGCTAGATGGGGTAGCCTCAGAATGCAGAATAGAAGCACGTTAGGGAATTCTCAGATATTGATCCGGCAAGACAGAGTTGCCCTATCCCATTGATTTGATGCTGCTGCAGTGCAGCTACCGTGCGACTTATTCCGAATTCTGAAGCTACCCCTCGTTGACCGCTCCCGCTGATATAGTCCTTGCAAAATAGCAAGGAAATGACTGGTTTCGAACCATACCGGCCGATCGAGTCTCTCAGAAGCAGACGTTCAACGCTTAAATTGAACAGCGCCGAAGGCGTCGGTATCGAATGAATGGTTAAGCATCATGATATGGACTTCGCCATTTCAATAGCCGATTTAATAGCAGATCGGGCTTGAGGGCTGTTCTTCCAGCACGTGGACCCAACGATTCCTGCGGCTGTTGTCACGATCTCTAATGCATCTGCTTGAGCAAGTTGCTTTAGCGAGCTGAAACCGATTTGCTCAAGACGTGCAATCACGGTCGGACCGACACCTTTGACGGCAAGTAGTGC
>CBHCMF010000305.1:0-4510 GCA_965974465.1 uncultured Noviherbaspirillum sp.
TTGGGTAATTCGGCTGAGTGATCATGAGATTCCCCGTATAGCTGTAGGCGCGTTATCCCAGATGCGGCACAGAATGAAAAGTAGATCTTGTGCAGTACGAGCGCCTAAACATCAGCATCGTATGTTCCCAGGGCGGCCTCGACCATCCCATAAATTAGGTAAGGTCGCATAGGTAGTAACATTGTTCTTTGCATTAATGACATCAAGATGCCACTATGACCACGCTGCTTAGGTCCTTCTGTGCTCGTTGGAGCTACCTGTTGATCCTGATGCCGGCCACGGTTTTCGCGGTCGTTACCTATCCCGATAATCGGCGAATGCCGGTGGCTGGTAATGGTCAGAAAGAAAAGAAGGCGCTGCAGACAAGCCATGCCGATGTGCATAAAGTAAAGAACGGACTTGTCATCAAATTACCTGGCGGGCGGGAGCGCCGCTATAGGGACGCTCTGCGGGTGGATCAAGGCACCTATGCCAAATATCGATACCTAGGTTATTTGAAAAGGATTGGAGCACACGTCATCTATGTGGAAAAAATGAATCCTGAGATGGTGCTCCTATCAAGCAAAACAGGGAAGGAGGCATATATAGGCAGACTATATTCACTTTCACCAAATGGGACGAAGATACTTTCTTCGGATTGTGTCGAGTCGCTGTCGTGTTTTTATCAGTTGACGGAGTGGCCTTCCGGCAAACGTGTATTTATTCAGGAGCAAAGGCGTGACACCGGCGTGCCAAGCGAAAGTGATTTTCGCATCGAGACTCCCATCGAATGGAAGACCGTGTCGTGGAAATCCGATACTGAGATTGCGTTTGCCGCGAACGGGAGTAGTCGTCATGGCTTGCCGCAATTTCAGAAGGTTCTATTGAAATACAAGGAAGGAAAATGGCATCAATCCTTCTTCGTAATACGTGAGGGCAAGGCGAAGTGAATGGTGGCGCTGTACTAGGCCTGTTCAAATCGGCCCAGCTGCTTGAAGAACCACATCCAGTAAACCTGGAAAGCGACTGTCTAGATCTTCTCGTCGTAGAGAATTGATGAATTGGGTTCCGTCTGCTTGCATCTGAATAATTCCCGCTTCTCGTAACACTCTGAAGTGGTGCGACGCGGTCGACTTCGCCATCGGCAAACTTAATGCGCCACAAGTTTGTGCGCCTTTAGTAGCAAGACTCTGGACGATGGAAAGGCGTGCGGGGTCGCTGAGCGCGTACAGAACCCTCGTTAAATTAATGCTTTCTTTTGATGGATGGGTGGGTGATCTCATCTGCGCAGTATTTCATATTTTGTGTTAGTGTTCTAATGTTCTATAGTTTTCGAACATTGGAACATGAGGCGTCGTTTTCGAACTCGGACGTTGAGGTCTTTGCGTTCGATGAAGCGATAGGTCCAGTGCCAGAGCACTTTTCAAACACACTCAATAAAGGGAGCTAAGCATGTCAAATCAATTCATGAATCAAGTCGCAGTCGTTACTGGAGGGTCAACCGGAATTGGTCTTGCGATCGCAAAGGCGCTGCTTACTGAGGGCGCCAAGCGGGTATATATAACGGGAAGATCGGTAAAAAGCCTTGACGCAGCGGTCACCTCATTGGGTCAAGGTGCGGTTGCCGTGGCGTCGGATGTGGCAAAGCTATCAGACCTGCAAAAGCTTAAAAGCGAGATTGAAAAGCAGGGAGATCAGCTCGATGCTGTATTTGCCAATGCCGGAATCGCAGAATACAGTCATTTTGGCGAGGCTACCGAAGCCGACTTTATCAAGACTTTTGATATCAATGTGAAAGGCGTGTTTTTCACTGTCCAAACGCTACTGCCTTTGCTAAAGGACGGTGGCTCCGTGGTACTGACGGCCTCAATTGTTGCCAATAAGGGTATGGAGAACTTGAGCATCTATAGTGCCTCCAAGGCAGCAGTGCGGTCCTTTGCGCGCTCATGGGCGAATGATTTGAAAGAGCGCAAGATTCGCGTCAATGCGCTCAGTCCTGGTCTCACACGTACACCGATTATGGAAAATGGCCTCAAATGGGATGAGGCGCAAATAGCGGAAGTCAGCGACTATGCGAAAGGGGCCGTACCGTTGGGCTATGTGGCGCAACCAGAAGACATCGCTACAGCTGCGCTATTCCTGGCGTCGCATGAGGCGAGATATGTCAATGGGGTAGAGCTCACGGTTGATGGAGGACTTTCTCAAATCTAGCTTTGATCCAGGCTTTTTTCGAGTCGGCCAGGATGTCCAACGTGCTCAACCACTTTTTAAAAAAATTTCTGGCGTTCTGCATGGAAAATAGCGGAACCGTAGCAAAAAATTGTTGAAATCTTCCCAAATACGTTGGATGCTTGGACACTGATAAAGCAATGGCTCCTTTCGGAGCCATTGCCGTTTTCCGCCTTCATATGCTAGCGCCATTCGGACATGTCCATGTGATGTCGTTGCACGCAAGCTCAGAACGGGATAGCTCATATGCCGTGAGTATTCGCACGAATACCGCCACTGATTCTCATCTGAAAACCGCCAGTTGTTCGCATGCGAAACCCTCCACCGATTCGCACGGCAAAACCGCCACTATGCTGTCATTGCTGCTTCTAGAAATGTTGACCACCCATGCCTGCGAGAATGAAAGGTTTTGCTTCGCTTCGCTGGAATTGACCGCTTTGGCATGTGGCAACAATCGGCCAGAAGCTGTCATCTAGTAATTACGCCATTTGCAGACGTTCGAGCCCCTCACCCTGTACATTTATTGCCTGGAGTGCAATCTTCGCCTACACTGGCCGTTATCTGGACCGGTGTAAACAGTGTCCGTCTTTCCCGGGTTTTTATGTTTCCTGTTAAATCGACCAATCTGCACGAACACAAGTCTCTATGCGGCCTGGAGGCCAGCAGGCGTCCGTGCATAACGGCGTGTCGTTGTGCATAACGGACAGGTCAAGCCTGTTAAATATTCAGTTAGAACGAATATGCGAAGCAAGATACACAGCGAAGTGTTGGCGATTGAGCCGTGTGATGAGCTAGAGTCAGAGCATATTGCCGACGTCTGCGGCTGGATCGAATCAGGCGCCGAATTGTGCAGACTGCAAAAGCCGGCGACGCCTCCAAAGCATTTGGTGTCCTATTTTGTTGTGGTCGATGGTGCCCACGTTTTATTGGTCGATCATAAGAATGCACAGCTTTGGCTGCCGACTGGTGGTCACGTAGAACCAGGTGAGCACCCATGGGATACGGTAATCCGTGAGGCGAAGGAAGAGCTCCAGATGGATGCAACGCCTCTATTTGATCGGCCACTATTTTTGACTGTTACTTCGACAGTCGGGTTAACAGCAGGCCATACCGATGTTTCACTTTGGTATGTTCTAAAGGGCGATCGAAATTTGCCCGTCTGTTACCATGAGCAGGAGTTCAATTCGGTTGAATGGTTTCACGTTTCAGAAGTTCCTCTGGAGCGAAGCGATCCTCACATGGAGCGCTTCTTGCGGAAGCTCGTTCTAACATCTCGCTGCAGCGGAACTTCTTCCGCTGAGCTCTCACGTTGGGCCTCGAATTGTGCATAGAAGGATTTGACCATGGACCACAAAAACGTATCCGACACCTGGGAGCGCGGGAGCCCGTATGAGCAGTACGTCGGCCGGTGGAGCCGCCGGGTCGCGCCGCTGTTTCTCTCGTGGTTGGGCATTCCGGCCGGTCGGAGGTGGCTCGACGTTGGATGCGGCACAGGGGCGTTATGCGCGGCGATCGTGGACTGCTGTTCCCCGTCCTCGGTCGTCGGCGTCGAGCCTTCGGAGGGATTTCTCAAGACTGCGAAGGATAATCTCGCGGGCCGGGCGGCGCTTCACCAAGGTAGCGCGACCGCGATCCCGCTCGGTGATGCGTCGGTCGATGTGGTGGTCTCGGGGCTGGTCCTGAATTTCGTTCCGGATCAGCGTGCCGCGCTCCTTGAGATGGCGCGGGTGACGGACAAGGGTGGCACGATCGCAGCCTACGTCTGGGATTACGCCGGAAAGATGGAGCTCATGCGGTTCTTCTGGGATGCGGCAGTTGAGTTCGATCCAGACGCAGCGAAGATGGACGAAGGCATCCGCTTCCCGCTGTGCCGCCCGGACGCGCTCGAGAAGCTCTTCGCCGGTTCCGGACTGGAGGGAGTCGAGGTGAAGCACATCGACATACCGACGACGTTTGCGAATTTCGATGACTACTGGCAGCCCTTCCTCGGCGGCCAAGGGCCGGCCCCCACCTACGCTATGTCGCTCGATGAGACGGCGAGAGAGCGCCTGCGGGACCGTATACGAGAGCGCATACCGATTACGGCAAACGGATCTATCTCGTTGACTGCTCGGGCATGGGTAACACGCGCGACAGTTGCAAAGTAGACGATGCCCAACCCAGCGCTCCAGTGGACGCGCCGCACGCGGCGCGCCACTGAGCTAGCGCGTTGAACGTCTGCTTTCTGGAGTGCTATAAGGCCGGTTTGGGTCGAAACCAGTCATTTCCTTACTATTCTGGATGAAAGCAATCGCTAGCCCCC
>CBHCMF010000306.1:0-4467 GCA_965974465.1 uncultured Noviherbaspirillum sp.
GGCAACAAAACGCACCAGTGAGCTCATACCGTTATGCCATCCGCTTGCGCTTACGCGCGTGGCAGTCGATTTCACCATCAATGAGAATGTGCCCACCGTTACTTGCACCGCCCGTGTGGAAACGATCGGGAAAACCGGCGTAGAAATGGAGGCATTGACTGCAGTGCAAATTGGCCTGCTTACCGTCTACGATATGTGTAAATCAGTCGACCGGGGGATGGTCATCAATGATGTGCACGTATTGGAAAAGCATGGAGGAAAGTCAGGCGATTGGGTAATTAGTTAAATGTAGGCTATACAACAGCGCATTGTGATGGCATCGCACCCTGCAGGTAAATCTAGTCGGCGATCCCGAACCGATCCGCAAAACACCCTCTTCAGAAAAAATCTGCATTAGGAGCCTTTTGCAAACGCTGGCGGCTTGATGAAGTCGTTGGTATCCGAAAAGTACGGCCAAGC
The DNA here is from genome assembly GCA_965974465.1 of uncultured Noviherbaspirillum sp. Lineage (GTDB taxonomy): Bacteria > Pseudomonadota > Gammaproteobacteria > Burkholderiales > Burkholderiaceae_D > Noviherbaspirillum. Next base: position 460 of record CBHCMF010000306.1, read on the forward strand.
TCAAGCCTCCAGCTCCCAACATGACTGACGTTGCTGAACATTTCGACAACTATTTAAATTGCAATCCGTGTCATTTCATTAAAAATAGCCATCAAGCGGTACGAAACCAACAATTTCCGCCGTATTGGCATCCAGGAGAACACTCCAAGTGGCTTCTTTTGCCATTAACGGCAAAAACTTCAACTTTTCTGGCGTTCTTCCTGTTTTAGCTACTGCTCCATTAATCTCTGCAGAATCCTTTGCATAGCGACGATACAAGTCGGCCAAAGGACGTGCCCGTGCGAGAATGTTACTGGTCGCAGCATGATAAGGCTGCCAATATAAGGGACGCGCGCCTACATCAAACCCCTGAAGAGCCAAATCAATTGCCTTAAGTTTTTCCTCGCCCGCATTAGGCCGACGCGCACTTAGAATTTTGGGGCCAGTTAATGAAAGTGCCCTGAACTCAGGTAACGCTTGAGCAAGCTCTGCATGCAACACTTGTGCGTCACTGACTACACGAAACTGGTCTACTTCGAATACGATTGCAATCGGGCGTGCCAAATATATCGTGTAAAGGCCATATCCTAATCCAGTCAATTGCAGCGTCACTATGACGACAATATCACGCACCAAATGCGCTCTTGACTTAGAGCGATTGAAGACAACGAAAGTCATCAACGGGCCTAACACCAAGTCTACGGATAAGATCAAAAGCAGCAGATCTACCCCGCCTGATATCACACTGTATGGCCAGGGGTACCACAACTTAAACACGATTACGGCAACAATGATGGCAATGACGGCCGTCAGTCCAAGATGGACGATTGCGGCTTTTAACCGAGACATAAAGCCAAACGTTCGGCGCATACCTACATCAGTCAATTTGAAAGATCGGAGAATTCTTATCATGGTTGCATCACTGTGCCGCTATTCCCAATACGAAAGTTCGCTTGGAATGGATGGTATGCCGTCAAGAATCAGGATTGTTTTCGTTGGGTCAACACATCAATCTATCCCATAATAAAAAAGGCGCCGAAGCGCCTTTTTTATTAGTTCCAAGATTACTTGCATTCACTCGGAGCAAACCGAGCAGGAAGGTTACCTTGAACCACCGCAGCAAGACCGCGAGCAGCGGCAACTGTATTGGAATCCGAGGAACAGCCCCAGTCGAGCGAACCTGTAGTGCCATTAACCAAGGCAGTTGCCAACTGTTCCGCGGCACCACCACCTTGGATATAAGGTGTCAGTACCAATGTGGAGTTTGCTGGGATTGATCCAACGTTGACATTGTTATACGTAATCGTAATTTCACCAGTACCATCATCCGCCAATACAGATGTAACATATTTACTTGTTGCACCCACACCACCAGCTTGTGCATTCCAAACACCAACTGTCGCTGCCAATTCAGCCGCTGTTGCTGCGCCTGTGCCAATCTGTGCTTTCAGATCACCAGCAATGCTCAGCCCCTCGGTGACACGCCCACGAATGGTATAGTCTTGATAGGCAGGCAGCGCAACTGCGGCCAAAATACCAATAATGGCGACCACAATCATCAATTCAATCAAAGTAAAGCCGCGTTGCACGCTTTGCATCATCTTTGCCGTTTTCATTTATTTCTCCTTTTTGGAATTAGGCAGAATGCCTGCCATGCATTCCATTACGCAACTAGCATGCCACCCTGAAATAAAGGCATTTTCCCCTTTATATTTGTTCTTTGACAATAAATGTCACTTTATTCTGACCATTTTTGTCAGTCTCTCCTGACAAAACATCGACATTGTGCGGTAGGACAGCAAAATGCGTCATTCCAGCGCCCACATATCGCCTAACGTGGCGATTCTTGCAACAAGAACTTCATTTTTGCGCCCCCTACTTCAATAACATCCCCATGCTTCAAAAGCTGAGTATCTACGCCAATCGGCTTATCGTTAACAATCGGATAATCCCTGCCCTCCAAATGCGTGATCCAGTAAGCTTGCTCGTGTTTTCCAATCACCGCCGTCTGCACACCGGTACGACCAATGCTAGTAATCGCCTTGGTCAATGGGGTCTCTTTTCCAAAATTCGGCCCGTCCAATACTCTCAATACCGCACTGAATTGCATTACTGACTCTGAAAGAGGGAGCTGCGTTACGAAGTCCTCTCCCTCACCAAGGTTATTTGCTTCGACATTCGCTATTGCATACGTGATCCGGTATTGCGCCAGCGCGACGGTATCTTGATCTTGGAAGAAATGCTTTTTCACCGGTTGCCCATTCACTTGGGTGCCGTTCGTGCTGTTCAAATCTTCCAGATAAGAGTCATTGTCCGTCGTAACAATCACCGCATGCTGGCCACTGACCGCCAGGTCGTCGATCACGATATCGTTATGCGGGCTGCGCCCAATGGTGACACGCCCCTTATACAGGGTCATTTCCCGCAATACCTTGCCTCTCTTTGAAAGGATGATCTTTGCCATTTATCTCTCCGACTGCCTTTGACTGACGGCTTTATGTCACCCAGCGCTTGATGCGTCCGAGTAGGCCACCTGCTCCACCTACCACTACGCCAGTTGGCTGAACTCTCACCAAAATCACAGAAATGTTATCGTGCCCGCCGTTGTCATTTGCTCTTTGGACAAGAACATCGCATGCCTGCTTCAGCGAGGTTTGTTGACTCGTTAAGATATCGCCTATTTCTTTTGAACGCAGCATGTCGGATAGGCCGTCCGAACACAGCAGATAAATATCACCAGGCTCGATGTGATGATCATGAATTTCAACCTCCATTTCGAGTCCGACGCCGACGGCTCGTGTCACCAAATTCCTGTTTTGTGAGAAATGCGCCCATTCTGGATCAATCATTCCGGCATCGATCTGCTCTTGTAATAATGAATGGTCGCGCGTAATTTGCTCGAGCTCCCCCATCCGAAAGCGATATGCACGTGAGTCGCCGACGTGAGCGATGGTTATTCGGTCGTGACGCACCAAGGCTGCAATCACTGTCGTACCCATACCGCCATATCTTGGCTCGTTGTGCGCAGCCTCTAGAATTGCCAAGTTGGCATGATGAATGGAATCGCTCATCAACTGATGAAACTCCCGGTGCGGGTGCAGGGGCGCATCCAACTGCCGGCCTTCAAGAAGACTAAGACCTTGTTCGAGACAGTCCTTGATTACGGTCGTGGCAAGACTGCTGGCGACTTCGCCGGCGTTATATCCGCCCATACCATCGGCCAGAATGGCAAAACCATGCATTGGGCTGATCGCAATGGAATCTTCATTTTGCGATCGCACCAATCCAGTATCCGTTTTTGCGGCGAATTCGAGCCCAACATTGTTTGCCATAAGGCGATTATACGTTGAGAGACCAACGCAGGCTGCTACATTCCCAGACCGAACAAAAAATACGGGGAGCCGCAGCTCCCCGTATCTGACGCTTGGATTACTCCAGCGATACTTGATTAAAGCATCGCTTTCAGCAAACGCGCCATCTCGGATGGGTTCTTCGTGACCTTGATACCGCAGGCTTCCATGATTTCCAGCTTGGCTTGTGCCGTATCTGCACCGCCGGAAATCAGAGCGCCAGCGTGGCCCATACGCTTACCGGGAGGCGCGGTAACGCCAGCGATAAAGCCGACCACAGGCTTCTTCATGTTGTCCTTGATCCACTCTGCGGCATTCGCCTCATCGGGGCCACCGATCTCGCCGATCATGATTACAGCGTCAGTATCCGGATCGTCGTTGAACATCTTCATCACGTCGATGTGCTTCAGACCGTTGATCGGGTCGCCGCCGATACCAACAGCGGAGGACTGGCCGAGACCAAGGGCGGTGAGCTGAGCAACAGCCTCATAGGTCAGCGTGCCGGAACGCGATACCACACCGATGCGGCCTTTCTTGTGAATATGGCCCGGCATGATGCCGATCTTAATTTCGTCCGGTGTGATCAGGCCAGGGCAGTTCGGTCCAAGCAGCAAGGTCTTGCTGCCAGCCTTCTTCATACGATCCTTCACTTCGAGCATGTCACGGACGGGAATGCCTT
>CBHCMF010000307.1:0-4461 GCA_965974465.1 uncultured Noviherbaspirillum sp.
ATTACCTTGGTTTCATTGACATCGGGTCAAGCACTACCCCTTCGCCTCTCAGTGCACTTAGTTCGGCTTTCGCCTGCTTCCAGCTGGGATGGTCACACGTGTAACGCTCGTCGATGCGGGTGAAATTGGCGTCTGCCTGGGCCAGTGCAATGCGCAGATTTTGAACCAATGGGCTAGCCACAATTTCGGGCAACTCGTTGCCGCCACCGTTGTTGAAGTTGCGTAACCTCGACTGGGCATCCATTAACTGCCCTTGTACCTGCACGAGCTGGGCGGACAGTTCGGACAGCCGCATGGATTCGACGTCGTAACGCCCGTCGGTGGAGGACAATCCTTTTTCATGCTGGAATGCCAACAGCCGGATTTGTGCGGCCATTAAGTTATCCCGCAACGTCTGCATCTGCTGATTGAGATAAGCCGAGGCGCTGCGTGCAGGGTTCATCTTCAATTGCAGACTGGATTCCTGGTAGGCGGTGGCAAAAGCGTTAGCGACGGTGGCGGCCTCCTTTGCTGACTGAGCCTTATACTCGACCTCAACGACGTTGCTGGCACGCGCGGGTACGACCTCGAGGTTCTTGTGCAGCCGCTGCGCCAGCCAATCCACGATATTGCCCTGCCCTTCAGTCGCTTTCTGGAACTTTTTCTGCAAATCCGGCCGCTGTGCCAATCTCAACTCCCGGACGACGCGCGTAGCCGAAGCATGGCTTTTGATTATCCCTACCTGTGTCTGTACGTAGCTGGGAACCATCTGCCCTGGATAGGCAAGCCCGGTAACGGGATCAATCCCAGTGTAGTTCAGTACCAGGGTCGCGGTGGCTTTATAGGATGGTGGCAGGATTACACTCATCAGCATCACCAAGGTGACCGCCCAAAACAAAGTCAGAAGGATCAACTTACGTCGCACGCGCAACACAAGTAAGAGCTGGGAAAGGATCATGGCAGGAGGATTGTTGTCGAGTGGGGAGAAGCGGCCACGCGCGGCGACGCGCACAAAGCAGCGGACAGCCGGAACACTACTGGCAGCGGCGATCTCCGCAATGGCGCGCAAACAGAGATTTGCGGGCTCATCACTTCACCAAAGTCAAAGATTGCAATAATCATTATCACGCGCTGTTCCAATTTGCGGCCCGCCGCAAGGTAGCGGGAGACCGCAGTCTCGTATGCAGTGTATGAAGCCGCACGGCGAAGCTGCCAAAACCTATCGCGGCTTTGCGCTCGCTCAAGCGTTGAATCGCCCCTGCCCCAACCAGCACGTGACCCCAGCCGCCTCGCCTATGGTGGATGCCGCAAGCGGTGTAACGACGACCTGCTTGCGCCAGGATACGGTGCAGCGAGCGCAGAAGGGCACGCCTTTGTGATATACCGCTTTGCAATCGATACCACCAGCCGTAAGTGTGTTCAATCATTAACTGCCGTGCACGCCCATCGCCTTGCCCTGTGCGCACGACCAGCGCGTGCTCTTCTTCCCTGAGCAACAACGGCGCCTTGCTGATTTGATGTAAGTACATGCCTGTGAGATCGGGGCCACTGTCCGATGCGGTATGGGGTAACACGGCAAGCGAAGGCACATAGCCGACTTGCCGCACGTCGTCTGTCGGAGTGTCTGTTACAGTCGCCAGTGCATCTGGCAGCATGACAAGGGGCGCCGTATCAAATGCGTCGGGTAGCAGCTCAGCAATTGTCATGCGGCAGCTCCATCGTATTGACAGCCGGTGCGGTCGCAGCGCATTACGCCGTCGATTTGCTGTCGAATTACCCCCTAATCCTTAGGTGCAGTATAGGCATACCGCCATGAATAAATGCGGATTGATCGAGAAAATTAAATGACTTCCGGCAAAGCCGGAGGTTTATTGCTGGGGCGCCTCGAAGGCACTGGTAACCCGTGATCCGCCTAAAGGCGGCTGCAGTCCTAATTTCATTTGATCGTAACGATCATCTTCTTGCTCTTGGGGACGGATGTAGGCACGAACCATTTCTTCGTCTAGTGTAGTTGCTTCGTTTTTCTTTAAACCAAAGCGACGGTTGGCGCGGATGACTTTCTGCAGGATATCGTTGACCTTTGCCGTCCAAACAAAGGGTTTGGGATTTTCATTATGCACGGCGATGTACTCGTTAATGGCGGCAATCAGTTCAGGCACGCTCTTGAACACGCCGCGCTCCACGCGGTCGGTCGAGAGGCTGCGGAAGAAGCGTTCAACCATGTTGAGCCAGGAAGCGGAGGTAGGGATGAAGTACATGTGGAAGCGTGGATGCTTTTCCAGCCACTCTTTGGCCTTGGGATGCTTGTGGGGGGCATCACAGTTGATCAGAAGTTAACAGCCCTGCCTCTCTTGGGGAGTGGTAATCATTAGACAGCGTCGACCGGGTTTGCGTTTACCGTCCCTCCCAAAAATGGATAAAGTCCAGCTAGCCACCTATATTGGTAGGGCGATTGCATGAACTTTTTAACCCATTGACTGACCTTACGCAGAGCGCCTGGATATTGGAGCGATTTGGCGAGCTGAGCTACTACATATAGTGGTTGCACCTAGGATCTGCGTAACATCAGTCAATGAGTTACGCATTTTGATGCGATTGCCCTACCTATACTGGTGTCATACGGACCAATCCGTATTGGATAGCCATAGTTGCTCATGCCAAGGTCACCATCACTACACGGAACCGATGCCGCCATCCATGTCGCGTGGCTACCCTTTGGTGGTCGTGCAGTGCACGGTGAGACCGTGCTGAAAGGCGCTGTCTGTCGACACCAAGGAGACATGTCGTCAGTCATTCGCCTGCCGCTGGTTCGCTTACCGGATCGCATGATTCGGCGGCACCTGCATGCAGGCAAAAGTGGCCGCGGCGGGAGCCCTGCGAATAGAAGAGGAACATGGACAATACGCACCAAACCGAGATGAATCATCTCCGCGACGCAAGACAGGATACGCGAGGGGTGCACGCAGGGAATCTCGTCTCCATAATCCTTGACCTGACCGAGGAAACGTCCTCGCATTTCGGCCCCGTTCTCAACGGCATCCGTCATCAGACCTACCACTCGCGCGAAGTCATCATCTTGCATCGCAATTTGGATCTTGCCTCTACCGAAACCATCCGGGACGAGCAGGGGGTTGTTTTTTATCATGTGCAAACAGGCACACAGGATGCGTTATGCACCGCGCTTGCGTTGTCCCGGGGAGAATTCATTGTGTTTCAGAAGGCGCACGACCGGCTTCTTAGGCAGGCACTAGCGGTAGGGGTTGAAAGCCTGCTGGCCAGACCTGATTGTGCGTTCGCTTTCGGTATGGCGTCGTATAGCGGCAGCGTCGCTGTTGAATTAGCCGAGTCACAGCGCCCACGGGTAGTCCGATCGAATTTCTACCTGGAGCTGTTGCGCGGCGACTTTATCGGTGGCGCAAGTGCAGTCATGTATCGCCGTTCTGCTTTAATGGCATGCGGCATGTTCCAGCAAGGCCAGCCAGCCCCCTCGGCGTACCGGTTGCATCTGACGCTGGCACGCACATATGGTGTGCATTACCACGGCGTGCATGTGGTCGACCGTGATGCAGCCCCCCCCTTGTCCGACCACGACCTCATCCGCTCGGCCCGAGACGAATTGCTTGCGCTGCACGAGCAACGCCGCTTCATTGCAGATCGCCCCTATGCGCTGGACGCCTACCGGGACGGTCTCCAGTCCATCGGCAACAAGGTATTCCTTTTTAAGTCCAGATCTCTGAGAAAGCACATGAAGGCACGCCGCTGGCACGATGCGCTGCGCGATGTGGCGGCCATGCTTGGTCTTATGCTGCGATGCTTCCACAACTATCCAGCCGGGCTGGTTCGCCTGCTCAAATTGGAAATTGTGCCGTGGACTGCCCGCCGCCGTAATCGACCACACGACACGGCCGAGACGCGCATGACTCCTGGCATGGAGAGCATCGGCTACTCGGCATTACGGACAATGCAGTTGATCGTGCAAAATAGCGTGCCACGAGATGCATTGATCGTGCTCGTCGTGCATAGTGAGGCCGAGGAGGCGTCCCTTGACCTGGCTCGCACGAAGCTGCTCCGACTGCACTGTGGCGGCGATAATCCAATCTCCCAGTTGGGGAAGTTGCAAGAGAATGGCGCAGAATATGTCGTGGTCCCAGCAAGTTCCTACTGGTGGGTGGATCAGTTCCACGCCCCCTTTCACGGGCACCTTAAGGAACGCTGCACCGTTATTTGGCACGATGAACACTGCGAGATCTATGCGTTGCCCGGGGTTTCCACCGATGCGACAGCCGCATCGAAAGTGCTGGTGGCGGGCTATTTCAGTTTCGAGCATGGACGAGCCACGGCCGGAGACCTGCTCGTGCGTGATATCGTGCGCGATTGGCTCACCGACGCCGGCTACCGGCATGACGTAGCGCATGCGGCACCGTTTCTTGGCGGGATTGACTGGCAGCGCACCGATCCCGCCACCTATTCCCATGTGATTTT
>CBHCMF010000308.1:0-4420 GCA_965974465.1 uncultured Noviherbaspirillum sp.
CACTGCAAAATTTAGCCCCCCCATATAATCGCGCAGACGGTTGGACGCCGGCTTTAACAGTGATGAATGGAATGGAGCGGATACAGGTAACGGCAACGCACGTTTTGCGCCTTTGCTTTTGGCCGCTTCACATGCACGATCAACAGCGCCTTTATGGCCTGCGATAACGACCTGTGCTGGCGCATTAAAATTGACAGCTTCAACTACTTCGCCTTGTGCCGCATCTACGCAGGCAGCACGCACGTCAGCATCGGACAAGCCCAAAATAGCGGCCATGCCCCCCTGACCGACGGGCACCGCTTCCTGCATTGCTTGTGCACGAAAACGCACGAGCGGCACAGCATCCTTGAATGGAATAACACCAGAAGCAACCAGAGCGGAATACTCGCCAAGACTATGACCAGCGACCACTGCTGGCACTTTGCCTCCGGCAGCAATCCATGCACGGTAAAAAGCAACCGCCGCGGTCAACATCACCGGTTGTGTATTGGTCGTGAGATCAAGATCTTCCTTCGGCCCATCTGCAATCAGCTTACCGATATCGAATTGCAGTGCGTCAGAGGCCTCCGCAACCGTTTGCTGCACAATCGCATTATCAGCAAAACCGTTCAACATGCCGATAGATTGCGAGCCCTGCCCCGGGAAAACAAATGCGAATTTGGTCATGCTTTTTATATATGAGAGAGTAGTTACATCCGTGCGAGCACCGCACCCCACGTAAAGCCTCCACCGACGGCTTCCATCATCACGTTCTGACCAGGCTTGACTCGGCCGTCACGTACTGCCGTATCGAGCGCCAGCGGAATAGATGCAGCCGATGTATTGCCGTGCTGATCGACAGTCACGACCATCTTTTCCAATGGAAGTCCAAGTTTTTTCGCTGTGCCTTGCATGATACGAATATTGGCCTGATGCGGAATCAGCCAGTCAAGTTGCGATGCAGTCATATCAGCTGCATCCAAGGCCTCATTAGCTACTTTTTCCAGGACGGAAATGGCCAGCTTAAAGACGGCTTGGCCGTCCATGTACAGGAATGCACTCCCCTCTACCGCACCACCATTAACGCTACCAGGAACGCAAAGAATATCGCCATGACTACCATCCGCATGCAGTTTGGTCGAAAGCACACCGGGCTCGCTGGAAGCAGTCAACACCATTGCACCGGCACCATCGCCAAACAGTACGCAAGTGGTACGATCGTCAAAATTCAGTATGCGCGAGAACACTTCTGCGCCAATGACTAGTACGTTCTTGTGCGCACCAGCTTTAATGAAGCTATCAGCAACTGAAACGGCATAGACGAAGCCGCTGCAGACTGCCTGCACATCAAAAGCGCCTCCACCATTGGTGATACCGAGCTTGCGTTGAACAACGCAGGCGGTGCTTGGAAAGCCTCCGAAATGGTCTGGCGTCGACGTAGCAACGATGACGAGGCCAATGTCATTCGGACTCAAGCCTGCCATCTGAAGCGCACGCTTCGAGGCTTCGACTGCCAGATCACTGGACTGGGCATTCGATTCCGCATAGTGACGGGCGGCGATGCCACTGCGCGAGACAATCCATTCATCCGAGGTTTCAATTCCCTTTTCAGCTAATTGTGCTGCGAGGTCGTGATTCGTTACACGCTTGGGTGGCAAATAACTTCCCGTGCCAATAATTTTGCTATAGAGCGTCATGCCGTCTTCTGATGAGTTAATTCGGTGATTGCAGTTTCGGTCGCCGGTTGCACATCCGGTTGAGGCATCAACTCTGCGATTGTTCTGGAAATGCGGGACAGGAGATCATGTTTTGCAGCATCGAATGCTCGCTTGATCGCCCATTCATAAGCGTATGCATCCGCACTGCCGTGGCTCTTAAATACCAGGCCTCGCAGACCCAAAAGGCTTGCACCATTGTAACGAGAAGGATTCATGCGCTGCGAAAACGACCTGATTGCACTGCGCGCAATCAATGCCCCCAATAGGTTCAGTGGGCCGCTCTTGAATTCAGCCGTCAGCGTATTCTTAACGAACCGCCCAAGCCCCTCGGAGGCTTTCAGCACCACATTACCTACGAAGCCGTCACACACAACAATGTCGGTGGTTCCTTCGAATATATCGTTACCTTCGACGTTACCATAGAAGTTGATCACACCTTTTGCATGGTCATCGCGCAGTAGGACAGCAGTCTGTTTGACCAGATCGTTGCCCTTCATGTCTTCTTCGCCGATGTTAAGCAGACCCACTGTTGGTTTTGTCTTGCCTTCCAAGGCAGCGACCAGGGCCGAGCCCATCAGGGCAAACTGATGCAAGTGTTGAGGCTGGCAATCGACATTTGCACCGAGATCCAGCATGTAGGTTGGCGCATCTTTTCGATTTGGAATGAGGGTACAAATCGCCGGCCGGTCGACGCCAGGAATAGTCTTCAGCACATAACGCGATACCGCCATCAGCGCACCGGTATTACCCGCCGAAACACAGGCATGCGCCTGCCCATCCTTCACCAAGCTGATCGCCACCCGCATCGAAGAGTCCTTCTTGCGACGCAATGCAACTTCCAAAGGGTCATCCATGGCAACAACTTCGGTTGCACTGACAATAGACAGACGAGGATGATTCGTAGCGCGATGCTTTTCCAATTCGCCCCGAATAACTTCCTTGATGCCGACCAAAATCAGTTCGACCTCGGGCTCGCGATTGACAAAAGAGATAGCAGCCGGAATGGTAACTGATGGGCCATGATCACCACCCATGCAGTCGATAGAAATTTTGATTGTCATTGTTTTGACTCAGTACCTCGCTCTAACTTCAGAAGCTTGCCGAACTTGAAGATCGACAGACTCCTAGCGGGCCAGATCCGGCGTGATTCAAAAATGACGCAATGCGCTTTTTCAGCATATGAAAAAACGGCGCCAAGTCAAACTGCCTGCGCCGCTTTTAGCTTAATTTAGCTTAAAACAATGACCTTAATTACTCGTCATTCTTGGTTTTGAGAACCTTGCGACCACGATAGTAGCCGTTCGGGCTAATGTGATGACGCAGATGCGTCTCGCCGGTGGTCGGCTCCACCGCCAACGGGGGAACGCTCAGATGATCGTGCGAACGGTGCATACCGCGCTTGGACGGGGACTTTTTATTTTGCTGAACGGCCATGATGACTCCTAAACCATAAGATTTGAAATTTTAACATATCCAGCTCGCCAACTCTTGCAAGCCGGGAATTCTTCTGCGCTTTTTGCCCGGTGCGCATTGTCGCCACTTGAACCTATCGCTTCAAATTCTTTAGCACAGCGAATGGCGACACCTTTTCATCCTTCGATGCCTCTAGCGTTACTTGACCCGGACAAACTTCGTGCCGCGGCGACAACGGCATTGCCAGCAACACATCATCCTCAATGACTTGCGCCATATCGAAATTGCGACTGCCCACAATAACCTCGACGACCTCATCTGCGAGTAGCGCATCGATTTCATCCGCACTATCCTCATCTGCCGCCAATATCAGAGTCGAATCCGACGCGACATTAAAGTCAACAGAGGTCAAACACCGCTGACACATCAGGCGTACCACGCCCGACACGGAGAGCAGTAACTGGGGATGTCCGTGCATGTTGCTTCCGCCTTGCAGAGCCCAACGTAGAACACTGGACTTGTCGACCAACTCCCCAGCAAGCCTAGTCAAATCAGCGACGGCAATCTCCCCTTCGCGGCGCTCTTTAAGCCGACAAAATTCAAAAGCGTCGATTACAAAAGCATTCATACAGCAAGCCGAACCCGGAAAACCTGCGATAATAACAGGCTTTTTCCTTATTCGTCAAAGCGTTAGGTGGCTTTTATTGAGCAAGCATTCAAATATGACGCCAAAAATACCTCCCTCCCCTCCTCGCTTGATTCTTGCATCCAGCTCCCAATACAGAAGGGAATTACTATCCCGCTTACGAATTCCGTTTGAGGTATCCATTCCCAATGTGGATGAGACCCCAGCGCCTGGAGAAACACCAGAATGCACAGCACTTCGGCTTTCCCGGGAGAAAGCAAAAGCAATCGCCACACGCAATCCCAATGCCTTGGTAATTGGGTCGGATCAAGTAGCCACGCTAGATGGCGAGCAGATTGGCAAACCCGGATCGCATGAGAACGCATTGAGACAATTACAGAAGATGCGTGGGTGCAAAGTCGTTTTTCATACGGCCTTGTGCCTTTGGGATGCACGCATCTCCGACACGAAAAATGCCTTTCAGATCAAAAATGTACAGACCTTTGTGACCTTTCGCGACCTCTCCGACGCGGAGTTGGATGCCTACTTGCGCATTGAGCAACCGTATGATTGCGCCGGTAGCGCAAAGAACGAAGGACTAGGTATTGCCATTATCGAGGAAATCGAGAGTATCGACCCAACCGCTCTGACAGGACTTCCCTTGATCGCGCTAACCACGATGCTT
>CBHCMF010000309.1:0-4256 GCA_965974465.1 uncultured Noviherbaspirillum sp.
GTGCGCCCGTCAGGCGTGGAACAAATCGGGAAATTATTCCGTGCACGTTCCTAAGGTACACAAGCCCAAGGTTTGCTGCTTTTGCCTATAGCAAGTTCTCCAACTCATGCTATGGTTTAAGCATAAAGTTATTTTTCGGAGGCCACATGTTGATCACATTCAAATCAAAAGCCGCGGCGGATGTGCTGATGTACGAAGAACATGCCAAGCGCATTCTTGATTTGCTGCACAAGGACATCAAACGCGGCGTGATCACATCGACCGAAGCGCCGGCAGCGATAGCGACACTCGAAGAGGAAATCGCTGAAAGCCGCTTACACCCGACGCCCGAGGAAGTGCGGCGCGACGTGTTGGCGCATCATGGCGAAGAAAACGATGATAAGGATCACGAACCCGTCGAATTTGTCCGCTTCGCCGCGCGTGCCTATCCCCTTCTAGAAATGCTGCGCGCTGCGCAACGTGAGGGGCGTGATGTGATGTGGGGGGTGTAATTTCATCTCTCTTTCAAGGTTAGGCGCACTTTGAGCATACGCTCTTTCAGCGGCGCTGCTTTTTCCCTTCAACGCTTAACGTCTTCCATGCCAACATGAGAGGCGAAAGCATCATGTCACTCTGTGCGACATCTGCTGCCTCTACAACGAATAATTAAAAGAACGTATTTTTCGCCCTCTCAAAGGGCAATTCAAAGATCAAACCTCGTTTTCCCTATTTCTGAAAGAACTCGAATGAGAATGTACTGGCGGGCACTATTCGCCACAATGTTAGCGGCAGGGACATTTTCTCATGCCCAAGCGAACGGCTCGATTTTTGATACACCGCATCGCGTATCCGGAAATGTATTGAGCTCGTCCAAGAGATTTGCGCTCGAACGCGAACAACTTAATATCCAATTGAATGCAGTCGACTACGAAGCCAAAGTGACGTATTTTCTGACCGACACCACAGAAAAGAAGAAGGAGGCGCCTGCTGCGAGCATGTATTTTCCCGTAATCTGTGGGTCGATCGATGACTATCAAACCCCACCGAAATACATTGGAGGTTGCATAGAAAAATTTCGCGTCTGGATCAACAATCAATCCGTACCGAGTAAGCCGATCTCATCCAAAGAGATCGCAAAAAATAAAGTCCTGTATCGGCTAGCAAATAAAATTAACAAAAGGGCCCAGAAACAATATGAGGCGGTCGAGAATGACATTTCTTCAAAATATGTTTTTTTCAAAATAGACATTCCCGCTGATATTGACGTCAACACATTCACGGTTCAGTACAAGACCCGCTATGCACAAGTAACAGGTGGCTCCAATAAGTCTGCACACGAGTACTTCGAAAACGCCCATATGATTTATGACTTTTTCCCTGCCGCTGCGTGGATGGGGGAAGGAGATAAAGAGCTCAACATAAAGCTCGACATCAGCCATTTGCAAAGTACACTCACCTACGATAAGAAGCGGTGGCCTTTTGTCAAGAACAACGATGTATTAACGCTCACCTTACGCAATCCCAATTTTGCAGCTCTGCCGCCCCTGATACTAACGACCAATAATGGCCCATATCAAACCTTTGTTTCCGACATGCGCCGCTTAAAGGACAGTACAACGAAATACCATATTAAGGTCCTCAACGCCACAGAATCTCATTCAAAACATCACGATGTAAACGCATTATTTGATCGTAATCCGAATACGTTTTGGTGCTGGAAAGGCGACAGCGCCACCCTGGAAATGGAGCTCGATCCTTTCGTTATTCACAGTCATTATGATCGTGTCGATAAAGAATGGACCTCTTACTCAGCTCGATTCGAAAGTCTGGTGGTTTTAAATGGCGCGGTTGTAAATAAACAGACATTTGAAAAGTTCGGTTTAGCGCGAATAGTTGAAATACATGCGCTAGAAACATTAACCGATCCTGAAAAGGAAACCGTGGAGTTGCCGTCGCAATTGATGAAAAGCGGCAAGGATAAATTCCAATCTCTTACGACACTCACAAGAGAGGGCGGGAGTGTGAGCAACCTTTTTTCTGATCAGAATCCCGGCAGTTTTGGGGATGTAACGGAAAAGGATCGAGCACAGATTGCAAAACAAAAAATTCTGTTCAAGATCACCAATGTCTACAAGAAGAAGCACACTGATGAAAGCTGCATTTCGGAGATTTATCCGATTTACAACCCTGGTTAGTATGGCTGTACAAGGGGTCTCTGCCGCACATGCTGGTACTGTATTTCCGTCTGGGCTTGCTATGGAGCCGTTGATTGGCATTCCTTATAAGCTCTTTACCTATCAAAGCGAAACGGATTCCTTGAAAGCGGCGAATTGCCTGACATCCACGTTGTTCGCTCTGCGGCGCGTGGGGTATTCCTGTCCCACCATGAATTTCAATCAAGCGATGTCCTATTGGCGACCCCGCGCACAAACGCTTCGCTTAGGAGAAACGCAGGTGACAGAAAACGGAGCATTGCTTTTCACGAAGGAGCATTTTTTGCTGCTCTACAGTGACCAAAATGAGAACGGTGTTATTGACGCGGAAGACCAGGTGATCCATGCCTACTTTAAGCCCGTACAAATCACGACAATCAAAGAATGGCTGAAGAACATCCGCCCTCAGGAGATTCGATATATACCGTTAAATAAAAAGTTTTCATGCCCAACAGGACCAGAACTTCTTCAATTAAGGCATAAAAAGAGTGGCTCAGAATAATCTTAAAGACGTTAGACATCTGAATCTTTTTCTCCTACGCATTGTCCTCCTAACTCTATTGGTCATTGCGGCATTACCGGCAAATGCAGGCACTTGGAACAATATCTTCTTAGATAGGAGGGGCAACGCTCATCTTGTCACCTCTGATGGAAAAGATATCCAAATTACCAAACATGGAAAGGCATTCAATCCTCAGTTAGCGCCGGATGGTGAAACGGCTGCATGGCTCATTAACCAAACCTGGGGAGATGAAGACCCAATTACCGCATCGAATGAAGTGGAAATTTATCGCAAAGGGCGTATTCGTCGACTAGGATGCGGTCCTTTAATTCGGGATTTTTGGTTTTGGAAGCAAGGCACCTATATCGCAATGGACTGTGGCGGCTTGCATTTTGCTGGACGCGATGTCTTGTATGAGGTTCGCACTCTCAAAGAAACAGAAGTCGTCGATCAGAGTATTGTTCCGGACGATCAGCGCCCAGCTTGGGCCAACATCCCCTACAGCGATGAAGCGAATTGCACATCAATGAGAGTTTGGAACGTGCCCGAGGTAAATTGTGTCAATTGGCTTATTGATGCAACCTCGCACGAGTTGCTCGTATCTTTGCAGAAGCGTGAGAATGCAAAGGGGCCTCATTCATTGTATGAATTCAGTTTATACACGCACTATCTTTCTGCGCATATTGAGTGGCTGCCGCTCTTTAGCACGCATGAAAAAACGCTATCCACGTTTTCGGAGGGGCAAACAGGAAGCAGCGTTTCGCAGACTATGTGGACGATTGTCGGATTTGGCCAGGGGAGATGTAAGCCTTACCTTGTCGAGTCACTCGATGTGCAAGAGTCCATTCCATCAGACATGAATATGCTCAAGGTGAACCGCCATATCATCCGTCATGGCAAAACACCTCGTATAGTCCTGACTTATCGATTAACGCAAAAGAAAGAAAAGCATCGCGCTCGTATCTATCGCTGGCGCGATACATTGATATGGGACGCAGTACAACAGCAGTTTGTGCAGCAATCGTCCAAAGGGGACCCTCATTACGTACGCGCGAATATTCAAACGTACCGAAGAAAAGTGGGGTCACTGACGTGTGAGCAATTGCGTACATTAGGGGCCGATAGCGATTTTGGACTCGCGACTATTTTGGGAAAACAATAGAACGTTCTCAAAAAGCTTCACCCCTCCTCTTTTTCCAGCCATGCAGGAGACGGCATTGTTAGGTTTTGGCGGGAAACATGCGCCAAGCGCTACAATGAAGGCCTTTCGTTCTTTCGTGCTCCATGTCTTCCCATAAATCATGTTTGGCATTTCCGATTTCGGCCTGTTTTTCGGCGCTGTGCTGCTGTTGAATGCGACACCGGGCCCAGATACCGCTTACATTGTCGGCAGAAGCATCGCTCAAGGTCGCTTGGCTGGACTGATGTCGGCATTGGGTATTTCCGCCGGATGCTGCGTGCATGCTCTGGCTTCCGCAATAGGACTGAGTGCCCTCTTGGCCGCCTCAGCCACCACCTTCACACTCATCAAACTGGCCGGCGGCGCCTACTTGATCTATCTT
>CBHCMF010000310.1:0-4236 GCA_965974465.1 uncultured Noviherbaspirillum sp.
TGCCTGTATTAAATAAGATCGATCTGCCTTCTGCCAATCCTGAGAATGCAATCAGTGAGATCGAGGATGTGATCGGTATCGATGCCGCCGACGCCGTGCGCTGCTCGGCAAAGACCGGCCTTGGCGTTGAGGGCGTGCTGGAGGCGTTAATTGCTAAGGTTCCTCCACCGAAAGGGGAGCCGGACGCGCCACTTCAGGCACTGATTATCGATTCCTGGTTCGATAATTATGTCGGCGTCGTGATGCTGGTGCGGATCGTTAATGGCGTGTTACGTCCTAAGGACAAGATATCGTTGATGGCGACCGGCGCGCAGTACTTGACCGAGAGCGTCGGTGTATTTACGCCGAAGTCGCAGGCTAGGGAAGTTCTTTCGGCAGGCCAGGTTGGCTTTGTCATCGCTGGTATTAAAGAATTGAAGGCGGCTCGAGTCGGCGATACCATCACGCTGGCGGCTAAACCCGCAGTGCAGGCACTACCAGGTTTTAAGGAGGTGCAGCCACAGGTATTCGCAGGTTTGTTTCCAGTAGAGGCAAATCAGTATGATGCATTGCGTGATTCGCTGGAAAAGCTCAAGCTGAACGATGCAGCTCTGCAATACGAGCCGGAAGTATCGCAAGCACTCGGCTTTGGTTTTCGTTGCGGCTTCCTGGGCCTGTTACACATGGAGATCGTACAGGAGCGCTTGGAGCGCGAGTTCGACATGGACCTGATCACCACCGCGCCTACTGTCATTTATGAAGTGGTGCAGCGTGACGGCACAGTGCTCATGGTCGACAATCCATCGAAGATGCCTGACCCATCCAAGACCGAAGAGATCCGCGAGCCTATTGTCACCGTCAACTTGTACATGCCGCAAGAGTATGTCGGTTCCGTGATTACGCTGTGTACGCAGAAGCGCGGCGTGCAAATCAACATGACTTATCATGGCAAGCAGGTCATGCTTACCTATGAAATGCCGATGGCGGAAATCGTCCTCGACTTCTTTGATAGATTGAAATCTACTTCGCGTGGTTATGCGTCGATGGACTACGAATTCAAGGAGTATAGAGCGGCGGATGTCGTGAAAGTTGATATGTTGATCAACAGTGAGAAAGTTGATGCACTTGCGATCATTGTCCACCGTTCTAGCAGTCAGTTTCGGGGACGGGCGGTAGCGGCGAAAATGCGTGAATTGATTCCTCGGCAGATGTTTGATGTTGCGATTCAGGCTGCCATTGGCGCCAATATCATTGCACGAGAGAACGTCAAGGCATTGCGCAAGAATGTCTTGGCCAAGTGTTATGGCGGCGATATTTCGCGTAAACGCAAGTTGCTTGAGAAACAGAAGGCAGGCAAGAAGCGTATGAAACAAGTGGGTTCCGTCGAAGTGCCACAAGAAGCATTCTTGGCGATATTACAAGTGGAAGATAAATGAGCTTGCAAGCGATACTCGGCAATTTTTCGTTAATTCTGTTTGTTTTAACAATTGGTACGGGCATCATCTGGTTTCTGGATGTGTTTCGTTTTTCGAAGCTGCGCCGAGCAAAAGCGGACGCTGCACTGGCAGAGTTCGATGCGCGTAATGCAAAGCTGGCCGCAAATGGAATCAAGGTGGATTCTGATGTGAATGCACGCGCCCGACTTGAGGCGGATATTTTGCGGCAGCCTACTTGGATCGAATACTCTGGCAGTTTTTTTCCTGTCATCGCGTTAGTGTTCTTTGTTCGCTCGTTCTTGTACGAGCCGTTCAAAATTCCATCCAGTTCGATGGTGCCCACCCTCGTCATTGGAGACCTGATCCTAGTGAATAAGTACACTTACGGTATTCGATTGCCCATTATTAACAAAAAAATCATTAGCATTGATGAGCCGAAGCGTGGTGACGTCATGGTGTTCAAATACCCGAAGGATCCATCTCTAGATTACATTAAGCGTGTGGTAGGTGTCCCAGGTGATAAAATCGTATATAAAAACAAACGCTTAACGGTAAATGGTAAAGAGGTTTCTTACGAGTCTTTGCCAGATTATCTTGATGAAGAGCATTTGAGCTATTCGAAGCAGTTTGTAGAGCACCTGACTGGCGTTTCCCATCGGATTCTGAACGATGAAAAAGCCCCTGCATACATCCAAAACCCGGATCCATTTCCCAAGCGTGATTTGTGCAGCTATAACCTCGAAGGTTTTGCTTGCACGGTCCCTACTGGACATTACTTCATGATGGGAGATAATCGAGATAATAGTCTGGACAGCCGCTATTGGGGCTTTGTGCCGGATGAGAATATTGTTGGAAAAGCATTTTTTGTCTGGATGAATTTGGGTAACTTCAGACGTATTGGTAGTTTTCAATAATGATAATTAGGGGAGGATGAACATGAAGCTGAAGTCTTATGCCGGATGTCAAGAAAAAGGCCTTTCGCTGGTCGGATTCATGTTTGTGATTGTTGTTGTTGCACTTTTGGCAGTGCTTGGCATGAAGGTTGTGCCGACAGTCGTAGAGTATATGGCGATCAAAAAGGCCATTGTTACTGCTAAAGAGGCTGGAACAAGCCCTATAGACATTCAAAATTCGTTTGAGAAACAGAAAAGTGCTAATTACATTGATTCAGTGAGCGGTAAAGAATTGGAAGTCACTCGGACTGAGGATGGTTTTGAGGTGACTGCTGCATATCAGAAAAAGATTGAGTTAATAGGGCCTGTAAGTTTGGTCATTGACTATGTGGCAACGACAGCTAGAAAGCCTATAAAGAAGGCTGATCAGTAAAAAAGATATCGAAACGGCATATCAAGATGGACTTCAAGTTATTGCAGGATCGGCTGGGCCATACATTCAAGGATGCGGCATTGCTACAGCAAGCGTTGACGCACCGGAGCCATAGCAGTCTGCATAATGAACGACTTGAGTTCCTTGGTGACTCAGTGCTGAATTGTGTCGTTGCCTCATTACTGTTTGAACGTTACAACAAGATTGATGAAGGAGACTTGTCACGGCTACGGGCCAATCTTGTGAAGCAACAGTCTCTCTACGAAATTGCACAACGGTTGGAATTGTCGCAATTTTTACGCCTTGGTGAAGGGGAGTTGAAATCAGGCGGTTTCCGCCGCCCCTCTATTCTTGCCGATACGCTTGAAGCGCTATTTGGCGCCATTTTCTTGGATACAGGATTCGATGCTGCGCGTGATGTAATTCGCGCGTTGTATATTCCCATTCTCGATACAGTAGATCCAAAGACGCTTGGCAAAGATGCCAAAACGCTACTTCAAGAATATTTGCAAGGAAAAAAGATTGCTTTGCCGCAATACAATGTTGTTGCAACTCATGGTGCTGCGCACAATCAGGAGTTTGAGGTTGAGTGCTTGGTGCCAAAATTAGATATTCAAGTGTTTGGTACTGGCGGCAGCCGACGTGCAGGTGAACAGGCCGCTGCCAAGCTTGCATTGGAAGCAGTCCAGAACGCACTGGTGAAAAGCTCAGCTTCTGGGCGTAAAAGTCGTCCTAAGGCATCGCAGCTCAAATTGGCCGGTATTGCGACCATACAACCTGATGCGCCTATCGATGACGATGTCACAAAGTCCGCAAAAGCGTCCAAAGGTGACGGCAAGCCGGAAGCAAAGCAAGACCTCAAACAAAATAAGCTTGATTTAAGAGCCGACATGAAATCCGGCACTCACTCTGAGAGAGACTCTAGTGTTGTTTCTGATTCTTCGGTGCAAGTTATATCATCCTCACATACTAGAATCGCATGACCTCACCTGACGCCCTTGTTGACTTCCGATGTGGCTATATTGCGATCGTAGGTCGCCCTAACGTAGGGAAATCGACGCTCATGAATGCCTTAATCGGTGCAAAGGTGAGTATTACGTCGCGCAAGGCGCAGACTACGCGGCATCGAATTACGGGTATTCAAACAACTGAAACTGCGCAGTTCGTCTATGTCGATACGCCTGGCTTTCAGACTCGGCATGCCAATGCATTGAACAAGACGCTTAACCGTACGGTGACTAATACGCTTACTGCGGCGGATGTCATCCTTTTTATTGTAGAAGCCGGAACTTATGGTCAGGCAGATAAGCAGGTGTTGGATCTTCTCCCAAAAAACGTACCGTGCCTCTTAGTTCTCAATAAAGCGGATCGCATAAAAGATAAGGCAGTGATGATGCCTTTTGCGCAGAAGCTTGCCGCTGAATACAGTTTTGCCGAGGTGGTTCCTGTATCAGCAAAGCAACGTTTTCAGCTTGATATACTTGAAACTGAAATC
>CBHCMF010000311.1:0-4220 GCA_965974465.1 uncultured Noviherbaspirillum sp.
TCTAGATATACGCTATGTGCGCTTGCACACCGACGCCATAATCAGTTTAGTAGATACTTTAAAAATGGACTGAATCACTGCACTTTTTACAGTCGGTGAGAAAAAAATTGGCTATCAGCACCATCATCCCTCAACTGTCTCTTAGGGTTGAAGCCAGCATTACTCAACAGGACAGCATCATGAATACGCACGATATGAATCATTCTCATCTACCGAGCGGTATCCGAAACGACAGAATCACCGCATTAGATGATGAACATCAAGAGGCGGCTTTGGATGAGGCGTTATGTGAGAGTTTCCCGGCAAGTGACCCGATCGCCGTAAGTTTCACGTCCCCGCCCTCGCCTCCACGCGAAAAGGCTGATGCACAGAATAGTAAATTCCGAGTCGAAAATAAAGAACATCAGATGCAGGATAAGCCGGTGCAATCAATAGAAGATGAAAATCCCACAGAGGAGGAACAGCGGCAAATGGCAGAACTCGCGATCACATTCGATGGCAGGCAGGTATTACCGATTTCGCGATTATCGCTATGACCGATTCACCGATCCCATGTATTTACTATGGGCTCGCGCAGGAATACGTCGCACAATTTGGCGGTCATAGCCGGATGCGATGTAAGGCGTGTGACGCGCCGCAGTGCGGGCACTACAAGCGGCGCACAATACAGCAGCGTGCCGGCTACAGCCAGAAAAATTGTGCAACGTATTCCTGCGCGAGCCCTATGCACAGTTAAAGCGATAAACAGCTGCAATTGAGGCCAGATATCCGTCGCGCAGATGAGCTACTGTCTATTGCCATGAGAGCATCCCTCTCTTTCAATGAATGATAGCCATGGAGGCACATTCGCATCAACGTTCAATAACTGAGCCAGGATTGATAACGTGGGAAATGTGATGTCAGGCATGGTGCTCGATTTCTTGTCGAACGGTCTGTCGAATGCAGGCGCTTGGCAAATAATGGCATTTACGTTGGTAACCACGCATATCACGATCGCTGTCGTGACGATTTACTTGCATCGTTGTCAGGCGCACCGCGCACTTGAGTTGCACCCACTCGCCAGTCATTTCTTCCGCTTCTGGCTATGGTTGACCACCGGAATGGTGACGAAGGAATGGATTGCGGTTCATCGAAAGCACCATGCAAAGTGCGAGACGGGAGAAGATCCCCACAGCCCGAACATCCTCGGCATCAAGAAAGTTTTACTTCAAGGTACAGAGCTATATCGCACCGAAGCGAAAAACAAGGAAACAATGACAAAATACGGTCACGGCACGCCGGAGGACTGGATTGAATCCAAGCTATACAGCAAATATACCTGGCAAGGAGTCGGCCTGCTGCTGATGATCGACGTTCTGCTGTTTGGCGCGATTGGGTTGACGGCATGGGCAATCCAGATGTTATGGATTCCGATTACCGCCGCGGGAATCGTCAACGGGCTCGGCCATTACTGGGGCTATCGAAATTACGACTGTCCCGATGCGGCGACCAATATATTACCGATTGGCATTCTCATCGGCGGCGAAGAATTCCATAACAATCACCACACCTTCGCTACCTCCGCCAAGCTCTCATCGAAGTGGTACGAGTTCGATATTGGCTGGCTTTACATCCGCATTCTGGAAACGCTCGGCCTCGCGAAGGTGAAAAAGGTGGCGCCCGTGCCGAAATTCAATTGTAAAAAGCCGATTGCGGATGATGAGACCCTACTTTCCGTAATTGCAAACCGTTACGACGTCATGGCACGGTATGCCAGTTCTCTTCATCGAGCGTGGGGCGAAGAATTGAGGCGGATGAAGAGCGCCCCCAATTTTCAGAAATCCGCGAAGAACCTGTTGCGGCATGCCCCCAACAAGCTCAATGCGCTCCAGTCACAGCAACTAAGCCAATTACTCTCTCATAGTGAGGCGCTGCAGACAATGCTCAATATGCGCATTGAACTGACGGCCATCTGGGAACGCTCTAATTGCAATCAGGAGCAACTGCTGAAGCAGTTGCAGAATTGGTGTACACGCGCCGAAAATTCGGGAATCGCTGCCTTACAGGATTTCTCACTGCGCTTGCGTAGTTACTCCTGACGAACTCGTTGGCTAACACGGCGGTAGTGGTGAGTATTTACCCTACGCCACGAACAGCTTTCCATCCTTCACCAATCCCTTATCGGCAAAAAATTAACCATGAAAATCTTGCGTCTTATCGGTGCAGTCATTTCAGCTGGTTCAATCGTCAGCGTGCACTCTTCGGCCAGCGCTGCATCATTCTCCACCTCGAGTTCGGCATCCAATTCATCTGGCGCCAATAGCGAACTGACGTTTACTGGCAACAGAGGCATACATAAAGTCAACGAGGACGTTCTTGAAGTCAAGGATGGCACTTTAGAAGTTAACGGCGTTTCCTATGGAAAGATAAGCGACAGATCGATCATCAAATACACTGTTCAAGGGAACGAGAAAACAATCTACGTCGATGGTGTGGTCCGCAAGCCGGTTCCCTAGCTCACTGGACAAGAAAGAAACAATAACTTTCGCCACTTAGGTTGACCTCCCCCATGTCCGTTCCGCTGTGGGCATTAGTTGCCGGCATCCTTCTGGTTACGATGGTGCTGGTCAGCACGCTTTTCGCGCGCCTGCCAATAAGCGCCGCCATGATCTATCTAGGGCTGGGTTACGCCCTCGGTCCAAGTTGGATGGGGATGATTACTCTTGACCCGATCGTGCATGCCGCCACGCTCGAACGGATCGCAGAACTGGCGGTACTCATCGCGATCTTTGGCGTCGGTCTCAAGCTCGGCATTCCGATGCGCGATCGCCGCTGGATACTGCCGATATCGCTGGCATTTCCGTCAATGGCCATCACTGTAGGGCTCATCGCCATTGTCGGGGTCTGGGCCTTGAACCTGCCGTTGGGTGCGGCGGTACTACTGGGTGGAATCCTCGCTCCGACCGATCCGGTGCTCGCCTCTGGTATCCAATCAGAGCCGGGAGCCCATCCCGATCCCGTTCGGTTCGGCCTCGCGGGCGAAGGCGCGTTGAACGACGGCTCCGCTTTCCCCTTTGTACTGCTTGGTATGGGCTTCCTGGGGTTACATGAACTGGGTGAGAACGGCTGGCATTGGCTCGCGATAGACCTGCTGTGGGCGACCGCAGGAGGCTTGATTATCGGTGCTTTACTGGGTTCCCTGATCGGCAGCCTGGTCGTATACCTGCGCACGCGACACCATAGCGCCATAGGCCTGGACGAGTTCCTTTCGTTGGGTCTTATCGCAATATCTTATGGCAGCGCGCAGCTTTGTTTGGCATCTGGTTTTCTCTCGGTGTTTGCCGCTGGCCTTGCATTACAGCGGGTACGAGAGCGGCCGCTGCTAAGCACAGTACCGCTCGAACTCGTGCCTGATCCCGGCATATACGCCCACGAAGAGCCATCTGCCCCCTCCCATCATGCCAGCGCAACAATGGCGCAGGCGGTGCAGGGATTCACTGAGCAACTGGAAAGATTGGCGGAGCTGGGCATCGTCCTTATCATCGGCGCCATGCTCCCTTACGTAACGGTCCCGGCGCACTTGTTTTGGTTCATTCCTGTGCTATTCCTCGTGGTACGGCCATTAGCTGTGCTGGTGGGCATGGCAGGAAAACCGGCTCCAACGCATCAACGAGCGATGATCGCTTGGTTTGGTATCCGCGGGATCGGCTCGCTGTTCTATATGATGTTTGCGCTTCACCACGGCGTATCCGGGCCGTTGGCTCAGGACCTGGTCGATCTTACACTAGTGACTATCGCTGCTTCCATCTTCGCGCATGGCCTATCGGTACTGCCGCTAATGAAGTGGTATGCAAGGCGCAAAACCCCGGCGGAATGAATCCCCTTTTCGCCGGCATGTCGGCACGGCACATGGAATCAAAGGTATTCAGGCGCAGCATGGATTCATGCACAAAGTGATCGTGGGATCCTCTCCTCATCACTATTTCCCATAGACTCTGTTGAAATCTTTCTGAGGCGCACCGGAATTAGGGCAATACATCATCAAAACCTAACGACTCAACAGCTGACTGACATCGCACAAAGCCAATACTCCCTTTCAAATACAAAATGGCAACGGCGATTCAATCCAAATGCATTGACGACAGATACCGTTCCATCACTAGAGCGGTTTGATTGTGCGTGAAAAGGAGGTCAGGTCGGGCCGAGAAGCGCAACCGTACGTGAGCTACGGTGAGCATCGC
>CBHCMF010000312.1:0-4210 GCA_965974465.1 uncultured Noviherbaspirillum sp.
CAGTGACGAGATGTCTTTTGCCGAACAATTTTATGCGCTGGCAGGACAAATCCGTCCAGCGTAAGGCCAAGGAATAAACCTCGCGTCTATTCTCGCCTTGCTACCGTTAATGCGACAAAACCTGGGCGCTAGCCAGCGCGCGCTGGCTAGCGGAGAAATGACGTTAGACGTTAGTCGCGTGCGCCTAAAGCGTAGGTGGTGCGTTTCCCGAAAGTTGATTTGTGCTGATAAGCCGGGCTACCGACGATGCTGGAAATCCCGGTCAAGCTCGGGTTCAAGGGGCGGTACGTCTGGTCGATGTCAGCAAACGTCAGCTCGGAATAGTTTTCGCCGCGATAGTCTTTCGTGGCGTTATTCGCCTTGCAGTAACCAACAAACACATTCGATGACACCCTCTTGTTCGTCACGCTGCTACCGATATACATCGGGAATAGCGGGTGACTCTGCGTATCGTAGTATTTCGAGAGCGCCACGAACGTATTGTGCTCTGCCGTGAGGTCTTGCGGGCGGCCGTCACTGGTGGGTTCCACGCCGAAGGTGAGAGAGGCACCGTTCGAGTTGTTACCGGAATAGTTTTTCACAAAGATATTGTTGCGAACTATTGCGGTCCCGCCGTTCGGAATATCGAGCAGGTAGGCTTCAGTTTGCGGCATCGTTGCATCTGCACGCTTACCAGCGAGGTACGAACCCTCGATAATCGTGCGCTGCGCGCGGGACTTCAACTCGTGCCCGTAATAGGCGCCGTGACTGTACGAACCAACCACATGGAACGTGAATTGCGGGTCAATGGTACTGGCATTGATATAGGCGTTATGCTCGGGACCGCTATCACCGCCATTGTCGGCAAGCTCCACGTTCTCCAGCTTCAGTGTCCCCGAGTTATAGTTGGCAGCGCCGAAGATGCCGTTGACCTTATGCTGTCTGAACCCAGAAATCCGCATATTGCGCAAGGTGATATTGTGCACGCCACTGATATACACCGCCGCCTTGCCGATATACCCGCCATCAGGCGCATCTACTACATCGATATTCTCGATAGTGATGTTCGATGCCTGTTTGACCAGCGTGGTGCCAGAATCAGTGAGCTTGCCTTCGACGTAAATCAGCGAATTATTATAGTTGGCAAGGGATGCACCGCCTTGCTTAGTGTTGGTCGTCGGTGGGTTGACAATGACAGGCCGTTTGCCATCAACAGTGACGCCCCGAATCGTGATGTTTTCTGGGACAACATAGCGTCCTGCCAGTACATCTGCATAGTTTATGGAATTTGGGCCGAGATAAATCTGCATATCCCGCCCTTTGTAGACCGCAGGATAAACCAGGAACGTGTCACCCGGCAGCCACTGCAGATACGAAGAACGGCGGAACGGGCCGACACGGGTATCCTGCCCGTCGGTCACGTTCTGATTCGTGGGGCTGATTGCACCATCCCCACCGAGCGTGGTGTAGGTAGCAATGACCACGCCATTGCGCACCTGCTCGATCTTCGGTGTCCCTTCCGTGGCCGGTGCGGCTGCCTGCCGGATCGGCGCCTTCATGTCCCATTCCCACTGCGCCGGATAGATGCCGTCCTGGCAGTACGTCGGCGTACTGGTCGTGCCTGTCGTGGTAGTACCGCCGGTGGTGGTGCTACCAGTAGTGTTGTTGCCCACACCGGTGCTGTTTGCCAGCATGGTGTCGCCGCTAGTGGTGGACGCGGTTGAAGAATCGCCACCGCCACAGCCGGACAATGCTATGGCAAGCGCTAGTCCGGCGTAGAACTTCATATTAGGGGATTTCTGCATGTAAGAGAGCTTTCTTCTTGTTGATTGAGAGAATATCGGTTGCTGCTCTACTCCTATTGGCTGCTATTTCGTGTCACCTCCTTACGCCCTTGGGGCGTCGAAACGTTCATCATCGAGACGTGCGTATGCAATCGCTAATTCACTGAAAGCAACCTGGCTGCGGCAAGTGATGTGGTGCTGTACGCAGCAGACGCTGTAGTACTGAAGTTCGCGACGGTAGGCTGCCAAGCTCAAGACTGCACCGTATCCTGCCCGGACTTCGACCTGGCTATCGCTTACCTGAGCCATCGCACTTTGTCGCCGGAAGCGGAAGTCGCGATGCAGACCATCTTGCTCGTCATGGAACAGCTGGCAGCGACTCGTCTCTAGTTTGTATTTTTTCAAGTATCGCGCATCGGCAAATTATTCAGTGTTCATGAAGACCGTCTGCTTGATGCCAATATGAGAAATGCTGATCAGGCAAATCCGCCCACGGCGGCACAAGCATTTATGCAGTCAGTTTTAATTACACCTGAACTGCTCCCCATCTATGAAGAGCAATTCTGTTGCGCTTTTGCCGCCTTGATAAACTCCTCCATCTTTTCCTTGCTTTTGATCCCTGGCGCAATTTCCAGACTACTTGAAACATCGATTCCAAAAGGATGGAAATGTTCGATAACGCTCTCGACATTTGAACTGTTCAGTCCTCCTGCGAGTACTACCTTTCCTGGCACGTCCCTTACCCAGTCCGGGATTGCTTCAAAAGTGCCGCTTCCTACGCTGGCATCATAAAAATAGTACTCGTAACGCGCCGATCGATCCGGTGGTTGTGACGAGGAATATGCCAGATTCGGGATATCGGCTATTTCATAAAGTTGAATGATGTCGAAGTATTCCCCAACGTTTCTTGTTTCCTCGTGGGTCAGCGCAACGGCAAATGACTTGATCTTTCCTCTGGCATGATTGGCCAAGGCAATTGCCGCATCAGGTGCGCAATACCGTTTGCTTTTCAAACTGATGACGACACCAATTGCGTCATATCCAAGCTCCAGGGCCCAGTCAATTTGCTCTTTGATTGTCAGGCCGCATACTTTTATAAATTGGCTCATCGTGATCATTCCCTTTTAACAAGGCTGGTGTCGTCATGAGATCTTATTTCTGAATTTAACAGCTCATGGCCGAGTTCATTCAATTCCTGGATATGCGTGCGATCGTGTCGGTACATGTCTTCGACTAATTCTGCGAGCGTCAGCCGCCGGATACCATCGAAGAGCCCGATACGCCCCCGATCGTCGGGCGATGCCTGCTCCAATAGCCGCACTAGGGTACGGCGTATCTTCCTAAACTCTGCGATCGCAACGGTTGGTTCTTGCCCGATGTAATTCCTTTCTTCGGCCAACTGCACACCATTGACCGATTCAAGTATCGGCAGGTTTTCCGAGAGCATGCGGCGAATGCGTTTGATATATACCTCGTCCAGGTCACGCAGGTGGCATAGGTGTTCAATAACGGAGAAGCCGGTGCCTTCGGGACGTGAACGCCACCGTTGGGAAGGGATCGCAGAGGCTGCGGCGACTACATCATCAGGCATCGCGCGCAAGTGTCCGAGCAATTCGGCAAAATCGAGGCGCCGCGGCAATGGGGTCCACACTGCGCCATAAGTAAGGTATCCGCCAGGGATGCGCCCGCGAGGCCGAAGTATGTCGTGGTAGTGACGACGCATGACTTCAGCGACTGCTGCGCCGCAAAACTGCCGTGCGGTTTGATGGTTGGCGACTTCTGGGAAATACGTCTGCAAATCGTGAATCAAGGCAGCCACCGCTGGCAACCCGACGCGTGACAGCACCGCGTATTCCAGATAACGAACATCCGTATCGATCAGCGCCTCCAGCTGGCGCCCCAAGGGGGTTGCCCGAAAATCGTCAAAACGGGAGTGCACCATAATAGCTCGATAAGTAACGTATCAATTCGATACATTATTGAAGATCACTACGCACTCGTCAAGGGGGTACTGTCAACTGAACGAGACGTAAAAACGGCAATGGAGAAATCGAGGTTCTGTCGCGTTAATTTGAAACAGGCGAGTTTGTACGCAAGTAAAGGGCATGGCCCTTATGCTGGAGGGACTTGTGCTGCCAAGGCATAAAACTGGTCAGCAAAAGACATGGTTGCGGCCCCTTCGATTGCGCATTGTCCTTTGCGGATCATGTGCATGAGTTCGATGCCGGCTAGGGTGTTTCTGGCGGACTGAAAGGATTGGAAGTTGAGCATCGGCCTGGTCAAGCGCTTAATCGCGCGATGATCCTGCTCGACGATGTTGTTGAGGTATTTGACTTGGCGGACCACGCTCTTGTTTTCCAGTGCGTCATGGGTTCTGGTGCAAATTTCCGAAAAGACTAAATGATCGGCGTTGTGATGCTGTTCAAATCATGCTGCCAGTGCAGCTT
>CBHCMF010000313.1:0-4188 GCA_965974465.1 uncultured Noviherbaspirillum sp.
GTAGTTTTTAACAAGGCGATGCCATGGCGTTTGAATTTCTCCGCGTAGCGGCTTCCTCCAACGAGTGCTTCGAGCCTGACGCGGCGAGACAGCGGCGTATTTCGTATAGTGTTAGCGCCCCGCGCCGCTCAAGCTGGCGTTAAGCAACAAAAAGAATGGACATTCCTCTTAAGCAGTTAATGCAGCTGCATCAAGCAACCGGAGTAAGTGTTTCAGCCTGCCGCGTTATGTTGGCAACGGTTGAAGGGGATCTTGAAGCAGCCATTGAAATTTTGAATCGCCGCAATGAACCCACGATCGCGCCCCTTTTCGATGAGTCTGACTGGTTTACTGGGCCGCCTCTGCATCGGAAGTTGTTGGATAAGGCAGAAGCCCGACTAGGATACAAATTCCCAGAAAAGTACGTCGAGCTTCTATATCAAAAAAACGGTGGATGTACGATAAACGATTGCTTTCCTGTGAAACAGAAAACATCGTGGGCCAGCGACCACATCTCTATCTCTGGTATTCGTGGCATTGGCGGACAGTACGGCATTGACCCAGAAAAAGAAGAAGCAAGAAACAAGGAGTGGGGGTATCCGAATGTTGGGTTGGTATTTGCAGAAACGCCTACGGCAGGACATACCGTTGTAATGTTTGACTACAGCTTATGCGGCCCGCTAGGGGAACCTCGGATAATTTGGGTAGATGTTTACGGAAAAGACCTCGAAGTAATTGTGTTAGCCGACAACTTTTCTTCCTTTATTTCTGGATTAGTGAGTGCAAGTGCGTATAACGCACGATCGGATTTTTAGACAAGAATGCCATGTATAGGCGATTTCCCCTTTGATCGACTTTGTCGCTTCAATCCAGGTAATTCTCACCAAAGGTGATGCTCGGGACGAACTCGAGAAGTCGATCGTAGTCTGCCTTATGAGCGAAGCACCACTCGTTGAAGCCGAAGTCATAGTCCGTCTTCGCCAGCCAATACGTTTTCCATTTGCCTTCGTGCGCATGTCGGCCCTGCGCGTGGCAAGCAGGATACTCCGAAGAGTACTGATCGCATTCACCGTGAGCAGGGCCGAATTGCTGCCAGCACCACCGATTGGCAAAGTCCATCTCGGGGTACGCTAGCTGAAGCACCACGGGCTCTGTCAACTTGTTGGGACGTAAAAGCGGCAGTGGGAAAATCGAACCCCAATGGGCGCGATGAAGCGACAATCAAGCGGCGATTATTGAATATTTTCTACACCGGTGGCCTCATTCCAAAGTGAAAACGCCGCATTCCGGACACCGCGGGCAAGATCAGCGGTGCTGTCGCGTTAATTTGAAACGGGCGAGTTTGTACGCAAGTAAAGAGCATGGCCCTTATGCTGGACGGACTTGTGCTGCCAATGCATAAAACTGGTGAGCAAAATACATGGTTGCGGCCCTTCGATTGCGCATTGAATGTGCTCGATCTGAAAGACAGTGCCAGATCAGATTGCGTTATTCTCGGCATGAAAGCATGCTCTTCAGATTTCTTGGTCCTGTTGCGCCTCGGACGGGAAAGTCAGTGTCATATCGACGATTGAACTACTTACCTTTGCTGAGAGACCATCCTCTTGCTTTCATGCATAAGCCCAAGAGACGATCCCGGTTGTCCTGATTTGCATCAACGATCGTTGTGGGCGGGGGCGTATATATGTATATGTCTTGAAGCTTTTCGCAATTTGCTTGTTTATCACGCGTGTTGCACGGCGTTTTCAAGGGTGGCGTGTATCCAACGTCGGTTTGCGTTCTTAGCTCATAGGGAAAGGCTTGCACGGCGCGTTCGAAGCAGGCGAGTTCGTCTTTATGTAACTCGCTTTGTCCCTTCGACGGATGGTGCCAAGAGTAACTGGCGCAACCAGACAAGCACACACCGATTACCGCCAAATCGATCGCACGCAGCATTTTTGTCTCCATCGTAAGGGTTTTTCTTTACAAAAATTAAGTGGGGAATGGTGCTTTAACCTAGAACCGGCGATTGATCGCTTATTAGCCCTCAGAATCACCCCTTTAAAGGTGATGCATTTAGTGTGGTTCTCCCTATGAAAAAGGAAAATTTGTCACATATTTCCATGCTCATGAGACACGCCAAAGGCGCGGAAAATCATGCTTCCTCTAGATTCCTCTAGAGACAACTCAATAAAATCAAATGCTTAAGCACCTTTAAAGCGGTGGCCCTAAGAATGCCTTACGTTTTCGAACGTTAAAGCAGTTTTATGCATCATCAAATGGGTCATGCTCGCTACGCACCCAATTGCACGTTTTGCAGGCTGTCTGTCGTTGTTGCTCACCTTGCATGGAATGGCCATGCCGCATTGTCGCCTCTGTAGGGCGCGTCTGTGCATGCAAGCCCAGACCATTCCGCACAGGCGGAAAGCATGTTATCCGCCCCCTCTGCTACACCCTAGCCAGACAGCCTGCAAGAGGTACATTCGGGTACGTCCTATCGCCGTTTTTAGGTTTAAGCATAACTGGAGGTATGCATGCCGCAAGATCGGGGCGGCACCATCTAGCCTAATCGATTTTGCGACTGAGCTATTTGATCGGTAGCAAGCGATCGCAGCGCTTTAACCGGCGCCATGCTCAGGGCGGGCATTTATTCCAGGGACGTTACAAGGCGATTCTGGTGCAGAAGGAAACGCATTTGCTTGAGCTGTCGCGTTATGTGGTGCTCAATCCGGTGCGGGCAAAGATGGTTTCCCGCCCCGAACAATGGCGCTGGAGCAGTCATGGCGCGGTGCTGGATCATCGCGGCGCACCGGACTGGCTCGATACCGACTGGTTGCTGGGACAGTTTGGCAGACAGCGTAATCGGGCGCGTCAGGCATATGAGGCGTTCGTGATGGCGGGTCAAGGTGTTCCATCGCCATTGCTGGCAACCCGGCATCAGCTGATCCTGGGCGATGATGCCTTTGTCGAACAATATCATCAGAATAAGGCCCACGGAGAACTGCGGGAATTATCCAAGGCACACCGTCGCTCTTTGGCGCTGCCCTTGGCGAATTATGAGCAAGGATATGCCGACCGGAATGAGGCGATGGCGCAGGCATATCGATCCGGCGCTTATACGATGGCGGCCATTGCGGAGCACTTTGGCGTGCATTACATGACAGTGAGTCGTGCGGTGCGGGCATGTGAGGGGAAATAAAGTAGAAATGTTGGAATGTTAGAACTGACCCCTTGTTCGTTATTCTTGTTCGTTATTGTTTAGCCGACCTGCTTGATAACAGAATTAATTACTTCTTGTGCATACGGATACGGTCTGATTTCGAAGTGTGGCTGTGTACCATTCTCAAACATATGCCACGTTTGTTCATAAGCATGCCAAATAGAGGTTAATCCCTCTTCGATTTCCTCGAAATTCAGTTTTTCACTCAGCATATTCATCGACGCGTGATCCATGTGTATTGCATGAGCATATATTTTTGTGGCTGCATCGATGTAAGGACCCTTCATCTTCTTGCTCTTTTCTCTAACAAGCTTGGCAAGCAAGTCGAAGTCTGATTCATTCGGTTCATATATGTCTTTCATATAGTCGTCGATCCATTCATGAGCATTACAACTACCTCTAATTTTTCTCGCCCGAAGGGCGTCTTTGGAAAATAGAGAAATGTTGTTTTTGCATGAATCAATAAACTTCTGAAAATTAAAAGTTCCTGACTTCGCTTCGTATAGCCTTCGTATTCCGATGAACATGTTCGTTCTTAATGAGGACTCGTAGATTCTCCAGAAATCGAGATTTCTATTGATTTTCCGGACTCCTTCGCTGGTGGTCAAAAACCATTGGAACTGTCGCAACGCATAGAAAACTCTGAGCGTCGTCTCTGTCTCTTTCCTGAGGCTGTTTATCAGATCACGCATTTGAAGCATAACTTGTTATGAAACGCAAAACGCCAATTTAACATGGCACCTTGCTGATTAACATCCCATATCCGTGTCTCGCAAAGCCGCTTGTAGATTGCGTTTTTGCGCCACATATTTTGTTTGTGCACAGCATTCACGCCAACAACAAACCACGCAAGCCCGTTTTGTCTGCCACATGGCTGCAGGATCAGGTCCGTGAACGTTTTCGGTACACGCATTACAGCTCCCGCACCGAAAAGAACCACGTGTACTGGATGCGTTGGCACATCCACCGGCATGGATTGCGGCATCCGAAAGGCATGGGTGGGAAAGAAG
>CBHCMF010000314.1:0-4181 GCA_965974465.1 uncultured Noviherbaspirillum sp.
ACATCTTTGCTTTCTTTTTTGCGCGGGTATAGTTGTCAATTCCAGCTGGCGTTTATGGGGGAATTGCGCTTTTGCCGTTGACAACTTTGCTTTCCACTACGCATAGAGATCGTGCTTCAAGGTGCTCCAGGAATGCGTTTCCAACAACTGGGCAAAATACTCGGTCAATTGTGCTTCGGTGAGGGCGTTGATTTGGTAATCGAAATAAGCAGCCGCACGCCGCACACCGTTGCTATAGGCTTCGATGGTCTTGGGGCGCATGCCGGCCAGTTTCAAGCGTTTCAAGTGGGTTTCATAATCCTGCGCAAAGGCAGGAGGGAAGGAATACGCCATGACAAATTCTCCTCTCGTGAAATGAATTCAGCCCGGAATGGGCGGAGTAGAATTGTAGTTTTTAACAAGGCGATGCCATGGCGTTTGAATTTCTCCGCGTAGCGGCTTCGTCCAACATCGCGGTCAACAAGGGCGCTGACAACCAGCGCCTGTTACCTAGACGTTGGGCTTCTATTGCGCATCTTCAGAATGGCTATGTTTAATCAGTACACACCAGCAGCTAAAAACAGCAGCCCCTTTGTATGGGCTCTATTGCCCTTTGGTTATTTACTGACCTGTGTATTCGGTATTTGGGTATGGCTAATGCTTGGTTCGCTCTTTTTATCCTTTTGTCCCGCAGAGAAAATCTGGTATGGGCTTGCATCGGGTGACATGAAATGCAAATTTCCGCTTTGGGTATTTGTGTTGAAGGATATGCTGGGGGTGTCTTTTCTGGCGTTTATTCTAGTCTCAGTCACTGCTTGGCTTGCCCCCCAATATAAACGCACATCCGCCTATACAGCAGCAGCGATCAGTAGTTTGCTAGGGGCATGGTATCTGTGGCATAGCTTTAATCCTTGGGTACATGTGCTATCTCATCGCATTACTGTGGGAGTAACGTTCTCATGCATTCTCTTGCTGACTGCTATCTTTATTCCCAAATATCTAAGACATGGGCTCTCTCATCGCATTGCTGTTGCAGCGACTTTCACACTCATTCTCCTGCTAATCGCTACCTTTTTTATTCCAATTTTCTAAGTCATGATTGTATGTAATGCAATTATATTGCCTAACTCGACGCTGGACACGGACAGCTGCGCTACCGGTCAGCGTAAGCGTTGAGGCTGTAGAAAAACCCCTTTTTATGCGAAATGAAGTTGAGCCAAATGTGAGGGAATCGGCTCAACGAATTTTTCTTCGGTTAAGAAATCAACTGAAATGATTGTTTTTTGACGGGCTTATTAAGTCAGCCTTCGTGCCTGGCTTTTTATTTATTGTGCGTACCCGTGATATGCCAGCTTTTCAATGTTATGAACTAAACAGAAGAGCTTCCACTGCGCATTCACTTTACGCTGTCCGCGCAGCGTAAACCGAGTCAGGCGCTTGTTATGGCGTAGGTTGCCAAACACGGGTTCGACGGTCGCCATACGTCTGCCATACAACGCTCTTCCTGTTGGCGAATCTATTCGCTGCTTCATCATCTCGGTGTGTTTCAGGGGCGAGGGTTGATTTCTGTAGAAGATCGCCACTTGTCGAACCGATGTCTTGTCCGGCGCACGCAGACATCGTTCTCTAAGCTGGCATGGAACGCAATCCTGCTTGGCACCTGTAAACTTGGCGTACTTGCGGCCGTTGGCAGTGCAGTTCTTGCCGTTACTGTAGAGCGTTTTGCCAGCAGGACAGATACAGGTTGTTGTGCTGGGGTCGTAATGGAAGTCTTTGGGCTGGAATAGTGATGGCTTCTTGCTCTTGCTGCTCTTGTCAACGAGCGGATCTGGCTTGGCTTTATGCCGTTCCTGCGTGGCGAACCGTTCATCACGCTGCCGCATGCCATTATCGGCAATCAAGGCATTGATATGGCGTTCGGCAAGTGCCGCCAAATTGGCTTCGCTATGGTAGCCGGCGTCAGCAGTAATCAAGGAATCTTCAGCAAGGACATCGCTCATGGCATCGATCACAGGAACCAGTAGTTCGTGTTCGCTTCCCGTGCCATGCGCCTGCGCCTCCACAATGATCTGGTGCTCACTGTCCACGGCAGCGATGCCGGTATAGCCTTGAATGACGCCTTTGGAAGTGGCCATCTTGGCGCTGTCATTGTCAGTACGGTTGCTCTTGCGAACCTTCCCTTTACTACTGCGGCGATCTTCGTCATGCTGGGCTAACCACTCGCGCAGGCCGGCTGCCTCTTTTTGCAAACGCAGGCGTTTGCGCTCTTCTTTTTCCAGCACGTCGGGTTCAATTCCAAGCTCGTCGGCCTGTCGATGTCGCTCAAGCATCGACTGTACGGCGGCTTCCAGCTTTTGCGCCCGATGTTCGAAATCGGCATGCGTCCCGCTTTTTGCCTTGGATGCATTGGCCGGTAACTTGACGCCATCAATCGCAAACATCTCGCGGCCGATTAAGCCTTGGCCGTCGCAGATGATCAGCACCTGGGTGAAGATCCATTGGATGTCCTCGCCCAGCTCACTGATGAAGTGGGCAATAGTGGTAAAGTGCGGTGCATGATCACCACACAGCGCAATGAAGGTGATATGTTCGCGGCACGCACGCTCAATGGCTCTGCTGCTGATAATGCCCTGGGAATATCCAAAGAGGACGATCTTCAACAACAAGGCAGGAGAGTACGCTGTCGCACCAGTGGTGTCGTTTCGGTACCGCTGGTCGAATGCGGACAGGTCGATTTCTTTATCGAGCAGGTGGTTGAGTGCAAACTCGAATGTGCCTGGCAGTAGCTGCTTGGCCAGATCAATGGGGAGAAAACGGGGATTCGTATCGATTTGTTTGTATCGCGCCATGGCATCTGCCTCCTCTATCTCATAGACGCAGGATTGCCATGATCGTTCTACTCTGGCAGCATTTCAGAATACTTTTTCTACACCCTCGTTAAACGTCATGCATATAGAGCCCGTAGAAATTTATTCAGACTCGACGAACGCTGCGATTTTGCGCCACCCGTCCCGCAGATATCCCGGATGTCTGATTCAAGGTGATACGTTGTATTCACTTATGAGGACGCTGGAGGATGTCCAGGCGAGTGGTAGCAGTCTGACGGAGGATGCAGCTGATGGACTAGCCGACGTCATTGAACATCTCAGGAAATTAATTGAGCATTACAAGACGGTCCTGAATAACCATAATATTGAGCTCCCATTTTATGAACCGCCAAGCGTTTAACTCAACAATTGACGCGGACGCGCTACCGCGCCGTTCATCTCGGCGTTAGGCGACATCAATGCACGCGACATTCCTGACCAGCGGTGAGTACCAAATCTGGTCTCAAGCGAAGTCCATCATCGTTGGCGTCTCCCTCAACCTCGGGCGGGCAGTAGCGCAGGTCGGTATTTCGATGGAGAGTGGCTGCAGAGTGCGAGTCGACATCCAAGCCGATGCTGGATATTCCTGCTTCCAAGATGTCCGCTGTCTCGGTAACGTCGTCTACATCGGCTACGGTGAGTGCCTCTTTGTCGTCCACCCACAAGAGGGTATCGCCGAGCGTTATTCGCTTGATGGCTACTTCGGTCATCTCTACTCCGCAGAGGAATTGGAGGCTGAGCCACCCCTGTTTTCGGTTCTTGTTGCCTCGGCGTCGGAGCTTCTAAGCTTCTCCCTGGAGGGTGCGCTGCAGTGGCGCACCAGTGATCTCGGAATCGATGGGGTCACAGTTGAGTCTGTTCAAGGCGGTGTAATTAGAGGTTCTGGCGAATGGGATCCACCAGGCGGTTGGCAAGCGTTCTGTCTTTCGGCACTCACAGGAGCGAAAAATGTGGTTTTGTCGCATTAACGGTAGCAAGGCGAGAATAGACGCGAGGTTTATTCCTTGGCCTTACGCTGGACGGATTTGTCTTGCCAGTGCATAAAATTGTTCGGCAAAAGACATCTCATCGCTGCCCTGGATGTTGAGTTGGCCTTTGCGAATCATGTGCATAAGTTCGATGCCGGTCAGAACGTTTTGGGCAGATCGAAATGACTGGAATCCGAGCATTGGTTTGGTAATGCGCTTGATCGCACGATGGTCTTGCTCGACGATGTTGTTGAGGTACTTGACCTGCCGAACGATCACAGCAGTTCCCTTGTCCTCGATGATCTGGTCAAGCGCTGCCTTGTCACGCTTGGCCGTGAGCAGGAAATCGATAGTGTTGCCGTCCTTG
>CBHCMF010000315.1:0-4177 GCA_965974465.1 uncultured Noviherbaspirillum sp.
CTGCCTCGCAACTCGCGCGCCATCACTCCGCGTCCTGGTGAAATATCCGGGCTAGGGATCGCGCGTTCGGCACTGCCGCTGACCCCTTCGCGCGCGCAGCGCGTCGTCACTACACCTGGGTCCTTTTCAACCACTGTTCCCGAGATTGAGAGTGGCTTTCGACTGGTAGCTCTTGACCAGCAAACTCAATTGGCTGGCTAACGGACCGTAGCGCTGGTCGAGTTCGGCAAGATAGGCCGCACGCTGCAGAATGTCTTGCATGTTGTCCAGTTTGGCCAGCCGGTGCGGCACCTCCACACGGGAGATATTAGTGAAGTCAAAGATCGACGGTCCAAGGAGGCCATCGCGCAGTATCTGGACATGGCACTCGTTGAATAAAGTCCAGCTAAGTAGAGCCTCTTAAGACATTAAACGGCTGCCGTCGGATGGCTGATCGTTTTATCGCCATAACTGCGAATAACTTTCGAAATAATCACCTGATATCCCTGTAACCACTCGTTATAACGCCGTTTTGCTTCCAGATGCTTGGGGTTTTCAATTAGTTGCTGCAGTCCGCGCTCTGTGCTCCAGTAATACACGTTTGCGATGCGGCCGGTTTTCAGGTCTTCCCAAGACTCCTCGCCGAGATAGCCGTCGGTTTCCTTGGCTGCGGCGGCAATAAGTGCATCAAGCTGATGAAATTCGCTATCGAATTGCTTGGTATCGAAAATGAAGGTGGCGGAGTACATCAGACGCTCATGGAAAGTGGCAAGTTATAAAGCGCAAAAATACCACAGTGATTATCTCTGGTAGGAAATTTTTTGAGGAAGTAAGACAAGCGCGACGTTAAGCCTGCACCTGGGTCCTTAACGTTGCCGCGTTCTCCTGCAGCACAACGTCGCGAAACGTCGAGATAATTGCGCTTCGTACGAACTGCCAGTGCGTACCCCCTGCGTGTACGTGCTTTTGATTGATTTCTAGTTCAATGCCGAGATAACGGTTACCTGGGAAGCGATGCCGCAGATAACGCGTAAAGCCATCGGAAGTGCCCGTATACGGATAATTCATGCGTATCCGCAGTGTTGGCGCTGCAATTTGCAATGCAGTTCTCCAGCAGCGACATAGCGCAACTTCAGTAGTTCGGTTCGGGTCGTACAGCAGGCCGATATCGGCATTGCGGATTTTACCTTCGAGTTCTGGGGTGAAGCTGTGGCAAGAGACATGGATGACGCGCGCACCAGCGGCAATAGCTTGCGCGATCTGCGTTTCGGCGTTGGTGCGATAGGGCAGGTAATAATGATGAAAGAGCTCTTCCCGTACATTTGTCGGAGCATGACGCAGGGCTTCGGAATACAACTTCGGATGGTGTGGCGAGCGGTTGAGGTCGATCAGCAACCGGCTAACCGTGGAAATCAGCAGGGGGGCCTGCAATGCCTTAGAAAATTCGCGGGCCATGCGCAAGGCACCTGAATCATAGCCCTCGTGCGT
This sequence comes from uncultured Noviherbaspirillum sp., assembly GCA_965974465.1. Classification (GTDB taxonomy): domain Bacteria; phylum Pseudomonadota; class Gammaproteobacteria; order Burkholderiales; family Burkholderiaceae_D; genus Noviherbaspirillum. The sequence goes on from CBHCMF010000315.1 coordinate 1,468, forward strand.
ATGCAGCAGATGCGCGTTGGCACGAAAGAAATCACGGTAGCGCGACGGAATGCGATTGCCGCCGTGTTCGCAGGTAATGAGGAAAAAGTTAGAACTGGGCACGATGATGGGTGCGGCCCCGGTAGGGCATTGGGCAGTCAGGGAGGAAGAGCGCACATTCATGGCAGGGCGACGAACATCTTTCCCTCTAAGAGGCAATTGCATAATGCGCCATACACGGCTTGTAAGCGGGCACGTGAGAAATCGCCATCGACCGCTCGCAAGATCCGCCGCGCGAGTGGGCCATGCTCCAAGATGACCTCCAGCGCTTCATTCCATGGTTCTCTATCCTCTTCCCGCATGAGGCCGATCAGATAACGCCACAATTCTCCCGCTCGGCAATACGGCTTTGGAAAACCGAACAAGCGTAGATAGGTACGATTGTCGATGACAGCCTGTTCGGCATCACGCACACATGTTTGCAGGATCGACGCTAAAGCAGCGGTCGACATTTCCTGCTGTGCGACGAGCCCTTCCTGATCAGCGTTGTACAGCAAGCGTGCCACATCGACCGCTGTCGCCGCGATGGCGAGGTCAGCGCGCGGGCATTCCTGTGTGTCGACCACACGAATTTCGATCGCGTTGCGGTCGAAGCGGGCAATCGCACCACGAGAATTGAGCCATTCCTTCTGCAATACTTTGTCGGGATCGTGCGGGGCAATGTCGCGGTACATCGGCGCCAGGATGTGCTGCTCATAGATGCTGCGGCTGGTAATGGTTTCCGGTATCACCATGCCGGTGATGGAGGGAATAGCGCGCGCATTGTGCGTGTAGACATGCATCCGGTAATCGGCATAACCCGTATCGCGGCTGTCAGCGATGGGGGAACTGGCGGCTAGTGCCGGCAGGATAGGCAGTATCAACCGAATCGCCGCATGCAGACGTTCGAATTCCCGGTCATTCGCAAACGGTAGGTTGATGTGCATGCTTTGCAGGTTGGCCCAGCCATGGCTGCGTGTGTCGAAAATTCGGTCATAAGCACGATAGATCGCATCGTTATCGTGTGGCCATAGAGAGGTCTCCGTCTGTGGGGCCATCCATGGATGCATCGCCGTCGGCATCAGATGGGCTGCCCGTGCTTGGAGCAGGTGGTTGATTTGCGCGGCCTCCGCTTGAAAGGCGTGCGGTAAGAGGCTGAGCGATGCAATTGGGAAAAGATTTTTAATCTCGATCACGTGCAGCGCCAATTCATTCGACCAGCCAAGGTTGCCATGTTTGACTTCGTTACCTTCGCTGCCAGGCGTTTCGCGCAGAAGTCGATCGGCTACCGGCAGCACCGATAGATGTTGACGATCCACGATCATGTATTCGAGCTCGATGCCATAGCCCATGAAGGCATGCAACTTTGGCGGCGCATCATCTTCGTCGTTCATGGCGGAGTACTTCCTTTGCGTGCTTCGATGCGTTTGCGGAACACGCCCATGACCTCACGATATAGCGCGTCGGACAGTACGGCGTCCTCGTTGCCGGCATCGACATTCGGGTTGTCGTTGATTTCGATTACGTAGTACTGGCTGCCAATCTGCTTGAGATCAACGCCGTAGAAGCCATCACCGATCAAGTTGGCGGCTCGCACTGCAATCTTCACCACCTCGTCTGGCACTTCGCCGACTGATAATGCCTCGGTGCGGCCTTCGGAGATGCGCTGGTGTTCGTGTTTGATGACCTGCCAGTGTCCAGGGGCCATGTAGTACTTGCAGACGAACAATGGACGCTGGTCGAGCACCGCGATGCGCCAGTCGAACGCAGTGGGCAAGTAGGCCTGTGCCAGTATCAGTTCCGATTCTTTCAATAGTTCGCTCACCGTTGCCAGCAAGGCCTCTTCCGATTCGATTTTCACCACGCCCTGCGAAAACGCCCCGTCTGGCTTTTTAAGAATGCAGGGCAAGCCAAGCGTGGCGACGATTTGATCAACGTTGTCTTTGTGTACGACCAGTGTTTTCGGCGTCGGAATGTGATGCCGGTTCAGCAGCTCGTTCAGATAGATTTTGTTGGTGCAGCGAAGAATCGAATCGGGATCATCGATCACCACCATGCCGGCATCGCTCGCTTGGCGCGATAGCTGATAGGTATAGTGGTCGACGTTGGTGGTATCGCGAATGAACAAGGCGTCAAAGCTAGTCAGATGGCGCGTATCTTTGGATGTGATGAATTCGGCTGTCATGTCGAGCAGTTCTGCCGCTTCATGAAATTTCCGAAGTGCACCCATATTCGATGGCGATTCGCGACGCAGCGGATCATGCAGAATCGCCAGCGAGGGCTTGCGTGAGGCCGGCGTATTGCTGCGTATCTTTTGGTCCTTCAAGTGTTCGATGGCCGCCTGCTGGGCAAACGACTGTTGGTGCGCCGGAATGTCGCGAATGCTGCCGGGATACACAGAGCACAAATGCCAACGTTCATTGGCACGTTCAAATCGTGCATGCAGCACCGGCGTACGCAATAGGTTGAATAACTGTTCGCTCAAATGAGAATGCCGGCAAGCGGTGTCGCGACCGAAATAAATGTGCAAGTCGACCACGTCTTCCGTAGTACGTGAGAAGGAACAATCGATCAGGTTTCTAAGTTTTTCGGCGATATCCTGTACCAGCGTGTCGGACTGTAGATTTTTCATCGCCTGCATGTCGGGCACCGGCTGTTGGCCACGCGCTTCTGCCAGTAGCGAGACGTAATA
>CBHCMF010000316.1:0-4077 GCA_965974465.1 uncultured Noviherbaspirillum sp.
GCAAATGATCTTTCTCTTGCACGCAAGGATAATCGGTGCGGGTGGGATCGAAAGGCGGTAAATTATTACGTGCAAATAAGGACATAGGGACTCCCAAAGTCAGCAGACTAACAATCGTGGTTGCCAGTATTTTTTTCATGGACTTAGGAATCCTTGGCGGAGAGTGGTGTTGCTAGGGGCAGTGTTGGTGCGGAGGCGGTGTTGACCGGTGGTGGCGTCCCAGACAGTTTCCGAAAACGCTCTCTCGGTTGGGTCCGAAAAATCCAAGCGGTTCATGAAGCAAAGCTTCCACTGATCCCGCTGTCCGAATTTCTGGGACCACTTCTCATGATGAAGGGGGCGATGCGGAGTCGTTCGCCGACCAGTTTTATGCTTTGGCAGCACAAAGCCGTCCGACTTGAGGGGAAACAGAACGCATCGGCCCCAATTCCGTCTTGCACTCAGTCATGCGGCAGAACCTTTTTATTTGCCGAATCCAGGCGCATAAGTCTTTGGCACACCACGCCACTGTGGCAAAGGTGCAGGAGGCAATGGCACTAGTGCATCCATGTCCAGACGCAGGAAAGGATCGGATTTCAATGCATTCCGAATCAACTTGTAACGTCGAGCCCGCTCTTTGTCCACTGCCACATCAAGACTCTGAAAACCCGCATCCGGACCTATTTCAAAGGCCGCGTTTAATGCATGGGCAGCCAGTGCGCTACCCAACCCAGCCGCTAGTTGATAATATTTCAGTGCCTTGGCATTATCTTTCTTGTGATAACTGATCCCCAAATCCAATGCCGCATCCGCATGGCCTTGTTCAGCGGCACATTCAAGCAGCTTGTTGGCCAAAGCTCTTCGATTGTATTTGATTTTCCCCAGCTCTTTCGCTAAAGCCGCCTGCGCAGCTGGACTGCCTAGCTCTGCCGCTTTCTGGTAATACGCCAACGCTGTGTCCCTATCGCGCTTGACTCCTACGCCATCGGCGTAAAACGTTCCCATGTTGTAATAACCAAGGGGGACATTCAAATCAATCAGCTGCTGCATCAGCTTGACCAGCATCTGTTCGTCGTCCGGCACCCCCAAGCCTTTGTAATATAAGCCCGCCAGATTGACGATCGCCTTCCAATGATTCAATTCTGCTGCCTTGCCATACAACTCAGCAATGCGTTTATAGTTCTTTGTCCCAGGGGCGCGTTCCATGTCAAAGGCTTCCTTGAAATAGACACTCGCTTTGGGATCGATGGGCGGCAAATGATCTTTCTCTTGCACGCAAGGATAATCGGTGCGGGTGGGATCGAAAGGGGATAAATTATTGCGTGCAAATAAGGACATAGGGATTCCCAAAGTCAGTAGACTAACAATCGTGGCTGCCAGTATTTTTTTCATGCTCAACCCACCTTAAAGTAGGAAGGTTCACGATCATCGAAAAACGACACCACAAAACTGTTAGGCTCTAGCGCTTCATTATTCATGACATGATTATCATTTTTTTTCATTAACTGGTCCCAGTCGTCAAACGCGTCCTCCACCGCCTCCAACTCCCTCGCCCCCAAGCCCGTATGCTGCTGCCATACATACTTCCGCCACTGGGCTGTGACCGTGCTGGCATCCGAGATCAAGTTCAGTTCGCTATCAACTGCCATGCTGCGCTGATTCAAATTGGCCGATCCAATGGTGAAAAACACATCATCGACCAGCATCAATTTACTGTGCACGTAAATGTCCTGATAAGGACTGGGCTGCCCTTCTTTCTGACTGTCCTTGTCGTTCGCTTTGTCTGCCTCATTAGGGCTCGGCTCGGCTTTCACCAGGTCGGGCGCATAAGTCTTTAACGTGGCCGCCAGCACTTTAAGTCCCACCAATTGATCCAGGTCTTTGCGCCGGCATTCCGGCTCATTATCGGGCGGGCAATCGGCCTGCTGCGCCGATTGCAGCTTTTCTTCCTTGGCATGCAGTTCTTTCACACCGGCGCCCAGTCCCAATTCCTTGAGCGTGTCATACGTGCGATGCAGCATGGCCGCGCTTTCCGGTTTGACGGTCACGACAAATACGTGCAGATACGGTGGCGTAGCAGAGTAAGTACTGTCCGGATTGTCCGGTGGCATACTCCAATATTTTTCACGGGTTTGATACAGTTTTTTGGCGCATTCCTTGAGATATTGCGCCCATTCCTGATAAAAAAAGTATTGATTCTCAAGATAAATGTAGTGGCGTGCGTTGGCCGTCCCTAGCCAATAGGCACGCTTGATCGCTATTTCATCTTCATGCGGAAAGGTACGGCACACTTGGGCAGTATGTCGCAATGTACTACCGCGTCCTTGCGTCAGCAGAGATGGTTCGCTGACCAGCGCCTTGCGACGCGCCAGCAATCCGCTTTCCGGCTGTGGATGTTTGAAGTCTGCTTGTTCCCAAGCGGTGCAAAAATTATCGTTTAAATCGTACAGGCATGCGCCTTCTATGCGGCACGACAGATCCTGCCAAGGACCATAGGTCTGGCCAGTTCCGTCGTATTCACGCAAGGCGCCTTGATTCATTTCAGGCAAACTTTCAGACGTAGTTTGCATGTCTTGATAGGGATCGCCATAGCTATGCGCGCGCGTATCCCAGTATTCAGTGCGCATGTTATGGCCCATCACAAATCCTATCGCCCGCTCCGGCACTTCGTAATCGACCATTACCTGCTTTTGATGATGAGAGGCGAATCTGAAGGCAATACTTTCTGACCAGTTGGGAGGAAATTTTTCCTTTTTCAGCCCTGCCATCATCTTTTTGATCTGAGCGCTATCGAAGCCCCGCGTGCGCAATTCAAGATTAGGTATACGCCCCGCTTCCGCGCGTTTGAACCAATCTTCCACATATTCAAAACGTTTTCGCTGCATCATAGGCGCGACTCCACCCGATGCAGTGGTAGCCCAAGGCACTTGTCCACGAAAGCCATACAGATTGGAAGCGCCTTTTTGCGCCATCCAGCCGCCATACCACAGTACCAAGCGCACTCGGATTCCGAGTCTGGCCTTTTCTTCCAGCAATTCCCCCACACGAGGGCCATGAGGCCGCACAAAACGCATGCCGGGGTCGAACCCCCAAATCATGACGTCGATGGTCGCTTTCGCATTTTCCATGGCATTGTAAATGGCTTCAAAAGCTTCCTGCCCGCAGATCAACAACTCGAAGTTGTTGTTATGGCGCGGCGGATAGACCTTTTCATCGCCATAGTTGACATACCAGGGAACACTTAATTTGCCGCTGACAGTAAAACCATCTCCCTCGGCGAACAGTTCTTCTTTTTGTTTGACCGTTATTTCCATCAGATTGCCATTTCCATGAGGATGTTTTCTCCACTGAGCAAGAAATTCACCATTGTTTACTTTCCACCGCGCCCACGGAGTGCAAGCTTGCGCAGAATATGGAAATAATCAGGTGTAGGGGGGTGTTCCGTATTCCAGTTGCCTTGCTTATAGTCGCGATATCCAAGATTGGAATATTGTTGCTTGCGTTTTTCGGACTTTGAGTCCTTGCTGAATGTGGGAATGACGTCAATTTCATAGGTATGTCCATTCAAGAGCGCCACCTTGTATTTTTTGATGGAGTCCGTGTGCCCTATGTTAGGGATCTGTCCATGATCGTCGGTGATGCCTTCTGCAACGAGTTTTCCATCTGAATAGAGTTTGTAGGGTTCAAATGGATAAGCGATCCCTCCGGATTCTGGATTGGAACGGATCTGAAAACCTGCCTGGGGATCGAATTCTCCTGCAGGTAATTTCGGCAATACAGCATCTACTCTTGCTGGTCCGGTCAAGTTCTTCACGCTGCCATGGATATTGATCGGCCCCGGCGCCTTGAACGAGATTTGCCCATTCGCGATTTCGATTTGGCAGCCACCGCCGGCAGTGATCGTGATGCTCTTCGCCGCTGTGAGCTCGATATTGCCGGCCACCGAGGCAATCTTCACATCCTTTTTCGCGGTCGCTTCGAGGTTGTCGTCTTGCGCCTGGATCTGCACCTTGCCTTTGCCCGCGAAGAGCTTGATGCCAGCCGTGGCGACAAACACGCTCCACGCTTGCTTGATCGCCATCGATAAGTTCTTGCCCA
>CBHCMF010000317.1:0-4062 GCA_965974465.1 uncultured Noviherbaspirillum sp.
CGGCCCGACCTGACCTCCCTTTCACGAACAATTAAACCGCTCTAGGATGCATAAAAAAAGAGCGGCATTTGCCGCTCTTTAGTGTCGTTAGAAAGACAAGCTATACAGTCAATAGCTTGTCACGGCGACTGGTTGGCCACCCTTGAACGTGAAAATCGTGACCGGTGAAGACGTCATGTCACCCTTGTTGTCAAATGCATACGATCCCGCAACGCCAGTGAAGGAGCCTTTGGCGATCTCTGCACCAACCTTGGCGGGATCAATCGAGTTCGCCTTTTTCATCGCATTTGCGAACAGCATCATGCCGTCGTAGAACGATGCCGCATACACATCCGGATCTTGGTTGAAGCGCTTTTTGTACTTTGCCTTGAACTGGGCGCCGTTGGTTGCCTTGTCAAGAATGGCGCCGCCTTGGGTACATAGGACATTGTCGCCGACCGCGTCACCACCCAATTTGCCCATTTCGGCTGCGCAGATGGTGTCACCACCGAGTAGCTTCGCATTGAGACCGAGCTGTTTCATCTGGCGCGCCATTGGGCCGCCTTGAGGGGCATAGCCGCCAAGGAAGATTGCTTCGACTTTCTTTGCTTTCAGGCTGGTCAGGATAGACAGGAAGTCGGAGGCCTTGTCGTTGGTGAATTCGTGGCCAACCACGTTCATGCCGCTAGCACGAGCTTGTTTCTTGAATTCTTCAGCGACACCTTGGCCGTAGGCGGTTCGATCATCCACGACGCCAACGGCCTTGAGTTTGAGCACCTTGGCTGCATACAGGGCCATCTTGCCACCGAGTTGTGTGTCGCTGGCATTGATGCGATACAGGTTTTTGTAGCCTTGTTCGGTGATCTTCGGGTTAGAGCCGACTGTGGCAACCACCACGCCAGCGTCGCTATACATACGCGATGCGGGGATCGCGACGCCGGAGTTATAGGGGCCCAGGACAAATTTCACACCATTGTCAATCAGCTTCTGTGCAACGTTGACGCCCGACTTCGGATCGCCCTGGTCATCTTCGCTTAACAGTTCAAACTTGAGCTTTTTACCACCAATGGTGATGGGCTTGGCATTGAGTTCTTCGATAGCCAAACGCACGCCATTTTCATTATCCTTTCCCGCAAAGGATTGGGAGCCAGACAACGGCCCGCTGTGGCCAATTTTGACAATGGTTTCTTGCGCCGACGCGGTACCGAGCAGACTCAATAGGGCGATGCCGATGAGCTTGTTTAGGTGCATATGATCTCCTAGTAGGGTTGTAAATATGGCAGCGCGATTATGTCATGCTGCGTTGTCGCTCGTGAATCTGGTTGTTTCACAAGGGGGGATTATGGGCAATGTTGCGGCAAATTATCTTGTGTTCTTTCCCAAAAATTTGCTGAATGGTAAGTGGTAATTTTTTGTTTCTATGCAAAAGTGAATTAAATTCGAGGCAAGACGAAAGCGTCGCAGAGTGGCTATAGCCCGTCATTCATTATGCTAAGGCGCCTCCAACGGAATTGAAGATAGGTTCACTTATGGATAAAGGACATCTGCTTGCCGATATACCGGCCTCGCTCCCATCGGAGGTCTTCACCACGCTCGTCAGTAGCAAGCACATCAGAATCGAACGCATTGTGTCGAAAGGACATTCTTCGCCTGCTGGCTTCTGGTATGACCAGGAAGAGAACGAATGGGTGCTTCTGATAAAGGGCGCGGCGATTGTGCGCTTTGATGCCAATGACCGACGTGTACACTTGGCCGAAGGTGATTATGTGCACATCCTCGCCCATGAGAAGCACCGCGTAGAATGGACCAGTGAAAATATTGAGACTGTCTGGCTTGCCGTATTTTATTGATCTTTTTCCATTCCGAGCCGGCTTTGACGGTGATTCCTATCCTCATACAGTCGTCATTGCACCTTCAGCACATCTTTTACAGCGTCCGCCCCTATTCTTGACATCTTATCTATTGACGAACTTCATAAATTTTGACTACATATAGTATTTCCATTTGGAAATATTTCAGCGTTCAGCATTGGCAGCGGAACCCTGCTTATCACGGCAATTTCATACACGGAGAAGAAGAATGAGGACTATGAGGATTGGTATTCGTCTTACGCTGGGATTTGCATTGGTTCTTGTGCTGGTGATCGTACTTGCCATCGTTGGTTTGTCGGGTATGGCAAGAATGAAGGATCAGGTTGATGACATCACAGGCGACAATATGGTGAAGGTCGGTCTGGTCGTGGACATGGGCGATGCGGTGCAAACGACTGCCATAGCCGTCCGTAACGTCATCATGCTTGCCGAAGAGTCGGAACGCACACCCGAATTGAAACGGATCGCGGAACAACGCGAAAAGTATGAAAAAGACGTTAAAAAACTGTCAGAGCTCGTGAAGAGTGCGGCAGGTAAAGCGCTATTAGCCAAGATTGAGGCAGCACGAGCAGAAACTTCCTCCTTAGTTGATAAAGCCGTGGCGTTAGGACAAGCAGACAACGATGCCGAGGCAACCAAAATGCTCTTGACGGAAGTTCGCCCAGCCCAACGCAGATGGTCAGAAGCGCTGGGGGAGATGGCGCAATTTCAAAATGAGAATACGGCCAAGGCGGTGAAGAACGCGAACTCTATTTACGAGAGCGCATTCTGGCTGACGATCGCATTTGCGGCCACGGCCGTTGCGCTGGGCGCAGTGATTGCATGGCTGATCACCCGGTCGATTGTTCAACCGGTCCATGAGGCCGTAAAGATCGCACAGACCGTGGCGGCAGGCGATTTGAGCAGTCGCATTGAAGTAAGCAGCAAGGACGAAGCCGGCCAACTGTTGCAGGCACTGAAAGAAATGAACGAAAGTCTGGTGCGCATCGTGGCCGAAGTACGGGGCGGCACCGAGACAATTGGTTCCGCATCTCAGCAGATCGCCTCCGGGAACGCTGACTTGTCATCTCGTACCGAAGAGCAGGCCAGCTCGCTGGAAGAAACTGCCTCCTCGATGGAGGAGCTAACCTCGACAGTGAAGCAGAATGCCGACAATGCGCGCCAAGCCAATCAATTGGCGGTAACAGCCTCCGAGATCGCCGTCCGCGGAGGAGCGGTCGTGTCGGATGTAGTTCAGACCATGGGATCAATCAATGAATCTGCCAGAAAGATCGTTGACATCATCGGGGTGATTGATGGCATCGCATTCCAGACCAACATCTTGGCGTTGAATGCAGCGGTGGAAGCGGCACGTGCGGGTGAGCAGGGGCGTGGCTTTGCGGTGGTAGCGGCTGAGGTCAGAAATCTGGCTCAGCGCAGCGCGGCGGCGGCGAAGGAAATCAAGGCATTGATCGACAACTCGGTGGAGAAGGTTGATGCTGGCAGTAGGCTGGTGGACCAAGCCGGGGAGACAATGCAGGAGGTAGTGGAGAGTATCAAACGGGTGACCGACATTATGAGCGAAATCAGTGCGGCTAGCCAGGAACAGACGGCCGGCATCGAGCAGATCCACCAAGCGGTTTCGCAGATGGATGAAGTCACGCAGCAGAATGCTGCGTTGGTAGAACAAGCGGCAGCGGCATCGGAGTCGTTGCTGGAGCAGGCCGGTAACTTGGCGCAGGTGGTCAGCGTGTTCAAACTCGACAGTCGGCACGTTGCGGCAGCGCCTGCACTGGCGGCGGCAAAACCGAAAGTAAAACCGAGTCTTACGGTATTGCCGAAGAAGCCTGCTTCGTCAGCCCGATCACTTGAAGATCCACGGCAGGCCAAGCGGCTCGCGAGCGCCAGCAGCGGGAATAGTGATGATTGGGAAGAGTTTTAACGTATCAGCATGGGGGGGATTGGTGCCTGTTTTGCAATGGAACAGATACCATAGGAAGGAAGGGGGACGGCTTCCCCTTTCCTGATTCTATCGCTCAGGGCGGCGCTTGAAATCTGGTGATACAGCGTTCAGAGCGCGTTGCAAGGCAACGTGAGAACGACCTCAAGGCCACCCTCGCGGTGATTGGATAGGCGGATCGTGCCACCATGCTGTTCTGCGATGTTACGTGCAATAGTTAGCCCTAGCCCGGTACCGCCAGTGTCACGTGAACGTGAGGTCTCTAAGCGGTAG
>CBHCMF010000318.1:0-4020 GCA_965974465.1 uncultured Noviherbaspirillum sp.
ATGTTATGTTCCCCTTGCCAAAAGGCCTATTGACATCAAGCCACACTTGAGATCTTCTCCGTTTCTAAAATTTTTGAGGCGCCGGAATTAAATTCAGAGGTGCCATGTTTTTTCCGTCAATTGTTTTTTGCATTCATCGTTATGATGCAGCCTGCGATGACTATGTTATCGCGTGTTTGTCGGAACGCCTCATTTATGCGTTGTGGTTTAAATAACCCAGAACAAAACGTACCGATCTAAGTTTGAAAGTAACGGTTAAGCGCGAAAAGCTTCAGTATAATTTTTGTGCGGTTCCAGTGCGTTCAGACGGCAACACCACACTATAAAAAGTTTTAACCGAATTCGGCAAAGGAGACACAGCCATGCGTATTCATCACACCCTCGCTATTTGCATTACTGCGGCAGGTCTTTTCAGATAACTATCATTTACGTCAGGCGGCACCCCGAGGCTCTCTCCTTGGGTGCCGTTTTTGTTATCTGATTCGGATTTGCTGCGGCTGCACATTGTCGCAGTGAAGTTGTAGAACGATTTGAACGATCTTTATAGAGAGTAGGTAAACTATGGATACATTTATCCAACAAATCATCAATGGACTTGTGCTTGGCAGTATGTATGCACTAGTCGCGCTGGGCTACACAATGGTGTACGGCGTTCTAAATCTAATCAACTTCGCGCATGGCGATGTATTGATGGTCGGCGCTATGGTGGGCGTTACCATTCTGAAGATTTTGGAAGTGGCAGCACCCGACCTGCCCGGCATCGTCAAATTGTGCATTGCCATCATTGGAGCAATTCCAGTCTGCGTACTTGTCAATGTCATTATCGAACGTGTCGCGTACCGCCGTCTGCGCAACGCACCGCGTTTGGCTCCGCTCATTACCGCGATCGGCGTATCGATTCTACTGCAGACGTTCGCCATGATGATCTGGGGGCGCAGTCCGATTCCTTTCCCGCAGGTCATGTCGTCTGATTCGTTTAACATCATGGGCGCGTTGATCTCGCAGACTCAGGTCATGCTTCTGATCCTGGCGACTGCAGCGATGATCGGGTTGGTGTTGCTGGTCGAGAAAACCCGAATGGGCCGCGCAATGCGTGCCACCGCGGAGAATCCGCGAGTCGCTGGATTGATGGGGGTTGACTCCAATAAGGTCATTGTCATGACTTTTGCGATTGGCGCAGCTTTGGCTGCAGTCGCAGGTGTGATGTGGGGAGCAAACTACTCCTCTGCACAGTTCGCCATGGGCTTCGTTCCTGGCTTGAAAGCATTTTCCGCAGCAGTGTTGGGAGGGATTGGCAACATTTATGGCGCGATGGTCGGCGGTATTTTGCTCGGTTTGATTGAAAGTCTTGGTGCCGGCTATATCGGTGATCTGACAGGTGGCTTCCTTGGTAGTCACTATCAGGACATCTTTGCATTTGTTGTGCTTATCATCGTACTCACACTGCGTCCATCCGGCATTATGGGTGAACGTGTTGCGGATCGTGCGTAAAGGAGAGCTTCATGTCTACATTATTCGACGTCAAACATAATCCGCGCAAGGCGTTCACGAGCTTTGCTATTCTCGGCATCCTATTGATTGCATTCCCGTTCGTTGCTGCTAATTTCGGTAACTCTTGGGTGCGTATCATGGACTTGGCACTGCTGTATATCATGCTGGCGCTAGGTCTGAACATCGTTGTTGGTATGGCCGGTCTTCTGGATCTGGGTTACATCGCGTTCTACGCGCTGGGCGCCTATATGACTGGTTTGCTTGCGTCGCCACAGTTCGTGACCGTGCTGGAATCATTTGTCAACCAGTACCCAATGATCGGTGAATCCTTGCGCTGGATCGTTGGTGAGGAAGCGGCCACGAACGGCATCCATCTTTCAGTCTGGTTGATCGTTCCATTGGGTGCAGCACTCGCAGCAGTCTTCGGCGCATTGCTTGGCGCTCCGACACTCAAACTGCGCGGCGATTACCTCGCGATTGTTACGCTTGGTTTTGGCGAAATCATTCGTATCTTCATGAATAACTTGAATGGGCCGGTAAACATCACCAACGGGCCGCAGGGTATCGATCGGATTGATCCAGTCCGAATCTTCGGGGTATCGCTGGCAGGCGAACCGGGATCGAATGCAACCGTACATATCGGTAGCTTCTCCATGCCGTCGGTGAACGCATATTACTTCCTGTTCCTCGCATTGTGTGTCGTGATCATCTTCATCTCGATTCGTTTGCAGCACTCTCGTTTGGGACGCGCTTTCGTGGCGATTCGTGAAGACGAAATCGCTGCAAAGGCGATGGGTATCAATACGCGTAACATCAAGCTTTTGGCATTCGCCATGGGTGCCTCATTTGGCGGTATTGCTGGTGCGATGTTTGGCTCGTTCCAGGGCTTCGTGTCGCCGGAATCGTTCTCCTTAATGGAATCGATTGCAGTGTTGGCAATGGTCGTGTTGGGTGGCATTGGCCACATTCCTGGTGTCGTCCTTGGTGGTGTCATTTTGGCCGCATTGCCTGAAGTTCTGCGCCATGTGGTCGAACCGCTGCAGCGCCAACTGTTCGGCACTGTTCTGATTGATGCTGAAGTTCTGCGCCAGTTGTTGTACGGCCTCGCTATGGTGGTCATCATGCTATATCGCCCGGCTGGACTTTGGCCTGCACCGAATCACGAGGACCGTATGGATGCAAATGCAAAGAAGCGTCATGACGAGAAACAGCCTGCTGCACTGGCTGCATAAGGAAATACCATGAGCGAACAAATCATTCTTAATATTGCAGGCGTCAACAAACGTTTCGGCGGCCTGCAGGCGTTATCAGACGTTAGCATCAAGATCAACCGTGGTCAGATCTATGGCCTGATTGGGCCCAACGGTGCAGGTAAGACAACATTCTTCAATGTGATTACCGGTCTGTATCAGCCTGACACTGGCACGTTCGAGCTCGCCGGCAAGCCCTATTCCCCTTCTGCGCCGCATGAAGTGGCAAAAGCAGGTATTGCGCGGACCTTCCAGAACATCCGCCTGTTTGGTGAAATGTCGGCAGTGGAAAACGTGATGGTTGGCCGTCACGTACGCACGCGCCAAGGCGTGTTAGGTGCGGTTCTGCACCATAAGGCCGCACGTGAGGAAGAGGCAGCAATCCGCCGGCGTGCAATGGAACTGCTGGACTTCGTTGGCATTGCGCAGTTTGCGCATCGTACTTCCAAGCACTTGTCTTATGGCGATCAGCGTCGCCTGGAAATTGCTCGCGCCCTTGCAACCGATCCGCAACTTCTGGCGCTGGACGAGCCAGCCGCAGGCATGAATGCAACAGAAAAACTTGCACTTCGTGAACTGCTGGTCAAGATCAAGGCCGAAGGCAAGACGATTCTTTTGATTGAACACGACGTGAAATTGATGATGGGGCTCTGTGACCGCTTGACGGTTCTGGACTACGGTAAGCCGATTGCAGAAGGCGTACCGGCCGAGGTGCAAAAGAACCCGGCTGTGATCGAGGCATACTTGGGAGGGTCTCATTAATGAGCGAAAACATTCTGAAGGTCAGCGGCCTGAAAATTGCTTATGGCGGCATTCAAGCGGTCAAGGGCGTGGATCTTGAAGTCAATAAGGGCGAGCTGGTCACGCTGATTGGCGCCAATGGTGCTGGCAAGACCACGACGTTAAAAGCGATTACGGGCACGCTGCCGGGCTGCAAGGTGGAGGGGCAGATTCACTACTCAGGCCAGCAGATCCGTGGTACGAAGTCGTTTGAACTGGTAAAGAGTAAGTTGGCGATGGTGCCGGAAGGTCGCGGCGTATTTACACGCATGACGATTCTGGAAAACCTGCTGATGGGTGCCTATATCCGGGATGACAAGGCGGGCATCGAGGCTGACATTGATAAATGGTTCAGTGTTTTTCCGCGCCTGAAGGAGCGTTCCGCGCAATTGGCCGGCACATTATCTGGGGGTGAGCAGCAGATGCTTGCAATGGCCCGCGCTTTGATGAGTCATCCGAAATTGCTGTTGCTGGATGAGCCGTCGATGGGCTTGTCTCC
>CBHCMF010000319.1:0-3987 GCA_965974465.1 uncultured Noviherbaspirillum sp.
CCTCCAAGTATTTGAATAACGTGATCGAACAGGATCACCGCAATGTCAAACTGCGGTTGGGACCCATGCTCGGGTTCAAACAGTTCGAATCAGCAGCCGTCACGATCGCGGGTATCGAGTTGATACATCGCATCCGCAAAGGTCAGTTCGCACTGAGCCGGCTGGACGTTCATGGCCAAGTTCCGCCTGCTATGTGGGAAGCAGCTCTGGCGGCATGAATTGAAAAGCATCACAACGCCGATCATTTAGTCTTTTCGGAAATTTGCACCAGAACCCTCTATCGCATGAATAGGCGTGTTAATAGGCGTGTTAAGACTGACGTGGCTCGCCGTAACGACGTTTTAAAAAGCAGGAAGTTGAAAATGAAAATGATCGCTTGGCTTGAAAAAAATCCGCCCGAAGCTGAGTCAGATACTCAGAATGGGGTTTTCCTACAGCGTCGTTAGCCATACGAGAACATGAGCAAGTATGTTCCAGAGGATTTCGAAAAACGTCCCGGCCATGCGGAAGCTGAGAAGCAGCTTCGCGGCTGGCTGCGCAGCATTTCCCTAGCTGAGCGGATCGACTTCATTAAGCGCCTCTGGCCCCTGAACTACAGGTTTGCGTTGTCCCTGCTACGCAGCTCCCAGATACCTAAAGGAGAGGTTGTCGCGTTGCTTGAGCACTGGTTATCCCTCGGCCAGCATAACGCGGCACAAGGCTTGATCGAAGGGCTAGAGCCGGTTCTGGGAGAACGTCGGTTTTGGCAGGTAGCAGCGCAAGCCGAACTGACACTAGCAATGGAAGATTTTCTTAACTATCATGGCCATGGCCAACTCGCGAAGTACAAGATCGCGGTCACAGAAAAACGGCAGAATGGCTAACAAGTCGTTGCACACAGACGGCATAGCCGCTTGTGAACTTCAGCGTTAGCCTGCATGAACGACAATACCGGTATTGAAGCGTACGTAAAAAGCGATGATGCCAAATCAGTACTCAAGGTATTGAGTGCTGAACTCGGAGAGTTCGCTTTAGACTGTGAAATTGATAGCGGTCAGTGCTTGTATCTATCTGGTGATGTAAAGCTTCTCGTCAACGAAAACATACAAGACGGTTATCTCAGCGTTTGGCTAAGAGGTACCAATCATTGGAAAACAGATGTCCAGCTTGCGCGATTTTTATCTAGGAATTTAAAGCTGCCGGTTCGCTGTGATCCAGGTGCAGATTATCCATAGGTGAACCCCCATTCGGACGTATTTCTTGAAGTATCAAATGGAAAAGAAACTCTTGTTGCATGGGGCTAGGCTAACACCTTGTTCGACTCCGACGCTTCGCGCCGGTCAACTTAAACGCTAAACAGAATCGGTATGCCGGTTAAGCTTCCCTTGCCCAACACGATAGTGGACCAGTTCATTGCGGCTGGTTGGTTCGCTGGCCGGCATGTGCATGTTGAAAAGCCGCACCAAAATTATGGTGACTATGCTTGCGCCATTTTGAATGAGTTTGGCGGGCTCCATGTCGGCAAATGCGATGCTGGCCGTGATCTAGCGACAAGTGATATTCGCTTCTTATCGGAGCCACATCCTGGTAAAGATGCCGTGGTCGAGCAGTGGATTGCTCGAGTAGGCAACCTGTATGCCATCGCGGATTCTCACCATGGCCATATGATGGTGTTTGTGTCAGAAGATGGAAAGGTCTATTTTTTCACTGACCCGGATGAGAAGCTTTATTTAGGCGGTCACTGTTTTGGCGAAGCGATGGAGCGTCTCTTACTAGGAATTGAATACGGTCCTGCGATTGAGTGATGAATAAAGAGTTGGAGAAATGGATGAGCGCAATTCTGTTTATTACGACAATCGACACGGACGCCTCCGGTGCAGGTCATTTACTCATTAGACATATCCAATGAATGCAAGTGATTTTGATCTTGAGCTACAACGACTTTATGAGAAGTCGGTAGGCCAGCTTTTGGGTGACTATTTCGATGCGCGAGCTTTCGAAGCCTTTTACGAATATCTTTGCGAAAAAGCGGAGCTAATCAAAGAAGAGCATGTCGTTTCCAAGCAGGTGATTAGCTATCTGCTCTCCACAAGCCAGGCAATCGAAAGTCGGCAAGAGTACATGCCGGTAGTGCGGCAGCATCAGGAGTTAGCCGCGAAGTTTGAAATGTTGCTGGGTCTGATTGCAATTGGAGAGGGAACAAATGACAGAAAGTCTGGCGTCCCGCGAATCGTCTAAGCGTATGTCTAGCATGACGCTGCACACTGTCACCTGCGGCGCAGGTGAGCTTACACATTATATCGAGTGTTAAGCGTTGAATGAAAATAAGAAACGAAATTCACTTCGCTGTATTTGCACTCTTATTGTTGCTCATTTGTGCGGGTCTGGTAGCTATCGTATATCACTGGTCCATTACGAGGGTAAAGAGCTCGACCCTTGAATTGGTGGGGGACAGGCCCTATTGCATTCAAGTACCTGGGAACGGTGGGTATAAAGAAGCAAGATCAAATGATGACCTTTCGATATTCAAGATGCGCTCAAAAAGTGGCGATCACCATGCTGTTTTGGTAATAGGCGATGAAGAAGACGGCAGCATGTTTCATTGGTCCTACTGGAAAGGCAGCTTTGTCCAAGGAATCGTTGGACCACCGGTTGTTTATTGCACTCCAAAGCAAAAGTTTCTGGGTTTGGTTGAGCATTCACAACTCTTTGAACCTTCTTCTTTAGTCTTTCGTATTAACGGCTTGAAGTTTGCAGTTCCTTTTTCCTTTCGGCCTACTGTAATCAGTTCAGGAATACATTCAGGGATAACTTTCTTTGCACTTTCGCCAAGATTTGCACCACTCAATAATCCTCCTGAGTACAACAAACCTGTATCGGCCTCCGACATTCTTTCTCATATAGAGGTCAATTTTGGCAAAACAGGACGACCGGCCACGTGGCTAGATAAGAAAAGCTCTATTCATAAAGTTGAAGAAGCGGGAAATGAGTTTGGTCTTAACAGGGAATTCGTATGGTATTTGCCGAGCAATAGTACGGCTTTTGTTCAGTATGCTTCCAGAAATGAAAGAGGAGCAGTTACTACTTTAATCCAATGTTCCGGCGGTAAAAATGGGTCGTGTCTGCATACGTTTCAAAGAGATGGTTGGACCTATACCTTCCACCACCATCCCGCTGAAATGCCGAATTGGCAGGCTATGCAAAACAATCTAGTATCGGTAACCAATTCATTTGTAATCTCAAGAGATAAGCATTTTTAGATATGAAACGGGAGCTGTTTGCCATATATAACTCATCGCTGGACCCGGTCGCTACGCTCCGGTCAGCTTTATCGTTAGGTAGAGAAAGGCCACATGGACGATACACAGTTAGTAGAGCTGCTTCGAGCACGCTTTAACTCTGGGGAAAAGTTCAAGTACATCTTCTTCTGGGGGCACCAGCCAGGAAGGAGCGGCATAACTGCCACATGCTTCAGCCAATGGTATGAGGCGCCCTTCACCGTGGATGGCCAACGTTACCCCACTGCAGAGCACTTCATGATGGCAGAGAAGGCCTCGCTCTTTGGCGATCTCCAAATCAGATCTGAGGTGCTCCGCGCACCGAACCCAGGAGCGGCAAAGGCGCTTGGACGTCAGGTGCGCGGCTTCAGTGAAGAGCGTTGGTTGCAACATCGGTATTCAATTGTGCTCCGAGCGAACGAAGCAAAGTTCACGCAAAATCCAGATCTTGGCAACTTCCTTAACCAAACAGGTTCACGTATTCTCGTCGAGGCAAGCCCAGTGGACAGAGTTTGGGGGATAGGCCTTGCGGCAGACGATGAGAAGGTGAACAACCCAAACCTTTGGCGTGGCTTAAACCTCTTGGGATTCGCTCTTATGCACGTCCGCGAGCGCATTGACGCTCTACCTAACTTGCAGTTCGACACCGACGCTACGCGCCGGTCAACATAGATCGTTGCACTAGTCCTGCTACGCAGGAGGACGCTGGTATCAGCGCAGGAGTTTGACG
>CBHCMF010000320.1:0-3970 GCA_965974465.1 uncultured Noviherbaspirillum sp.
CTTATGATAGCCTTTAATAGGCGGCGGGACATCAAGCAAGAACAGTCTGTGCGTAGAGGCAGTGGTGCGATCATTACGCCATGACAGCCTCATCCACCAATTCGACTTGAGATCGAGCGCGAAACAGTCTGTAGCACTCCCGTTCGAGGATACGAAACAACCAAGTAGCAAAGGTTGCGGCAATCCGCAACGCACCAACCTTTCGATACAACTGCAAGAGGGCGAACTGCACCGCATCCTCTGCGTCCTCCACATTCGAGCAGGTCCAGCGGGCAAATCTCTTGATATCCGGCTGACACACGGCCAACAGCTCAGCAATTGCACCGGGATGGCCATGTTGCGCGGCTGCTATTAACTGAGCATGGACTTGCATCACTTCGCCCTCTCATTGGGCCGACGGCCAGCCATCGCGCACATGGGGCAACATCCGACTATGGATGTTGCCGCAAGCGTGACGGCTGAGGCCCAGAGGGCGATAACAAGCCAACCGGTCGAAAACCAGACAAAGGCAGTAGCAGCCAGTGTCGCAGCACCAAAAAGACGCAAACCGCGCTCCAGCTCAGATAGATTTTGTTTCAGGTAAAGCATGCGAATCTCCATGACATCAGTGGGACACGCATACCTAGAGGGGACGGAAATGAAGAAGGATTCAAAATAATTTGCAATGTTGGCGCAAGGTGCATCTATTCCAATCTGTGCGATCACGGCGGCATTTGTGTTTTGACGGCCCATGCGGCGTGTTACGTGGCAGGTCAAAAAGGATTCCCGCACATCGGCTTCCGAGTGGCACGTAATCGTTTCGATGAGCCGCTTCTGGCCGATTAACGGCCCTACGTGAACGTTAAGTACCCGCGCATAAAAACTGTGAGTATCTGCGGCCCAGCCCGGCGCGCTGCCGCGTTGCCCTCCCCTAGCAGTGCTCGCCCTGCGTCGGGTCGGGCGCCTTGCATCCCATCCGGCCAGGACCACATCCATCTCACCGTTTTTTATGCGCGGGTACTTAGCAAAACAGCAAAAGCGGTCTTTCGAATTTTTTGCGTGACAGGCTGCAATCAGGCAGAAACGGGAGGACTGCAGTCAGTCAGGAGCTGACATCTTCATCAGAGCGAGCCCACAGACTATAAACAAGGCAGCGATCACTCGGATAATGTTCAGATGCTCTCCAAGAATTGTCACCCCTACGAGGAAAGCGCCAACTGCGCCAATGCCTGTCCAAACGGTATAAGCGGTGCCAAGCGGAAGTGTTTGCATCGAAAATGCCAGCAAGGCACAGCTGGCAACCATCGTGATCAGTGTGATTGCAGTCGGCAGTGGTTTGGTAAAACCTGCTGACTGCTTCATTGAAAAGGCCCAGACAACTTCCAATAATCCGGCAACTACCAGCATCAACCAAGCCATGGCGGCTCTCCTTTCGAAAGAGCCGGGCCGTCCCGGACATTATTCCCGACACTGGGGGAGGCCGTTCCTCCGAAAAAACAGTTTGCAGTCTGGTTTTTAAATATGAAGCATTGAATTTGCCCAATAAAATAAAGGCCAATTTGCGAACGATCGATTTAAAAATCAACTTGATTGAACAGTAGGCAGATGAAACGGTTTGTTCAAGGAGTGCACCGTACCCAAGGAACATTACTTCCCTCGCAGCTCGATGATTACATCACTGATGTGATGCCTTCTCATGATACCTAAGCGAGGATCGGTTGACTCGTGATCTGAAGGGAAAACCCAGAACATCCCCATTGGGTTGCTGCCTTCGGATATTTGCGCTCAAGCGCATCGGGCAACATTCCACCGGGACGTGAGTCCGCTCAATCTGCGTGGTGCAAGTTCCGCGCGTATGCAACTTCGCGGATGGCTGAGTACTACGGAAGATTCTGCCCTTCAGCCATGTATCCGGTCCTGCAGCACTTCAATCGGACACTCGTTGCTTGGGCGATGATGAAGTTCAAGCGTTTCAAAGGCCATAAGATGCGAGCAAGCCGGTTCCTGAAAGAGTTGGCTAAGAAATGTCCGTATCTGTTCGTACACTGGCAACGAGGAATGGTCGGTGACTTTGCTTGATAGGATCGGTGTGAATCGAGAGGTTCACGCATCGTTCTGGAAGAGGATGAAGGTGAAACTCCTTCTGCCTACTCACCAAGTCCCAAAATGCTATTCTTGCTAATTTTCAAGCTAAAAGATTCAATGACTTACGTCGCTCAAAAATCCGTAAACCGACTTTTTCTACAGCCTCGTTATACGATGAGGAACTTAATGCGCAATATTTTCACATTTGTTATTTCATTATTTATAGTTTTGCCTGTACTTGCCAGTGAAAAAAGCCTGAAGTCAATTGGTTTAGAAGCAAGTGATTCGACTGGGTGCTACTTATCCAATGGCAAGGAAATTGTTGGGCCGACCATAGGGTTAATGGTCGCAGCCTACAATGATTCTCAAACGATACTCAAGAACGATCAGATTAAAAAGATCATTCTTGGTGCTATCGAATCGGGTTGCGACATAAATGAACCGGATCGTATGGGACTTTCCCCGCTGAACGCGGCAATACTATTTAACCAGGCGGAGATGGTAACAATCTTGCTGTCAAAAGGGGCTAATCCAAAAAATAAAATAGTTAGTCCAAAGCCGAACCTGAACGGCTTAAATTCCTACCAGTTTGTTGATTTTTTGATTAGCAAGAAGCAGAGAAGGCCGGAAATCAAGAAATTACTAACTGATTATGGGACTAGGAACTAGATAGTGCAGCAGTTAATCGGACGTTGAGGCTATAGAAAAACTCAAATCCGCATAAAACCTATCGCCCGATCTGCCATAATTTCATCACCAGAAAAAGCAAAAGTGAATGCGACATGGCGCGATTCAAACCGATACACAAAGGCTTAAAACTCTTGCCGGTCGACTTTGATCGACAAATCATGCCCGGCAGTTTTGAATACGCGTTGTGCCATCTGGTCGATCACGAACTCGATCTGTCCACCTTCCATGCGCGCTATAAAAACGATGCCGATGGTGCGTGCGCTTTTGATCCGGCCGTGCTCATCAAGATCATCCTGCTGGCCTACAGTCGCGGCATAATCAGCAGCCGAAAGATCGAAGCGGCGTGCCGCGAGAACGTCATGTTCATCGCCGTGTCAGGAGACAGTCAGCCGCACTTCACCACACTGGCAGCCTTTGTTTCCGGCATGAGCGACATGGTCGCCAAACTGTTTGCGCAGGTGCTGCTCATTTGCGATCGTCAAGGCTTGATTGGGCGCGAAATGTTCGCCATCGATGGCGTCAAGCTTCCTGCCAATGCGAGTAAAGCCAAGTCCGGTACGCGCGCCGATTATCAGCGCCAGGTCGACAAGATGGAGCGGGCCGCCAAGCAAATGCTGGAGAAGCATCAAAGCGCTGACAGCGCACCGACCGACGACGCCGTGGCAAAGCGCGACGCACAGAAATTGAAGCGCCTGCAAAAGGAAGCGAGCCAGTTGCGCGACTGGCTCCAGAAGAATCCGGAAGACCGCAAGGGTAGCAAAAAGGGCAGCGTTCGTCTCTCCAATCGTACTGATAACGAATCGGCAAAGATGGCCACCAGCAAGGGTGTGGTGCAAGGTTATACCGGCGTGGCCACCGTCGATGAGAAGGCGCAAATCATCGTCGATGCGCAAGCCCATGGCACAGGCTCGGAACAAGAGTTGCTGCTACCGGTGATCGATGCGACGGCGGCGCACCGCAATGCCGACACGCTCATCACCGCCGATGCTGGCTATCATTCGCATGCCACTCTGAAGGAACTGGAAGCGCGGCAAATTGATGCCTACATTCCCGACAATGGCTATCGCAAGCGTGACGAACGGTATGCCGATCAAGACGTGCATACCGCCAAGCCCGACCCGCTATGGAACAAGGCAAAGCAGGTGAAAAAAACCAAGTGTTTCAAACCCGCCGATTTCCATCTAGCGGCGGATCATTCGCACTGCATTTGTCCTGC
>CBHCMF010000321.1:0-3937 GCA_965974465.1 uncultured Noviherbaspirillum sp.
TAGACAGCGGAGAAACGTAACCCATGGATATTCGTGAAATTCAAAGTGAAGAATTCGAACGTGTGTGGCCTATTTTTCAAGCGGTAGTGGCCACAGGCGATACCTATGCTTACGATCCTGCGACCACGTTTGATGCGGCAAAGGCAATGTGGACTGCACCGCTGTCCCGCTTGTTCATGGCTGTCGAAGGCGAGCGTGTGCTTGGCTGCTATGTGCTGAAACCCAACCAGCCCGGCTTAGGCGACCATGTGGCCAATGCCGGTTATATGGTCGCACCAGAGGCGCGTGGCAAAGGCGTGGCAAGTGCGCTTTGCCAGCATTCCCTTGCGATGGCACGTGAAGCAGGATTCGTCGCCATGCAATTCAATTATGTCGTTGCCTCGAATACCGTCGCGGTCGCGCTATGGCAAAAGCATGGCTTCCAAATCGTCGGCCGCGTGCCAAACGCCTTCCGTCATAAGACGCTTGGCCCCACTGATATCTACGTCATGCACCGTTACCTGTAATGAACAACGACAACACCAAACTCCCCGACACCGTGCAACGCGTGGCTGGCCTGCTCGCTGCACTGGGCCACGACAAACCCGTGACCATGTTGCCCGCCACCGGCAAGACCTCTGCCGAAGCCGCCGCCGGCCTCGGCTGCAGCGTCGCAGAAATCGCCAAGTCAATCGTATTCCGACGCTTATCGGATGATGCTCCCGTGATGGTCGTTGCCAGCGGCGCCAATCGCGTCGATGAGCAAAAGGTTGCTGCAATTGTCGGTGAACTTGGTAAGGCCGATCCAAAATTCATCAAGGAACGCATTGGTTACGCGATCGGTGGCGTTTGTCCGATCGGTCATGTGCAAAAGACCGTCATGTTGATCGATGCGGACCTGCTGAAACTGAATAGCCTATGGGCCGCAGCGGGGCATCCGCATGCGGTCTTCAACCTGACGCCACAACAACTGCTGGCGATGACTGGTGCGCCAGTAGCGGATGTCGCGCTGCGTTGACAGGTGGAGCGCCGACATGAGCCCAATCAACGATTTCGACCCCGCCGCACACTGCGGCGCGTTTCCCTCTCCGTGCATCAGCATCTGCAAGATCAATCCGCAGACAGGATGGTGTGAAGGATGTTTTCGCACCATTGACGAAATTTCCCAGTGGCGCACAGCGACAGAAGAAGTGAAACGGATGGTGTGGATGGAGATCAAAAGGCGGCAGGACTCTATTTTTTGACAATGTTGAGATGCGCCGCCGGATGAGCTGGAGGGGGGACGAAAGTGATGTTCGGGGTAAGGTTTGTCTTATTTAATGAGACTGTGGCAGCGGAGTTCTCCCGCCAGGCGCTAGAGCGATTTGCCTGTGCGTGAAAGGGGGCCATCTCGGGCCTGCGATGCTCACCGTAACTCACGTACGGTTGCGCTTCTCGGCCCGACCTGACCTCCCTTTCACGCACAATCAAACCGCTCTAGGGGCGGATCTTGCAACCCTCCATTTAGCTATGCGTCGACTAAATGCTGTATTGAAAGACCCGCACATTTTGTTATGAATACAGGCGAATGATTTGCAAGGTCCAGGTCGATTCATTATTTGATGGGCCTGCACTCCAGCGCTTTGCCTCTTGGGCCAGGAAGGCTTTTGCCTCGTCGGTATCGAGATCCCCGATCGCCTTGAGCGCCATCGCACGATCCTGCCAGAGGCCGCCGCTATTCTGGTAAATCGATTTGAGTCGCTCGAACTGCGACGTTGCACGTAGGGTTCCGAGCGATGAAATCGCCGCGAGACGAATATATTCATCTCGGTCATCGACCAGTTTTAACAAGGTATCAAGCGCTTTCGGATTGTTGGTGAAACCAAGAGCGTAGACATCGAGATAGCTGGTCGGCGTACGTGGTTGCTCGAGCTTTGCCACCAATTCGCTTACTGTACTATCGCTGGCACGATAATTATGAAGGTGTGCGGCAATCTTGCTGGCGAACTCTTTCACGGCAATCGATAGCGGCTGGTTGAAAGTAGGTTCGATAACTTCATCGAATGACCATACTGGCACTTTTCCTGCCTTGACGAATACGCTGAGGCGCTTATTGCCAGAAGCCGTTTCAAGATCCGCGCTGATGAGAGTGAATGTCACAAATGGAGAAAATCCGTTCGCACGATAGTTCTGAATGCGGAACGTTCCGAGATGGAGGCGGGGAATGCCTTTGTCGGCACCGCCGGAGATCTGTACCGGGACGCCGCGCGAGGCGAGTTCCTGCTGCAAATGCAGCGCGAGGAACTGCGGCGCCTCGATCGGCGTGTTGTCGACAGTCAGAGTGGCCGGCAATACCCCGCTGCTGAACACACGCTCTTTTTCCCCACGGTTGTCAAGTAAAGAGATTTCGGTTTTTTCTTGCTGCTTCGTGGTTTCGTACTTCATGCCTGAGGGAACCGGCGTCTTGACTCCATAGGACATTGGTGCACAGGCCGCTACGGACAACACTACTGCGACAAGCGTGATACCACGCATGATGTGTTCTTTGCAGAACATGGGAAAGCTCCTTGTTATGATTACTTATGAAAAAGCCGCGCGGGATGCAATCCTGCATGAATGTTGCATGTGAAATGATTCGTGCGGCTGCGAAAAGAATATTTACCTTTCCAGCTAGCGGGATGGCATTTCTATTTCCCGTAGGAAAGAAGGCAAAGGCCGGAAATTATATAGTACGGGGGCAGGATGGGGCAGAACTGACACATGTTCCAAATTCCAAACATGTCCCGTCTCTCCCCCTATGTTGTCAAAGGCATACCGCTACATATATGCGCACTATCTTGGCCAAGCATGCACCATCACACATTAAAAACTAAGGAATCTTCATGAGTAACCCGTATTTGCCTCCCGTGCTGCAGCATCTTGCCCTGCCTGTCATCGCATCGCCTCTCTTCATCGCAAGCGGCCCGGCATTGGTCACGGCACAATGCAAAGCCGGCATCGTTGGCTCCTTCCCCGCCCTGAATGCCCGTCCAGCCGAGCTGCTGGATACCTGGCTGACCGATATCCAGGCAGACCTTGCCGACTACAAGAAAAGCCATCCCGACGCCAAGATTGGCCCGATCGCAGTGAACCAGATCGTGCACCAGTCCAACGACCGGCTGGCGCACGACGTAGAGGTATGCGTGCGGCATCAAATCCCGATCATTATCTCTAGCCTGCGCGCACCACCGAAAGAAATGCTGGACGCCATCCACAGCTACGGTGGCATCGTCATGCACGACGTGATCTCAATCCGTCACGCACAGAAGGCGCTGGAAGCCGGTGTCGACGGCCTGATCCTGGTAGCAGCCGGTGCCGGCGGCCATGCCGGTACCTTGTCCCCATTCGCGCTCGTCGGCGAAGTGCGTAAACTCTTCAAAGGACCCATTGCTCTGTCCGGTTCGATCGCCACCGGCGACGCCATTCTTGCGGCAGAGGCGATGGGGGCTGATTTCGCCTATATCGGATCACGCTGGCTTGCCACGAGAGAGTCGAATGTTGATGACAGCTACCGTCAAGCGATTCTCGAATCCACCGCTGCCGATGTGATCTACACCAACCTGTTTACCGGTGTGCACGGCAACTACTTGAAAAAATCCATCATCGCCGCCGGTCTCGATCCTGACAATTTGCCAACGGCCGACAAGTCCGCAATGAACTTCGGCTCTGGGGGCGGTAGCAAGGCTAAAGCCTGGCGCGATATCTGGGGCGCAGGGCAGGGGGTTGGATTGATGAATGAGGTGCTGACTGTGCCGCTGGTCATGGAGAAGCTGCGGGCGGAATATTTGGCGGCACGGGCGCGATTGGGTCTGACCGCTGAATTTGAGGCATAGGGTAACGTTGTTTCACAAAGAATATGTAAATTAAGATTGGTTTATATATCCTGAGCTAATGTCAAATCTGGTGTATGCCGCGTCTGAAGTATAAGTTTGTCAGGCGG
>CBHCMF010000322.1:0-3924 GCA_965974465.1 uncultured Noviherbaspirillum sp.
TTATAAGAAGGGAAAAGGCCGCTACAAGGCCGCACCGGAATCCTCCTTGAAAGCTGCGCTCGCTGGCATCGAGAAGAAGAAACAGCAAGCGCTGATTCAGGCGCAATATGTGGAAGAACTGAAGGCCTGTCGTCTACCCGACGCACTGAAACCGATGGTGATGCAACTGCTGTTCAAGCCTGACAAGAACAGTATTGAATACAAAGCACTCGATACCGCAAGCAGTGAAATGCAGATGACGCCGCAGCGAGTGATGCTTGCTGCTGGTGGCATCACCTCACCCAAGCAACTGCATTTTGCCAAATTCTTGTACGAGTATTTCCCTAAAGGGATTGGTTTTCCTTCGCTTCCGATTCCGGCTGCGCCGTCGCTTCCCATCGCCGATGTGCAGGCCTTTTCAATCGATGATGTCACCACCACGGAAATCGACGACGCATTTTCAGTGGTCCGCATGGCTGACGGTAAGGTGCGTGTCGGTATACATATCGCCGCGCCCGGATTGGGCATTAAGCGTAATGATGCGATCGATGCCATTGCGCGCCAGCGCTTATCGACTGTCTATATGCCGGGCGATAAGATCACCATGCTTCCGGATGCGCTCGTTGACGCGTTTACCCTGGCCGAAGGACGAACCTGCCCCGCGGTGTCGTTATACGCAACACTGGATCCGACTGATTGGTCGGTAGTGGCCACTGAGACCAAAGCGGAGGCTGTGCCTATTGCCGCCAACCTACGCCACAATGATCTCGATGAGCAGGTCACCGAAGAGAACTTGGCGGTTGGTGCGGGCGATTATCCGCACAAAGCGGATATCGCGTTGCTGTGGCAATGGGCGCAGGTCCTAGAAAAAGGACGCATGGTCAAGCGAGAGAGTTTTGGTCTGAAACCGGAACAGACCAATCGTGTCGACTTCAACTTCTATGTCGAAGATGATGTCGTTACGATCGTGCGCCGTAAACGGGGAGCCCCGCTCGACAAGATCGTTGCAGAGCTGATGATCTTTGCAAACAGTACCTGGGGCAAGCTGATGCACGACCACGGCGTGCCTGGCATTTACCGAAGTCAAGGGGGAGGTAGCGGCGGTTGGGCCGCCAAAATGCAGGTGCGCATGGTGACGCACGCTGCCCCGCACCAGGGCCTAGGCGTCGACCAGTATGCGTGGAGCACATCGCCTTTGCGGCGTTATACCGACCTCGTCAATCAATGGCAGATTCTTGCATGCGTCGAGCATGGCGTGACCGCACCGCTGGCTGTACCGTTCAAGCCAAAGGATGCTGACTTGTTTGCCATTGTCTCTGCGTTCGACGCTGCGTATGCAGCCTATGCTGACTTCCAGAACAATATGGAACGTTTCTGGTGTTTGCGCTGGCTGAGTCAGCGGAATGCGAAGCATGTCGATGCTGCCGTGCTAAAGGATGAAGTGCTGCGTTTAGTCGATATTCCATTGATCATTCGTTTGCCTGGCATGCCACAAGCAGCGCGCGGCACCCAAGTCAAACTCGATCTGATTCGTTGGGACGAAGTTGACCTGACAGTGGAAGCACGGTTGATCGAAATGACAACAGCCACCACTGACGCTGAGGCTGCGGTCATTGAAGATGATGAAATCGCCATTACGGAAACCGAGGCTGATGCAGAATCTGTACAGGAATGAAAACTCAGCATAAGCCAACCCGTGGTTTATCGTAAAATTCAAACCTTCTGCAATCGCCCTGTCTTGTCTTTGCGTGATGTCAATTCTTGAAAACCGTACGTTGTCCATCGCTATCGCAGCGTCGGTCTTATTGCATGGGGTGTTGCTCGCCATACGTTTCGCCCCGCCGGATACATTCAAGTTCAAGCCAATGGATCCAGGACTGGAAGTGATCCTGGTCAATGCTAAACATGACAGAAAGCCACTTCAGGCGGAAGCGCTGGCACAAGCCAACTTGGATGGCGGCGGCAATGCCGATGCAGGACGGGCGACATCGCCTCTGCCTGACATGCGCAGGAACGAAGACGGCGACAGCATGAAAGCAATCCAGCGCCGCATCGAAGAACTCGAACAACAACAACAGCGGACGCTGACACAGGTCAACAAGAAATCACCGCTCGCATCAGCGCCATCAAAAGATCAGGTCAAGCCGAAGGAAACGCCACCGCAACCGAATGGGACAGACGTTACCGAGAGCGCAAAGGAAATTCTGCGACGCGAAGCGGAGATCGCAAAGCGCATTGAAGATCAGAACAAGCGTCCAAAGAAAACCTTCATTTCTCCAACAACGCAAGAGGCCGGTTACGCCATGTATTTCGATAGCGTGCGGCGTAAAGTTGAAAAATTTGGCACCGTTAACTTCCCTCAAAAGGATGGGAAAAAACTGTACGGTGAGTTAACGCTCTCGATTTCCATCTATCAGGATGGCAGTATTTACCAGAAAGACAAGGACGAGGGCATTACTGTTGAGCGCTCTTCGGGCAATCGCGCGTTGGATGAAGCGGCTAGGCGTATCGTCCGCTTTTCCGCACCTTTCGGCGCGTTTGCAAAGAACATGAGATCAACGGATAGGGACGACGTTTGGGTAATGACAACACGTTTTAAATTCACCAGAGAAGACGGGCTGGAGGCGCAGATGCAGGGAGCGCCGAATTGATCGCAATGCAGGATCGCTACGTCGTCATTGGTAACCCGATCGCACATAGCAGGTCGCCGGATATCCATGCCCACTTTGCGGCACAGACTGGACAAAACCTGATCTATGAGCGCCTGCTTGCACCGCTTGACGGTTTTGCACAGGCCGTCAGTGACTTCATTCGCCAGGGAGGAAAAGGAGCCAATGTCACCGTGCCTTTCAAGCTGGAAGCACATGCGCTAGCCACCTCACTGACCGAAAGGGCTCGCGTTGCTGGCGCTGTCAACACCTTGAAGTTCGAAGATGGCGCCATACTTGGTGACAACACAGATGGCATCGGTATGGTCGTGGATATTGTGCGCAATGCAGACGTGACCATTGCGGGAAAAAGAATTTTGCTATTCGGTGCCGGCGGAGCAGCCCGCGGCGTACTTCTGCCCCTCATTCATGAGCATCCGGCCGAACTGGTGATCGCCAACCGCACAGTTGCCAAAGCTATTGAGCTGACATCGCAATTTGCCCAGCACGGGCGGATTGGTGCTAGCACTTTTGAGGCGCTTCAGGGGGCATTTGACGTGGTCATCAATGCCACTTCCGCCAGTCTTGCCGGCGACGTACCACCGGTCTCACCGACGGTATTCGGTAAGAATGCCTTTGTCTACGACATGATGTACGGGAAGACCCCCACTGCATTTATGCGCTTTGCCCACAGTCATGGTGCGCAAGTACGCGATGGCCTTGGCATGTTGGTCGAACAGGCGGCGGAATCTTTCTTCTTATGGCGCGGCATACGGCCGGATACGGCGCCTGTATTTGCCGCGCTGCGGGCGCAGTTATAGACAAAGATGAAGAAGCTGCGCAAGTTACTCCTATGGCTGGTCATTACACCCATCGCCATCGTGTTGGCGATGCAGCTGTACTTTTTCGTCCAGATATGGTGGTGGGTCGACCACAACCCCTCCATGACCAGTTTCATGGATCGCCAGCTTTCGATTCTGCGCGAAAAAAATCCGAAAGCGCAGCTCAAGCATAAATGGGTTCCGTACAACCGCATTTCCAATCATCTCAAGCGTGCAATTATCGCCGCCGAGGATGCTGATTTTTCCGAGCATGAGGGTGTCGACTGGGAGGCAATGCAAAAAGCGTACGAGAAAAATTTAAAGAAGGGCAAGATCGTGGCGGGCGGGTCTACTATCACGCAGCAACTTGCCAAGAACCTGTTTTTATCCGATGAGCGTAGCTATTTCCGCAAGGCGCAGGAAGTGATGATCACTTACATGCTTGAGTTCCTGATGGACAAGGAGCGCATCTTTGA
>CBHCMF010000323.1:0-3888 GCA_965974465.1 uncultured Noviherbaspirillum sp.
ATTATGAAGCAAGGTTTCCACTTATCCTGCTGTCCGAATTTCCGGAACCACCTCTAGCTTCAGTTGTTCTTGACGACGCTTGGCTTTGACTTCGGGCGTTTCCTGTGGACGAATCTCACACACGTCCAGTCTAAAGGCGAGTTTTCCTCTGAACTGATTGGTGCTCACTCTCCCTAATGCCGATACATAATCGCCCGCTTGCAGACCTGTTGCTTCTAATAATCTGCAAGGGATATCGAGATAGATTGTCTCGTCTTCATAAGTGAGCGGGACTTCATAGTGTTTCTTATAGCGGGTGGCGGGGATTTGCCCCAGATTTCCTTGCACGCATATCAAGAAGTTCAGTTCTTGAACTTTGTCTTTAATTGCTTGTAAGACGATATCGTCATAAAGAGTATTGAGCGACCGTGGCGTATGGGGGATCGAGGAAAAAGGAGAAACGGCATTCATTTTGTATTTGTTGTTCTTTGGAAAGCTTTGGCAATTCCGCTGTGTAGCGCTGTTGTCTTCGCGGGGAATTACCTATTAGTCAACTTCGCCGCGATTGTATCAGCCATACAATTCGAAGGTAGAGCAAGCTACCAATACGCCGTATGTGCAACGTACTCCTTCTCTTACGAGGGTCAGAGGGCGATATCTCAGGAGCGGGCAAGTGGCTTCGATCCTATCCGTAGACTTAGGCCACAGAGAGGTTGGACGCTATGCTGTCAGTCATCCTGTTCCTCCGATTCGTCACGGGAAAAACACAGTAGACTGGAATTACGCAATCTATGATCCGTTTTTTGAAGTCCCCTACTTTTGCATTCTCTTTCACCAAAGGGCCCCCCATGCATTCACCAGAACGACAAGAACAATTGCGGCAAGCATTTCGTGAGGCAAATGCCATCGTTGACCTTACGGGCTTACCCTTCGATGAAAGCATGGGAACAATCCAAGCACGCGTCATTAAAGGAGAGATCTCTATCTCAGAAGCAATCCAAATCCTCACCCATTCTGTAAAGGGTGTTAAGCAGTAAAAATGCCTTTTATCATCACTATCCATGCAGGAAAGCCAAACGCCCTTCAATGGGTTTGATTGGTTGAGCTGGGATAAACCGATCAAGCCTCTCGACACGGATATGGCTTGATGATGCGAAATAACTTATTAGACGGCCCGATGGCGCATTCATGGCTCAACAAAAGCAGGGATTTCTTTTGACCCGCCACTGGCGCGACACGGCCGCCGGCACGGAAGTCGAATTCTGGCTGGCGACCGATGACGGTCCGCGCCATATCCGTCTGGCGCCTCAGTCATCCGTGGCATTCATCCCGGTGGAGCAGCGCGATCAGGCCCAAGCGCTATTGCGGGGCGAACGCTCCTGTGAGTTGCGCCCTCTTGCTCTATCTGATTTCCAGCGCCGACCAGTGCTGGGATTGTATTGCCGGCAGTACCGGCAGTTGCTGAAACTGCAAAAACGTTTGCGACAACACGGCGTCAACGTCTACGAAGCCGATGTGCGTCCGCCGGAACGTTATCTGATGGAGCGATTCATCACCGCACCGGTATGGTTCGGCGGGCAGTCTGGTCCCGATGGTCACGGTCCGCTGCTCGACTGCCAGATGAAACCTGCACCCGGGTACCGTCCACGCTTGCAATTGGTATCGCTGGATATCGAAACCAGTGCCCACGGCGAGCTGTATTCGATCGCGCTGGAGGGGTGCGGCCAGCGCCAGGTGTATATGCTGGGTCCTCCCAACGGCGGCGATGAGGCGCTCGACTTCGACCTGGAATACTGCGACAGCCATGCGCAGATGCTGGAACAACTGAACCGATGGCTGGAACGGCACGATCCCGACGCCATCATTGGCTGGAACCTGGTGCAGTTCGATCTGCGCGTGCTGCAACGGCACGCAGAATGCTATCGTGTGCCGCTGCGCTTTGGACGAGATGGCAGCGCGATGGAATGGCGCGAACACAGCAGGCATCAGCATTTTTTCGCGGCCGCTGCCGGCCGCCTGATCATCGACGGTATTGAAGCGCTGCGGTCGGCGACGTGGAATTTTCCGTCGTTCAGTCTGGAGCATGTGGCGCGGACCCTGCTGGGCGAAGGCAAGTCCATCGACAACCCCTATGACCGGATGGCGGAAATCGAACGCCGCTTTGCTGAAGACAAACCCGCTCTGGCGCGCTATAACCTGAAAGACTGCGAACTTGTGACACGCATCTTTGCCAAGACCGAGCTGATGAACTTCTTGCTGGAACGTGCCAGCGTCACCGGATTGCCAGCCGACCGTAGTGGCGGTTCGGTGGCGGCGTTCGAACATCTGTACATGCCGTTGATGCACCGCCAGGGCTACGTCGCACCTAATCTCGGCGACGTCAGTGGAGAAAACAGCCCTGGCGGCTTTGTGATGGATTCCCGATCCGGTCTGTACGACTCGGTGCTGGTGCTGGACTACAAGAGCCTGTATCCCTCGATCATCCGCACGTTTCTGATTGATCCAGTAGGACTGGTG
Source organism: uncultured Noviherbaspirillum sp. (assembly GCA_965974465.1). Classification (GTDB taxonomy): domain Bacteria; phylum Pseudomonadota; class Gammaproteobacteria; order Burkholderiales; family Burkholderiaceae_D; genus Noviherbaspirillum. The sequence continues at coordinate 2,497 of CBHCMF010000323.1, forward strand.
GAAGGCATGCACAACATCGACGACAACGCGACGGTGCCGGGCTTTCGTGGCGCGCGTTTTTCGCGCGACAAGCACTGCTTGCCGGCGATCGTCAAGCAAATCTGGCAGGGACGCGAAGTGGCCAAACGTGAGGGTAACCAGCCGCTGTCGCAGGCATTGAAGATCATCATGAATGCGTTCTATGGCGTGCTGGGATCGAGCGGTTGCCGCTTCTTCGACCCGCGCCTTGCATCCTCGATCACCTTGCGCGGTCACGAGATCATGCGTTGCACGCGGAAACTGATCGAAGACCAAGGCTATCAAGTCATCTATGGTGACACCGACTCTATCTTTGTTTGGCTCAAGCATGCGCACACAGAAGCACAGGCGGTCGAGATCGGCAGCGCGCTGGTCCACCACGTCAATGCGTGGTGGAATCGACATCTGCGGCAAGAATTTGGCCTTGATTGCGCGCTCGAACTCGAATTCGACACACATTACCGGCGTTTTCTGATGCCAACCATTCGCGGTTCCGACGAGGGCAGCAAAAAGCGCTATGCCGGTTTGATCGTCAAGTCGAATGGCAGTGAGGAATTGGTCTTCAAGGGGCTGGAGTCGGTACGGTCAGATTGGACGCCGCTGGCGCAACAGTTTCAGCAAGAGTTATATCTGCGCATATTCAAGGGTGAAGCGTATCGGGACTATGTGCGTGACTATGTCGACCGCACCCTCGGCGGCGAGTTCGATTCACTGCTGGTATACCGCAAGCGGCTGCGCCGGCCACTGGATGAATATCAGCGCAACGTGCCGCCCCATGTGCGCGCTGCGCGCATCGCCGATGAATACAACCGGGCGCAAGGCCGCCCGCTGCAATATCAAAGTCGTGGCTGGATCCGCTATGTGATGACGGTGGCTGGCCCGGAACCATTGGAAACGCAGCGTTCGTCCATCGATTACGAACACTATCTGACACGCCAACTGCAACCGGTGGCGGATGCGATACTGCCCTTTCTGGGCGAGGATTTTATGGCGCTAACGAGCCGTCAGCAAATCCTGTTTTAGGAGCTGGGATTGAAGTTCAGCGCCGTCGTTCTGGTAGCGGCGAGCCTTTGTTGCGTACATTACAGGCCTGCTCACTGCCCGTCCTTCGGCATTCTTCATGTACCTTTCCGATTTACTGCCTGCTGAGCTGACCTACCTGCTTAATCGGCCAGTAGCCGATTACTCGTTCTTCGACGCCACCTCTGCTCACGAACGAGCAGACGACTCAGTACGTTTTGCATAATGTACCTACCTAGATAGTTTCAATCCACGTCTGCCCACGAATGAGCAGACGACTTTCCCCACCCCCCGCCCGCCCCAGGGCTGGAGCGTTTCAATCCACGTCTGCCCACGAATGAGCAGACGACGCAG
>CBHCMF010000324.1:0-3825 GCA_965974465.1 uncultured Noviherbaspirillum sp.
ACTCGAGAACTGGTGGTTAGTACTGTTACTGTTGACCGGGCCCGTGCTGCTGAAATTCGGCCTGATTGCGCTTCTGACTAAACTGTCCGGCGCTTCTACCGGCGTCGCGTTGCGTACAGGGCTTGGGCTTGCTCAGGCAGGTGAGTTTGGTTTTGTGTTGCTCAACCAGGCTGGCGGTCTGCAACTGATGGACCCCTTGTTGATTCAAGTCATTCTGGCATCGATGGTGTTATCGATGATGATTGCACCTTTCATCATCGCCAAATCGGATGCGATTGTGATGAAGCTGTCCGCAAACGAGTGGATGATGCAATCTCTAGCACTGACACAAATCGCGACCCGTACGATGTCGACGCAAAAGCATGTGTTGATTGCCGGGTTCGGTCGTACTGGTCAAAGCCTGGCTAAGCTTTTGGAGGAGGAGGGCATTGCCTATCATGCACTTGATCTAGATCCTGACCGAGTGCGTGAGGCACAGGCAGCCGGGGCCAATGTGTCGTACGGTGATGCGGCGCGCCGCGAAAGCCTGGTTGCCGCAGGTATCCATCGCGCGGCGGCACTGGTAGTGACCTACGCTAGCACGCCGTCGGCATTGAAGGTTCTGCATTTTGCGCACGAACTCGCGCCAACATTGCCGGTGATCGTACGCAGTCACGACGACACGGATCTCGATAAATTACGTGAAGCTGGTGCGGCGGAAGTGGTGCCTGAAGCCATTGAGGGCAGCTTAATGCTAGCGTCGCATGCGCTCGTGATGTTGGGGGTGCCGCTACGACGCGTCGTACACCGTGTGCAGGCTGCGCGTGATGAGCGCTATGCGTCGCTGCGCGGTTATTTCCATGGCTTCAGTGATACACCGGATGATGCAGAACATCTACACGTTCGCTTGCATTCGGTCACGCTGGGTGAGAGAGCCAAGGCAATCGGCAAGACGCTTGCCGCACTGAAGTTGCATGAAGTTGGTGCTGAAGTGACGATCGTCCGGCGTGGCAAGAGCCGGCTCAACATTCACCCGGAAACAATGTTGCAAGAAGGCGATATCGTTGTGTTGCGCGGCTCCACTGAGGCGGTGGCGCGTGCCGAGGCGCGCTTGTTGAATTAAGTACCGGTTCGACAGCCGGAGTGAGCCACTTGCAGGTGCGCAACGTAGCTTTACCCCATTCGCTACAATAGCGGTTCGCTTCTTTCCCCGTCTTCCCTTCCCAAGGACTTTGCTATGCAAATGTTTGAGCGCATTCTCGGCATCATTCTGCCCGTCTTCATGATGATCGCAATGGGTTATGGGTATGCGCGTCTGCGGGGGGAGCGAGCCAAATTCGATATGGTCTCGGTCAATCGAGTCAGTATGGAGGTACTGTGTCCTTTGCTGGTATTCACCGCATTGGCAGCTAAGGAATTTGATCTGCTGCATAACAGCACGCTGATTCTCGCCGGCGTGCTGATCGCTCTCGGTTCCGGTCTCATTGCGTGGCCAGTTGCACGATGCCTTGGCTACGATGTCCGCACTTTTATTCCGCCGATGATGTACAACAATTGTGGCAACATGGGATTGCCGCTCGCGGTGTTGACATTCGGTACCGAGGGATTACCGGCCGCGGTTGCGTTGTTCATGGCCTGTAACCTCATTTATTTTTCAGTGGGCATTAAGATTATCGAAAGCGGACGCAACAGCCACACGCCAATGTGGAAGTTCATGGTAAGCCCGATGATGCTGGCCATGCTGGTGGGCATGCTGTTTGCCCTATTCCATATAGTTGTGCCGACGCCATTGATGCAGGCATTGAAGATGCTGGGCGACGCCTGCATTCCGATCATGTTGTTCGCACTCGGTGTGCGCATGCTGGATGTTAATTTCAAGAGTTGGCGCGTCGGCCTGATTGGTGCAATTGTTTGCCCATTGAGCGGTTTGGCGGTGGCCTGGTTGCTCGACGGCATATTGACGCTTACAGGGAGTCAGCGCGGTCAGATGTATCTGTTCGCCGCACTACCACCCGCGGTGTTTTGCTTCATGGTGGCTGAGCAATTTAAGCAGGAGCCCGATAAAGTGGCATCAATCGTGTTGCTAGGAAATCTCGCGGCGTTGGTTTTTGTTCCCTTAGGATTGTGGATGGGGCTGCGCGGGTAGCGCGGCTTGCCTGTGCGTAAAAGGACATTTCGGGCTTCGCCTCCCGTAGGCAGTTAACCTGCTCTCTTTACTCTCTTTAGAGAGGATTATTTCGTTGCAAGCACGTCGAAGCGTTCGCCGTTTACTGAGGCATCGTCGACTTCTGTCATTGTTACTTCTTTCACTTGTGCAGCCGGCGGACCGTGCCGCGACCATGCAAGGAGCTTCTCTATTGCTGTCTGGTCGCCACGCACCGCGGCTTCTACCGAGCCATCGGTGCAGTTGCGTACCCAGCCGGACAGGCCCAATGTGCGTGCTTGTGCTTCGAAAGAGGCGCGATAGCCGACACCTTGTACGCGTCCGATGATACGTAGATGAATTGCCATCTGGCCTCCTTTCTTTTTAAGGCGGTTACTTCTTTTTCAGCATGGGTGCTAAGTATTTCCCAGTAAAGCTTACCGGACTCTTTGCGACTTCTTCCGGGGAGCCTTTCGCGATGATTTGTCCGCCGCCGGCACCGCCTTCGGGGCCGAGATCAACGAGCCAGTCCGCTGTTTTAATTACATCGAGGTTGTGCTCGATGATGACCACGGTATTGCCTTGATCGCGTAGGCGATGAATCACTTTCAGTAGCAGATCGATATCATGAAAGTGCAGGCCGGTGGTTGGCTCGTCCAGAATGTATAGCGTACGCCCGGTATCGCGCTTGGACAGTTCCAGTGACAGTTTCACGCGCTGTGCTTCGCCGCCAGAAAGGGTGGTTGCGCTTTGGCCCAGGCGAATGTAGCCGAGGCCAACGTCGAGCAGGGTCTGTAATTTGCGGGCAACGACTGGCACCGGCTTGAAGAACTCGTGCGCTTCCTCGACCGTCATCTCCAGCACTTCATGGATGTTTTTGCCTTTGTACTGCACTTCGAGCGTTTCGCGGTTATAGCGCTTGCCGTGGCAGACATCGCAGGGCACATACACGTCCGGCAGAAAATGCATCTCGACCTTGAGCACGCCGTCACCTTGGCAGGCTTCACAGCGACCACCCTTGACGTTAAACGAGAAGCGGCCGGCGGAATAACCGCGCTCCTTTGCCGTTGGCACTGTCGAGAAAAGATCGCGAATCGGTGTAAACACGCCAGTGTAGGTTGCCGGATTCGAGCGCGGTGTGCGGCCGATCGGCGCTTGGTCGACTGAGATCACCTTATCGAAATGTTCCAATCCACTGATCGATTCGTAAGCGGCGGGCTCGGCCTGTGATCCATAGAGGTGGCGGGCGGCAGCATGATATAGCGTGTCGTTGATTAAGGTCGACTTGCCCGAGCCTGACACGCCGGTTATACAGGTAAGCAGGCCGACCGGCAATTCCAGTGTGACATTCTTCAGGTTGTTGCCCGACGCACCTGTAATAACGAGCTGCCGCTCAGGATCGGCGGGCGTGCGCTTTTTAGGTACGTGAATGGCGAGTGAGCCGTTCAAATATTTTGCCGTCAGTGATTTCTTGTTCTTCAGAATATCGTTCAGCGGTCCCTTGGCGATGACTTCGCCGCCATGCACGCCAGCACCGATGCCCATGTCGACGATGTAGTCGGCGCAACGGATGGCGTCTTCATCATGCTCGACGACCAACACACTGTTACCGATGTCGCGCAGATGCTTCAGCGTATGGATGAGGCGGACGTTATCACGCTGATGCAAGCCGATTGACGGTTCGTCCAGCACATACATCACGC
>CBHCMF010000325.1:0-3819 GCA_965974465.1 uncultured Noviherbaspirillum sp.
TGCGGCCCATGCCGTGGGCCACACCTGGATGAGGCCCACCACTGACTCGACTCTTGACCTCGGTCGGGTCGTTAAGTCCGATGACGTGATGAGAGGCCGCACTGAGGCGGCCCCAGGAGGAAACAGGTCTCATACGGCCTCCATGCGGAAGACGTAGCGCTTATCGAGATGGTACTTTGTCAAGTAGCCGATCGCCAGACCAATGATGCCACCCAAATAGCGCATCTCTTTGGTTTCAAAAATGTGATGGAAGCCGAACTCGAAGCTCCAGAAGATCACCGTGGTCGCCAAGCCCATGACAGCGTAAATGGCGAAGGTCTGGCCGTCGTGCGCTACGTTGCGGGGACGAAAGCGGAAGATATAGCGCTTGTCAAGGATGTATTTGACGACGAGGCCCACGCCCGTGCCAACGATAACGGAACCAAGAATATCGAAGGCACCGCTATACAAGCAAATAGCGAGGTCTTGCGCGCCGATGTTTGCTGCGGTTGCGATTAGTGCGAAAATGGCATACTTAATCGCTAGCTTAGTCGAGGCAAACATTGAATAATATCACCGGGATTTAAAAATAATGCATGATACCGTAATGACCCGCTCGCCTCTAGCGCAGATACTGGGTCTGATCAAGCTGATGAGGCCGAAACAGTGGGTAAAAAACGGCTTCGTACTGGCGCCGCTAGTCTTTTCCGGGGAGTTCTTGGATTTCAGCGCGGTCAGCCGTGCTCTTCTGGCAGTGCTGCTGTTCTGCTTAGCCTCTTCGGCCACGTACATCGTCAACGACATGCACGACATCGAGCGTGATCGTCGGCATCCGAGGAAATCCAAGACCCGCCCGCTCGCAGCCGGGATGGTATCGATACCGTCCGCCATGGTGCTGCTCGCAGGGCTTTATGTATGCCTCGTTTTGGGCTGGTTCGTTGCCCCGAAGGTCGTCATGGTGATTGCAGCGTATCTGGCACTCAACCTGGCTTACACCTTTGTGCTGAAGCATCAGCCGGTGCTGGATATATTCACCATTGCGATCGGCTTCGTGCTTCGTGTGTATGCCGGCGCCATGGCTCTTGATGTGCCCGTGTCCTCCTGGATGTTCATCACCACGCTATGTCTTGCGCTGTACCTCGCTGCTGTCAAGCGTCGCCAGGAATTGAGTCAAAGCGGAACCGAAGGCCGCAAGGTACTGGAGAAGTACTCTGTCTCGCTTGTGGATCGCTACGCTGAGATGTCTGCGACCGGAGCACTGCTGTTCTACAGCATGTTTGTGATGTCGACCAAACCTGAGCTGATCATCACGGTTCCCCTGGTTCTGTTCGGCTTGTTCCGCTACTGGTTCGTGGTGGAGGCGCTAGATGGTGGAGAGTCACCCACCGATGCGCTGTTGGCTGACTGGCAGTTGCTGCTCACGGTAGTGCTGTGGGTTGCTGCCTGCGGTTGGGCATTGTGGCCAGTGTAGGGGGGATCATGGATTTCACATATGCACTGGCACCTTTCCTGGCGTGGCTCGTCGCGGGGATCATGAAGTTCGTGATCAATAGCATTAAGGCCAGGCAACTGGCTTTTGGCTTGATTGGCTATGGCGGGCTTCCAAGCAACCACAGCGCCATCGTCAGCAGTATGGCTGCGCTCATCGCCTTGAAAGAAGGCATCGGCCATCCGGCCTTCGGTGTGGCCATAACGCTGGCCTTCATCGTGATGCTCGATGCGAACAGTCTGCGCCGCCAAGTGGGAAAACATGCGGTAGCGATCAACAAGTTGGCGAGCAAATGCCAAGACCACCCGCCCCTGCGGGAACGCATGGGACATACACGCATTGAGATTGTCGCCGGTATCTTGGTGGGCATGGCTGTCGCAGTTGCTGTAAACGCGGTTCTTGGCTAAACAAACAAGGAAGATCCCCCGGCTCTGACACGGTGGCAGTAGAAGTTTGACATTTGAGGGAGTCCATCAATGAAACTCCGCCACGTGAGCCGCCAAACACACGTTATAGGGAGAAACCTGATGGACGAATATGAAAGCCTAAGTCATACGAAATGGGAATGCAAATACCAGTAATCGCCCGATTTTCACAGAAACAACTTTGATTGTAGTCAGTCGCTTTGATGGTAATCATGACAGCAGCAACGGGCCGGGTGCTGCCTGTCACTGTTGAAATCAGACTGTCCACAAACATTCTGACGCCGCCTGTACATCTTCGTCGGGTCACCGCTTGAAATTGGTCGGATGCACGCATTCCGTTTGCCGCGATACTGTCATTCTCCACTCGCTAAATCGGGGTGGTTCCCTTTTCCTACCAATGCTGGAAATTAACCACTTGATTCGTCCACGCGTAAGTGATTGATTTTTAATGGTATAAGCGACGGCACTTGCGGACTTCCAGTCTTTCGGGAGGGTGCTTCTGGAGAGAAAAAAGGTATGGGGAGAGAGAAAATGCCTCGAAATCAGGGTATCTTCAAACCGGCGAAGTCCGCAAGAACCCTCGGGAACCCACACAGACACGCGGGTTTAGGCATAAAAAAAACCAACCGGATGAAGGGTTGGTTTTTGGTATTGGTGGTGGGGCGACAGCCCGTGTCCTACTTGCTCACTTTGCTGGCGAAAAGCGCTGCGGAACGGTGAGTAACCCGTAGGGAATACTACAAAAGTTTGATTTTTTAAGCGGGGTTGGAAGCCAGCGTCACATAGTACTGGCTACAACGAAAGAAGGGCGCGGGTTCAATTCCCGATTTCGGAATCGTGGATAATATGGCAATGGTAGCGCCGTTCACTTGAGTAATGGCGCAGTAGATTGAAACAGGGCCGTCCAGCGATTAGATTAAATCCCTGATCCCCCATCCGCCATAGAAGGCAGCCGCTCCTCGGTTAAGCCAAGGTACTGTCTGGGCTGCCCAAAATTATTTGTATCGAGACTACGTCCTTGCCAAGCGTATTACCCCTGACGGCCTAACCGGGCGCCTCTAGGCCGCCTGTCTGCCAGAGATGTCGGCCCAATCCTATCTCAGTGATTTTGTCAGCACGACACGCGAAAGCTGTTATCTCAATTTGCGTAACGTTGAGCTGCTTTGACATACCCCGAGAAGGGGAGGGCTGATCTTCTGCACCTTCATTTTCTCCGCATATATGTATGTACATAAATGCAACATTTCAATACAATAACAATATTGCAAAAAAATAATCCGTATTGTTATTCATCAAATCTCTGCGCTTTTTCGCTGATGTGCAGAGATGCCCGGAGCCCTCATGGTTGCTGAATTGTTGTCCCCCTTTGTCCAATCCAACCGGCTACTAAAGCTCACCCTCGCGCCCGGTTCCGGCATCGATGAAAACATCCTCTTGCCGTACGAACTCACCGGCACCGAAGGCATTTCCGAAGGCGTGCACTACACGCTCACTTGCCTATCCACCGACGCCTTCTTAGAACTCAAGCAATTCATCGGCGTCCCGGTCCAAATCACGCTACTCACAGATGACGGCAGCGAACGCGCATTGTGCGGCATCGTCACCCGTGCCGAGCAACAAGGAACAAATGGTGGGTTTGCCCGGATTGCGCTCACCTTGGAAGACCCGTTCGCTATCTTACAAAAGCGCATCAACAGCCGCGTGTTCCAAGACCTGACGGTGCGTGAATTCACGGACATCGTGCTGCAAGAACATCGCCAGCAAAACAGTGTGTTGACTGAATGCTTCGATGTCGATGATCGCTGTCTGGGCGATCACCCGAAACAATCGTGGGTCACTCAGTTCAATGAGCCAGACAGCGCATTTTTAAGGCGTTGGCTTGCGCAAGAAGGTGTCTCTTGGTATTTCGAGCATGGCGATGAAGGC
>CBHCMF010000326.1:0-3755 GCA_965974465.1 uncultured Noviherbaspirillum sp.
AGGGCCTTCCACGCCTGTTGCCGATATTCGCCGATCTTCGGCAGCTTGATGGCGCTGACCGGTTGCGCGAAGCGGTATTCGACGCGCCACAAATCCTGCTCAACATGGCGCACATCGACCACAACCGCCAGCACCGGAAGTTGCTCCGCACACGCGAACGGAGCCAAGCACAACATCAAGAGGGCCGCACACAGGCCAAGGAGTCGACGCATCGGGTAGTCCTTCATCGGAAAAAATAGGGGACCATTCTACACATCGAATTGCAATTAATGCAATTCGATGTGTAGAAACTAACCTGACGGGAGCTCAGCGAGCGGTACTTATTTCGATGCCCGGTCTATTCCGCACCAAAACGCGATGATTGGGTCTAAAAAGTGCCAGATTTGCAGGACCTTCCGTTTGTGTAGTCCGAATTGGTCCGCGCAAGGAAACTTCTAGACCGGTTTAGACATTTGATCGCGTTGGATTAGACCGCGTTAGATAGCTCGATTTTGCTTTTAGACTGTCTAGATCCAGGCCACTCTTGAACACCAAGGTAGATGTCGAGCCTTATGCCGGCGGGAACGAGGGCGATGGCGGGGCGCCATTGATAACCTGGATCATTTGCTCATGAACTTGCACGACGTGCTGAATAATGAGCGAAGCGCGGTGCGCGCTTATGCGCCATAGCGCCTCAAGACCGCAGCTACTTCATCGTCAGTGGCGAAATTGCCTGCGTCGGCATCGTCGATAGCTTGCTCGAGATCCTGCAATTGCGAAATGCGCCAAGCGAGATAATCGGGCAAGGCTTCCTGCGTGATTTCGGTCGCACGCTCGCCAGTCAGCGCAACCAGGCGTTGCAACGCTGCTTGCAATTCCGGCGTCAGCGGCCGTTCAAGCGTTGGGGATTTGGGCATGGAATTTTCCAGTGATGGAGGCGATTATACGCCCGACATTCAACGATGCCGGACGTAATCGTTGAGGTGGCTCAATTCGCCTGTAGCGGAATCACGCCCGGTACGGTGGCCGGGGAGGAGCAGGGCCCTTCGTCGAAGGCGATGTCGCCCAGCGGATTGGCGACACCGTCGGCCTTGATGTCCTTGAAGCCAAACAGTTCGCGGTCCATCAGGTGCGATGGCAATACGGCGAGGGCCCTTTACGCGGCCCGGATGTTTCCTTTTCCCATTTGCGCCCCCCTGCCTGGTTGCCTACCGTACAGTTATTCCCGTAAGCAACAAAAATACAAGGAACGTTTAAATATTAGTTCTTTTGGTTGTTGATCGGAAAAAGATAAGTCTTCCATTCAACTGAATGTTCAGATTAACCCCAACGTCACAAAAAAATGTAACTGTCAAAGGAATTCAGCTATTCTCGCATTTGTGACAATGCGTGAGCTTCTCGACAGTATTAGCGTGGTACGTTACTTGGAAATAATTTGACGTTAAAAGAATTCACTTTGCAAGTTGGCGGATAATTCTCGTTCAACCTAAGGGAGTAACTATGCGTCTTCCAAAGCCTGTAGTAATTGTCTTGCTTTCCGCCTTATGCGCCGAACCAAGCATGGCGAAAGATCGGTTGCTGGCCAACGAAACGTTGAGTAACAACGCTTATCTTAGTTCGCCAAATAACTTGTATAAGTTCATTATGCAACAGGATGGCAGCTTGGTATTGTATCGGCATGATGGCAGCATCCGCTACCGAATGGCAAAATACGGAACACACGCAATTATGCAAAGCGACGGGAATTTTGTTGAGTACCAGGGAACTACGCCCTTATGGGCAACAAACACAATGTGCCCATGTCCGTGGCCGTTTTATTTAAGACTTCATGATAATGGCGATTTGGCTATTGAATGGATCAGCCCGACTGGCGATATGGGTGGGGGCGTATGGGGTATCGGGCCAGATCCGGAGCCAACAGCGTCTAAAAAGGGTGTGCGAGACTTGACACCACCAGGCAGTCCTCCAACTAGTTTGCCTAATTATCCAGTGCCAAGTTCGTATGCATACTAGTCAGGAGAAGAATCATGAGGAATAAATTAATTTCGGCGGCCGTGTTTTACACTATTCTGTTGGGATATTCTGATGCATATGCTCTTGGAAAGTTTAGCAGGGCTTGTCGGTTTGATACGCTCCCCGAAAGCTACAAGCTCCCTGCCGCGAAGTTTTTGAACTTCATGGGCGCAGACCCGGCCTTCGCGAATATGCATTTGCGGAGTGACCAAGCTTTTTATTGGATACTTGAGTCACTCACAACTGACTATTTTCAACCAGCACGATTTTTTCTTTTTGCGCAAGCTGCAATGTATTTTCAGGGCAACCCGAGCTTGGGAGACCCGGCTAGGTTTAATCTCTGGCGTATTTACAAGAGTCCTTACAGTGCAGAAGAAGTCGAACAAATGATTAGGGATGATCCGACGCTGCAGCCTTACTACATTAATCGTGGACCGTATCCAATCTATAGCGCGAGGGCAGGTGATCCGGCTCTTTATACGAAGGTGACTCATTACGATAACAGTACTTTGCCCGCCCCGAATGGCGTTGTTAAAGTCGTCGGCAAACATTCTTATTACGACGGTACAATCGGCGAAGCGCATGAGTATGGGGAAACTGTTTCTTACGATTGTAATACGCTAAACTGGGGCTTTGGCCTTTTTGATCGCTGATGCGATGCAATTATTTCTGGGAGCAATAATATGAATAAAGCTTTTGCTCTGCTTTGCGCCTCTGTATGGATCGTTAAGGTACAGGCACAAGTTCCAGGTCAGTCGACTGCCCCCCCTCAGGTCATCACTGAAATATTACAGCACGGCGAAAGAATCGTGCCTAGAGAGGAGGTCACACCTAAGCAACGTGAATTCTTGTGGAAGGGAAAGACTTTGGATAGATCTGGAATTATTTGGGTTGAAAATACCCCGGAGTATATCCAATTGCCCGAAGCCTTTTTCAGACACCCTGCAGTGAAAAAGGTGAACGATCCGAATTTCGTCAAGAATGCGCGCAAAAGCGAGTTTGTTCTCGTTGGGACGCTCGATGAGGGGGATGAGCGCTTAAATTATATATACAAAACTGCCGGCCAAATCGTTGTGTTGACGGTTTGGCCTTATCAACGACACGGTGTAAAGACTACGAGATTTGAAGAAATGTTAAATCAATCAGTGAGTGGCGTGCCTGCCACTCTAACGTTGTCACGCGCGGCTGGAATGAAAATGGCCCTCTGGAAACTAGGATGGAAGAAGGAGGGAAAGTCATACGAATTATACTTGAATGACTCGATTGACTCCGGTGGAAGGCCGGAGAAAAGTCCTGCTTCAGTAATCGAGACTGCAGAAATTCTTTCAAGGCAGTTTGAGTAGAGATTTCGTTTGCCCGTAGATTTTTCTGGTTGGTTAAGGCGATGGTTGGCGTGGCTGCCAACCATCAATGTAAGTAAACCGTTGAATAGCTTTGAATCCCGGATCCTTACTCAACCTGTAGCGGGATAATGCCCGGCACGCTGGCCGGAGTGGAGCAGGGCTCTTCGTCGAAGGCGATGTCGCCCAGCGGGTTGGCGATGCCGTCGGTCTTCAGGTCGACAAAGCCGAACAGGCTGCGGTCCATCAGGTGCGATGGCACCACGGTGGACAGGGCGGAGAAGGTGTTTTCCACGCGGCCCGGGTGCTTCTTCTCCCACTCGCGCAGCATCGCGCCGACCTGCTTGCGCTGCAGGTTCTCCTGGCTGCCGCACAGGGTGCACGGGATGATCGGGAACTGCCGGTGTTCGGCCCAGCGCACCA
>CBHCMF010000327.1:0-3743 GCA_965974465.1 uncultured Noviherbaspirillum sp.
CTGTCTTTGTCGATACCCTTCACGGCTGCAAACGCTCAGTATTCGGGCGATGTGGTTACGAACTACTTCGACAACCTGCTGCCTGATAGCGATCGCATTCGCCAGCGCCTGGCGCAAAAGCACAACACAGGAAGTACCTCCCCTTTCGCCTTACTGCAGGCGCTCGGGCGAGACTGCGTAGGCGCAGCCCAACTTCTGGCGCCGGACGAATCACCGGACGATTTGTTCTCCATTCAAGGCGATTTGCTAGACGAGCACCAGATCGCGGAGTTGCTGCGCGCGACGACCGCGCCAGCGGGCCTGGGCCGCCAAGATCACAGGGGTGACCTACGCTTGTCCATTGCCGGCGCCCAGGAGAAGAACGCCCTTCTGTGGCACGACGGGCAATGGTACCGCCCGACCGGGAGTACCCCGACCACCCACATTCTGAAACTTCCTCTTGGCCTGGTGGGCAACAGCCGTGCCGACATGCGCACCTCGGTCGAAAACGAGTGGCTCTGCTCGCAGATCATGGATAAATTTGGCCTGCCCGTTGCCGCCACTGAGATTCTGACTTTCGAGGACCAGAAGGTGCTGTCCGTAAAGCGGTTTGACCGTAAGTTTTCCAACGATCGCACCTGGATTGCCCGATTACCGCAAGAGGACATGTGCCAGGCGCTGGGCTGCTCTCCACTTTTGAAGTACCAGGCCGACGGCGGGCCGGGGATTCAGCGCATCATGCAGTTGCTGCTCTCATCGGAGAAGGCGCATTTTGATCGCCGCAACTTCTTCAAGACACAGCTCATTTTCTGGCTTCTGATGGCCACCGACGGACATGCCAAGAACTTCAGCATCATGATCGGACGTGGCGGAGAATACGAAGCTTCCCCGCTGTACGACGTGCTCTCGGCGCATCCAGTGATTGGGCACGGCGAGAACTTGATTGCGCGCCAGGAAGCCAAACTGGCAATGGCAATCCGGGGCAGTGAGAATTACTACTTCATTGATCGGATCATGCGTCGCCACTGGTCCGCTATGGCCCGCCAGGTGGGACTTGGCGCCCGCGTCGCTGAGGAGCTCATTGAGGAGGTCTTGGCCCAGGCGCCGGTAGTTGCTGAAGCAGTGTGGGACATACTCCCTCCAGGGTACCCAGGAGACGTTGCAGATAGCATCCTCTCCGGGATGCTGGCCCAGTGCGGTCGACTCGCCAATATGCCACCTGGCTAAACGTTAAAAGCGGAAGCTAAAAACAGAAAAGCCAGCTGAGTTAGCTGGCTATTTGCTTAAGCGAATCAATCACTTGGAATCCTTGGCGGGAGAGGGGGATTCGAACCCCCGATAGGCTATGAACTCATCTCAGCGGGCATTTCAGGGGTGCAAGGGGCATAAAATCAAGCTCCCAACTATACAGATGGCCCGTTGACGCCCCTTGATTCCCATCGATTAGCCCACGAAAAAGCCCGCAGTCAGAATTCACTCATTCAGTAGACATGGACTGTGCCAGCAGCACTATCCCTGACAGACAGCGTCCGCTGACCGGCAGCACCCGCCCCTTAGCTGACAGCCAGCTATTAGAACGCTGACGAGAGCCGAACTGCGAAGATTGAATGACTATCGTCAACGCTGTTACCTACGCCCTTTGGATGACGATTACTTACCGCACCCGGAAATCATATTTGCATTGATCCACGATACAACGTCAGTGACCGGAAGGGAGCGACGGTGGTTGAACGTGCCACTCTTATCCCAAGCGACCCCGCGTCCTTGTGCAAATGCCGCACGATACTTGCACATCATATTGTGCGGGTCGCGCGCAAGCTCACCAAGCAAATATTCCACACTCCATTCCGAACGGCTAAAGGGGCGGCCGAGGAACGCTTGTAGCTTATCGGCGACCTCTCCATAGGTCACAGTGTCGCCGGCCAGATACACAATCTGGTTCCGGATTCGCGGTTTTGTAAAAACGATCTCAGCAGTCAGGGCTCCGATATCGTCGGGAGTTGTTAGCGTCACAGCGGTGTCGAGAGTGCCCAGGGCGTGGACCGCGTCGTTTTGCAGGTCAACGACTCCGAATTCCGGCTCAAACAGATAGCTCATGAACATGCCGGTCGAGATGATGACCCACTCAGTCTGGTGCTGGCTGCGCAGCAACTCGCGCACGTCCAGTTGTGCGTCAAAGATGTCCTGCGGGCTGCCACGACCAATCACGTCAAAATCAACCCCGAACTGCCATGGGAAGTACCGTGGAATTCGCGCCTGCAAGGCAGCACGCGCCAACTTCATTGGCGTATCGATTCCTGCTGCATAGCCCGTGCAACCGATGACAGTGTCATATTGCGCGAATACTACGGCAAGCTCATCGATGGTGCTCTTCACTAGATCGCCAATGATGATCTCAATCCCAAGATCTCGAATCTCCGCGATATCACGTCGTTTGGCTGGTGCACTAGACTCAACGGCACTTGCGCGCAACAGTACGCTGATCTTCACTCCCTCGATGTCCTTTGCTCGACGAGCAAGACTCCGCAGCACCGGTAGGCCGAGTTCGCCGGCACCGAGCACCAGAATGTTTTGAGACATAGCATGTGGATCTGCTTGAGTAATTGCTAGAGGTACCAGCAGTTGGCGGCCTTGGTCAGACATTGTTGATTTCTCCTGTGGGCTTAATGCCTCGACTGTAGCGAGTGTAGCGATCAAGAAAAAGTAACCCTCGAGGTTTTCATTATGCAGAAAATGCGAATAATCCTGGGTTATAGTGCGGTTTTCTCTAACGCTATCAGGACAAAACATGGATCGCGTACAAGCAATGCAGGTATTCCTTCGCGTGGTCGAAAGCAGAAGTTTTGTACGCGCAGCAGAGACCCTGGGCTTACCGCCATCATCAGTCACGGGCATCATCAAGAGGCTAGAAAAGCATTTGCAAACACGCCTGCTGAACCGTTCGACCAGAAACCTCAGCATGACGCCAGAAGGTGAACGGTACTTTTACCGCTGCCGCGAGATACTTGACCTGATTGACGACACGGAAGCCAGCCTGCACGGTACTGCCGAGCGTGCTCAAGGGCGGTTGCGTGTAGATATGCCAGGCGGCATCGCACATGCCATTGTTCTGTCGAAGTTGGCGCAATTCCAGCAACGCTACCCCGATATCTACCTAATGATCGGCATAAATGATCGTCAGGTGGACTTGATCCAGGAAGGCGTAGATTGCGTAATCCGCACTGGTAGCCTTCATGACTCGACGCTGGTGGCGCGTCGCTTGGGTGAGCTGCGTTGGATCACCTGCGCGGCGCCGTCCTACCTGGATGAAAATGGCATTCCTGAGAATCTGGATGAATTGCAACGGCACCGGGCAGTTCACTATTTTTCCAACACAATGCGACGGGGAAGCGAGCTGCATTTCGTCGAGGATGGAAACCGCGTCACTATTCAGGTTCCCGGCACGGTAGCAGTTAACGAGACAGGGCTATACATCAAGCTGGGCCTCGACGGACTCGGCCTGATGCAGTTGGCTGAGATTTTGGTGACGGACCATTTGCGGGCCGGAGAATTGGTCGAGGTACTGGCTGACATGCGTCCGGCATCTGTGCCGGTATCACTGGTCTACCCCCATCACCGCTTTCTATCTCCGGCGATGCGAGCGTTCGCCGACTGGACAGCCGAGCTGTTCAGCAATGTCGGATAGAGGGCGATCGCGGTAGGGGCATTAGCCCAAAGCTAGCCAAGCGTACAGAAAAAAGGGCCCAATAACCAAAAAACCAAGA
>CBHCMF010000328.1:0-3728 GCA_965974465.1 uncultured Noviherbaspirillum sp.
TTATTTAATTCCAAACACCCTCGGTCCAGCCGATGCCATACAAGGCGATCTATTGGCGCAAGTCATTCCATCCCCAGTTCAAAGACTGACGGCCAATCTCGATTATTTCATCGCAGAAAATGCAAAAAGTATTCGAGCTTATTTGAAGCTAATTAGCGCTCATTATTCATTGTCAAAACCTCTGCAAGAAATCCAGATCAGTGAACTAAATGTAAATACTGACACCAGTGTTCTGCCTTTACTGCTTGAACCACTCCTCGCAGGCCGGGATGCGGGCTTAATCTCCGAAGCTGGCGTACCGGCTGTCGCAGATCCAGGGGCAAATCTAGTTCGCATTGCACACAGCCGAGGCATTACGGTGAAGCCACTTGTGGGCCCATCATCACTTTTGCTCGCAGTTATGGCGAGTGGACTTAACGGCCAAAGTTTTGCTTTCAGTGGTTATCTCCCCACCGATCCAGCGCAGCGCTCAAAACGAATTAAGGCTCTTGAAGAGCGTTCACGGCAAGAAAAGCAAACACAGCTTTTCATCGAAACACCCTATCGAAACAGCGCCATGTTGGAAGCGCTTGCGGCAACATGCCACGGCAGCACACTGGTGTGCGTGGCAACCGACTTGAGCTTAGCCTCCGAGTCCATCAAGACGCAGACAGCATCACGATGGAAATCAGATATTGCGGCAGGAAAAGTACCGGACTTTCACAAGCGCCCGACAGTGTTCTTGATCCTTGCAGCGTAGAGGATAGAATCTCTAGATCTTTATGAACGCATACTGGGGCGAGCTATTACACCCCTTAGTATGCGCGATGGCGGTTAGGCCTATTTGAATCCAGGGCGCGAAGTGGCACTCCATATTGCGGACACCGCAGCACTACCAACCGAGCCGCCAAATTTTTTCAAAAGCCGCTCCGACAAACCCTCGTGTTCTGTATAGTCAACGATATCTTCGGCCTTCAATTCATCGCGCGCCACCGAGTCAACTGTACCAAAGCCGTCAGCAAGCCCAATTTCTACGGCTTTGCTTCCACTCCAGAACAAACCGGAAAATGTATCCGACGTTTCCTTTAAGCGCTTGCCACGTCCTTGACGAACCACGTCGATGAATTGCTGATGAATTTCATTCAGCATTTCCTGCGCGTAGTTCCTTTGTTTTGCGCTTTGAGGGCTAAACGGATCCATAAAACCCTTATTTTCCCCCGCAGTCATCAGGCGCCGTTCCACACCGAGCTTATCCATCAAACCGGTAAAGCCGAAGCCATCCATCAAAACGCCAATAGAGCCGACAATGCTTGCCTTGTTGACGTAAATCTTATCCGCCGCCGCTGCAATGTAATAGCCGCCTGATGCACAGATTTCATCGACAACGACATACAGCGGCTTGCGTGGATATTGCCCACGTAAGCGGACTATTTCGTCGTTAATCATGCCAGCCTGTACCGGGCTACCACCCGGACTATTGATACGCAAAATTACCCCGACCGAATTCTCATCCGAATAGGCGCGATTCAGCGCAGGAATAACAGAATCGGCTGAGCCACTTGTTCCTGTTTCAATCGTGTCATTAATTTCAATCAATGCTGTATGAGGACCAACAATCTGCTCTTCCTGCTGGCCCCAACCGAACGCCATCCATATGCCAATGCCGACGAGGCCCAATGTAGCAAAACGGAAAAAAATATTCCAGCGACGTCGCGCACGCTGCTCGTTCAGCGTTGCGAAGGCAAGTTTCTCAAGCAGCTCACGCTCCCATCCATCCTTTCTTGATCGATTCGAATCGAGGTGGGCAGGGTGAATCTGGTTTTGTTCTTCGAAATTGTTATCAGTCATTTAACAAGTGCTTTGCTGTTTTGGCCGGGTTCAGGCACGTGCCGGCTTAATATAATCGTCAGGCTGCCAACATATCTGGCCGCCCCTCTCCAATACCGTAATGGGACGCAAGTGCCCCCCGCGACATGGGCCACCAGCACATCTTCCAGATTCTGGGGTGTATAACGCACCATGCGTTGAGCACATGATGTAAAGCCCACTCGTTTCAAAAAAATCGCCTTCGTTCCAGTCAAGCTCGATGGGAACGTGAGCGCAACGATTCAAATAACCGTACACCCTATTGTCATAGCGCACGACGAATCCGGTAGCATCCTCGCCGCCTGCGGTGACAGGAAAACGCACACCTTTGCCACCTTCTTCAACTGCGGTGGAAGCACAAATGGGAATGACGACGTCATCCATGTCCAAATCATGCATTTTCGATTAACCAGCTATGCAATTCAAATATAGAACCTGCAATGAACAACGGATTTAATGCCTGCAACTCAGGAGCCGCGTGAGCACCGTAATGGACACCAATACTCGCAGCACCTGCATTGAGCGCCATTTGCAAATCATGCGTCGTGTCACCGACCATGACCGTTCTATGAATGTCCTGACCAAGTTCACGCGTCAATTCTTGCAGCATTGCTGGATGCGGCTTGGAAAACGTTTCATCAGCACAGCGCGTGGCATCGAATACAGAGAGCAGGTTAGCGGCGTCCAATGATCGATTGAGACCAACTCTGCTTTTTCCGGTCGCCACAGCCAGGAAATATCCTTGCTGCGCCAAATCGGTGAGCATCTCACGAACTCCGTCGAATAAGGTTAATCCTTTATCCTTTGTAAGATAGTGGTACCGATAGCGCTCTACCATGTGCGGATAATATTTTGCTTCGAGCCCAGGCAAGACCGTCTGCATGGCGTCCTGTAAGCTGAGGCCGATGACATAAGAAGCGCTCTTATGGTCCGGAACGGGCAAGCCGAGATCCTTTGCCGCAGACTGAATGCAGGTCACGATGGTCGCCGTGCTGTTCATCAGCGTGCCATCCCAGTCGAATACGATCAGATCGAATTGCTTTTTCGCCATTTTTAACGATAACAGATGCTGCAAAACCAAATAGGATTAGGAAACCAGTTTCGTCCAGCTCATGAGGCTAGCGCCACCAAACTTTTCAGAAATTGATCGCACTCGGGCGGCAACGGCGCCTTAAGGGTAACAGGACTGCCGGATTCCGGATGACGAAAGGTAATCTGGTGAGCATGTAAAAACATGCGCTTGAGAGCAATACGTTTGCCTTCTGCCTTCTGCAAAGCACGATTCAATGCAAAATCTCCATATTTATCGTCACCGACGATCGCGAAGCCGCTTGAGGCAAGATGCACCCGGATCTGGTGAGTGCGTCCTGTCTTTAGTTCGGCCTCAAGTAAAGCAAAAGGGCCATAGCGCCTAACCAAATTAAAAATTGTATGGGAAGGCATGCCATCTGCCTGCACTCTGACCCTGCGCTCCCCTTCCGATGTGTGGTACTTAAATAATGGCAACTTAATATGCTGGCGTGCATTCTGCCAATCACCATGAATAAGAGTCAAATAGCGCTTGTCCAGCTCGCCCTCTCGGATCTGTTCATGCAAATTGGTAAGCGCTGAACGTTTCTTGGCCAGCAACAAGATGCCGGAGGTCTCACGATCAAGCCTATGCACTAGCTCCAGAAATTTTGCATCCGGACGCGATGCGCGCAATTGCTCGATGACACCATAACTCACCCCCGAACCGCCATGTACGGCAACGCCTGCAGGTTTATCAATGACTAATAAGTGGGTATCTTCGAGCAGACTTTTGAATTCTGCACCAGGCACCGATTGCGTTATTTTTTCAGCAACACGGAGTGGAGGGATGCGAACGACGTCCCCCTCCTTCA
>CBHCMF010000329.1:0-3707 GCA_965974465.1 uncultured Noviherbaspirillum sp.
GATTCTTCACTTGTACCCAGATGCCCGTGCGGCGGCATTTTTCTCCCGTTGCCTGGGTCAGGATATCGGGGTTGGCGGATGTGGCTTCCTCTTCCCTGTCGGCCGGCGCATTGAACACGTAATCCTTTTCTTCTTCGGGAATGGTGCCATCCTCATAGCGTTCGTCTTTCCACAACAGGCGCCAGGTGACTGGAATGGGATCGGGTCTTTTTGCTATATATACCGTAGGCGCTTTATCAAACGCATGTAGATAATTCATGCAGCCGGTCAGCGGATAGCGATGCCCTTCCGGCACTACCGGGCTTTGGAACATGCCTAAAAAGCCCCCGGTCCGCTCCACTTGCACCGGCTCCCAAATGCCGCGATAGGGCAGACGCTGTCCAGTGTCGGCGAAAATGTCTTGTTCAGGGTTGGGCACGTCCGGCAAGGGATGCGGAACCTTCATCTTCGCCAATTCGCCTTTCAGCCAGTCGCCATAAGGCAGCGGCGCGGGTTCGTCGGGGTTGCGCGTTTGTAAAAAACTCATGCCGCATTCGCCCCAGGCACGCGAGACATCGTCCAGCGCCTTCACCATTTCATCCCAATGCGGGATTGTTGGTGTCTCGATGGTGATTTCTCTCCACTCCAGTCTCTGCATGGTGGTGTTCCATGCATCCAATGGCTCCCCCGCCATTTCGATATCGCCATGATGGTTGTACATGAAGACGCGCTTGTCGCCTTTCTTGAGGCGCTCCAGCGCTTTTTCGAAATGGGCTTGGCCTTTCAAAGCCCCAATCAATTTATCCGTTCCAACGGCTGGCAATCTTCCAGGGGGCGCGTGGTTTTCACAATAGATGACATTCTTTTCCAGGATTTCCACCCAGCGCTTGTAATACCCATAGATACGCAGCCAGGCGGTATACGACGTGTTGCGCTGCAAATAGTAAAAAATCTGCTTGCGCTCTTCGTCCGTGGGCAACATGACAGGTTCAGTCATTTCTTTCCTTCCGAAATCGGCGTTTCGCGATTGTCCTTGGCAGCCAATTCACGTGTTTCGAGCTTGACTGCCTGCACATAGGCAGGATGCGCGCTTTCCAGATAACCATGGACGCCGTTGGCATCGGTCCATCCAGTCGGTTTGATTTCCAGCCGCATCCCCGACGCCTGATCCACCCATTGCACCGGCTTGCCGCTGGCAACCACTTCCTGGCCTTTTTGCGCGAGCACCTTCGCGCTTTCTTCATTCAAGAAAAAGAAGGCTTGCGTGCCGCCGCCGGGCAAGTATTGGCCGGGAATACTTTTGCCATACATTTCTGAGTTCATGCCAACGCATGCCTTGATTTTCGCTTCCTTCTGGAGCGTGGCGGTGACCAGGAAGCCATCGCGGTTCCATTCATCCAGCACCGCGCTGTTCATCCGCCATTCCTTGGCGTCTTTCGGCGGCTTGCCCACGCCCCACCAGACGCCGCCGGGGCTGGTGCCATCAACCTTGTTAGTAAGCGTAACCCCTTCCGGGCCAAACAGCCGGAACAGTTGCTCGCCTTCCCGCAATTCGCGATTAACGATCTTACCGCCGAATGCCTTGATCGCGGCAATCTCGCCAGTTTTGTTATCCGGTCGCGACGTCAGATCAGGATAACCCGGCTCATGCTTGTAGACATTTGCATAGCTTTCCGGATGTTTGGCATTGGCGGTATTTTGCATGATCCCACCCCGCAACGACCGCATCGGTTTCGCCCCTTCAACCAGGGTGGCCTCATTGGCATACGTGGCGCCCCTCTCTCCTGTGGCGGCCGCATGGGTGGTTGCCTTGCTGGTGGTTTCTCCGCCCGAATGGATGTACGCCTGGATTTCGCGCAGCTTCTGGTCAAGTTCTTTGATGGCATCGGGAATCCGCTTGACGGCTTCTTCCTTCAGCATGGTCAGACCGATTTCCAACGCCTCTATCCGCGCCAGCAGGGAAGAGGGTATCCACCTCCCTAGCTTAAGCCGGATCTGCATCAGTACGGTATTGAACATGTTAAGCAGTTTTCTAAACTCTTCCAATACCTGAGCCTGATAGGCGCTGAAGCTAAAAGACTTGAGCCATTTTTCCGCATGGCCCCCTCCTATACGGTTAAGGACTTCGATGGCATCGAGAGCGGTCTTGGCGATGCCGTTCCCGTTGCGCGCGCCGCTCACGATCAAGCGGCCAACACCTTTGGCGGCCCCGCCAATGACGGGGATCAGCGCAAAGATGAAGACGACCAGCAGCACCCATTCCCAGGGGTCTTCGCGCTTCTGCGGGCTCTCTGCCAAGCCGATGGTGACCGCAATCAGGTCGCGCGCCGCTGTCACATCGCCGGCTACCGGAATCATACCGATGACGGCGTCGGTGATGATTTGCGACAGCGTCGCTTTTTCGTTGAACGCACCTTGCGCCGTGCCCCACACCCATTGGCCGACTTCCAGCGCCATTGCCTTGAAGTCGATGTCTGACAATCCTCCTGGTGCGCTCATTATTCTGCCTCCTTGTCCGCGCCGCTTCGGGGCGGCATATATTTGTCAATCAGTGCGTTGAGCTTTGCGCGGCTCGGTTTGGGGTCATAGTTGGGCGTCGGCGTTTTATCTTTTCGTTCATACTTATAACCGGCCGGACCATAGCGGACCTGGGCGATACCGGGCGGGACGTTATCCAATACGGCGCGCCCATTTGTATCCAATTTCCCTGTACGTTCGCTGCCGTCGGCAAAGATCACGTGATATGTGGCGTCCCTCAGTCCTTCCTGGTCGTGATAGCGATGGTCAAGCAGGAGTTGGTTGTTGGCGGGCTGCGCTGCCGGCATGACAGGGAAAGGGGGATTCAAGCTCGCCGGTCCGCTCAATGCAAAGCTGGCTGCCTTTTGCGTCTGCGCGCCGGGATTATGGATTTCGATATTGGCGCCGATGCGGATATAACCGCCGCCAGCCGTCAGCAGGATTTCGTTGGGCGCCTGCACGATCACTTTGCCGTTGACGCTGGTGATTTTGATGTCGCTCTGTGCGGTCGCTTCGATCTCGCCATCCTGGGCTTGCATCTGCAAGTTGCCGCGCGCAGCGATGATTTTGAACGTATTCTTGATCTTGGCCTGCGTGCCAGAAACAAACAGGCTGATGGATTCAGCGACATTATGGATCCAGCGCCGGCCGGTGGCCTGGTGCAAGTCGCGTTGCGCCACTTGGTCGAGGTTGGTGCCGGCAGCGATAGTGACGTTCTGTTGACTGCCGACCGCGACACCGTGCGGGCCGCTAACGGCGACGATGGCTTGGCCACCGGGCTGATCGCCCTTGCCGCTCTTGGCGTCCCGGTCGGTGTTGCTGCCGCGTTCGAGGTTGTGCACCGCTTCGTTCAGGTGCGTCAGGTGACCGCGGCTCTGTGCTTGGCCAGGCTTGGCGTCTTCATTAACCAGCTTGTTGTCACGGCCAGTTTCGGGCTTGTTGGCTTGCTGCTCAGCGGCATGGTCGCCCAGCCTGTCGGCTAAGGCGAGTGCAGCATCAAACAGTTGGACCAACGCTTCGCGGTCGAGCTGCTTTCCGGCGGCGCCAGATTTAGACTCGGCAGAGAGCAGCAGCCCCCGGGCCGCACGAATAGCACCTGCCGCGTCGCTGCGCAGCTCAAACCCTTCGCCGCGCGGCTCGCCTTTGCCGTCGGCGCGCGGATGCACCAGGTAACCCTGGTTGAGCTGGGTCTTCGCATGTTCGCTGGAGAG
>CBHCMF010000330.1:0-3615 GCA_965974465.1 uncultured Noviherbaspirillum sp.
GAAAACCGTTCAGCATACTCCAATCCGGCTGGCAGGCTTAATGCGACAGAACCGTATTTTGCGGCTCGAGCCGACGTTGGCAGGATGCCATGCTAGCCCACGCGGCGATACATATATCATCACGAAAAGCGGAAGGAAAATTTATGCCGGCTGCTGATGGCTTTTATCATTCGTTATGATTCACCGTTTGAACGCTTCAACCAAGGTTACGTATTTTTTACCGAGAATATATAAAGAGGCAAAGACATGCAATTGAAGTGTATCGCGCTGACTGCAATCGTAACATTGTCGAGCGTAAGTTCCTTTTCCCAAGCTGAAACGCCGCCCGCATTTCAGCAGGTCGAAGCACTGATGCAATGTTTTGAGAAGAAAGAGAAGAGCGAAGAGTGCAAAATTAAACTGGCTGATCGGTTTCACACCCCTTTTGCGCGTCTACTACGGGGATATGCATTGTTTTATACCGACAAGCCTAAGGCAATGGAAGACTTTCAATGGGCGGCAGATCAAGGCTATCCCCCTGCCTATACGGCCATGTTCATCGCAACCAAAGACAATCCCAGAGCCCACTATAAGTGGATAAAAAAAGCTGCGGAAAACGGAATGGGAGGGACGGCCCAATACTATTTGCGCCATATAGATTCAGAAGTTGCTCGCACTCTACAATTAGCAGAAGATTTTACGTTGTTTACCATGGTGCAGTGCCATCCAGCCCACCTGCGAGATACAAACGAAATCTACCTGATGTTTGAGTTCATGAACAAGCATCAGATCAAAGACCTAAACGAGGGCGTAAGTAAGTACTGGGAGTCGCAAAAAGCTTACTTAGATGATAGGAAACAAGCATTTCTGCAAGGTTGTTCCCAAAGCACATACGCTTTTCGGTACGACACTCCGGAAGAACAACTGAATGCAGGAATGAAACAGGCTCGGCAGCGAATGGCTCAAACGCTTGCCAATATCAAGGCCGCTGTGAAGAAGTTTCCTGAATTGCAGATTCTCACCCGTACAGAATACTTGGATGTTGCACCTGCACCGTAACCTGCGACGGAGTGAACGTCGTGGGCTTTGCAAAATTGGAAGGTAGTCGCGAAGTCATGGCTTCGAACGGTAGTGTCAACTTGTTGGAATGCAAAAACGGCCGTGGGGAAATCGAACGCCAATAGGCGCGATAAAGGAACGATCAAGCGGCGATTATTGAATATTCTCTACACCGGTGACCTCATTCCAGAGTGAAAAAGCCGTAATGCGGACGCACCGGTACTGCGCTGCCGGTAAGCGGTGGCGCTGACAACGGAAGGCATTGTTGATGGGGCCATGCGCCGATAAAAAGCGTTGGGCCTGCCCCGGCGATTTGAATCGCCGCATCTGGCGTTCCCGTTGCCGGGTCGGCTGGTGCGAGACTTCGGCCCGGTTGTTGAGCCCCTTGTGCTGCCGATGCTCGACACCCGGCAGGATCTGCGCCTTCGCGGCGCCGTAGCTCTTAAGCTTGTCTGTCACCAGCACCCGCGGCACGTATCGCAGTCCTTTGAGCAGCTTGCGAAAGAAGCGTTTGGCCGCTTGCCGGTCGCGCCGGCGCTGCACCAACACATCGAGCGTATGGCCTTCCTGGTCGACCGCGCGCCCCAGGTAATGATGCTCTACCTTGATGGACAGCACCACCTCGTCCAGATGCCATTTGTCGCCGCGCTTGGGCTGACGCCGGCGCAAAGCATTGGCATAGGTCTGCCCGAACTTCAGGGTCCATTGCCGGATGCTCTCGTACGTAACGAAGATCCCCCGGCTAGCCATCAGCTCTTCGACATCTCGAAAACTCAGGGAAAACCGGAAATACAGCCATACCACGTGGCTGATGATCTCTGCCGGATAGCGGAAGCCTTTGTACAAATCAGATTTCTTCATCCTGAAATCCTACTGGCTTCCGCTTCTCTCAACAACTTGACAGTACCGTTGGGATACATTGGTCTCTGTCGCCGAAAGTCGCGTTTGGCCGACTGCTTAAAAATCCTACCGTCGCTGGCATGGAAGTATTATTGGCGATGATATTGCTCGTATTCGCTTGGATTCATAACAAGCGAAAGAAGTGGATGGTTATTCTTGTCGGCACCACTGCGATTGCATGCGCCATCTATCACGTCTGGTACTACTTTATAGGGATCGAGTTTTTACTCATATGATGCCGCGGGATATTTTTTCAATTCAACAACATAATGCATAAAAGGGGAGTCATTATGAAAACAATCACGAAACTGATCACCGGGTCCGTCGTTACGATCCTGCTGTCCGGTTGTTCAACATTTGATTTGACGAAAGAGCGCCGCGACGGCAACGTGGTCATCCTGGTCGAGGCGCAGCATGTCAAAACCGGTCTTCGCTTCTATGGTGATGGAGCGACAGTCGCCTCTGGCGATGGTCCGGCGTTTGCCGGCGGGAATGTTGCCCAGGCCACGAGCATGCTTGGCGGCAGCACCGGCACCAGTCTGGCCGCCGGCGGCGTCATGATGGCGCTGAAATTGATGCTGGATAAGTCTGCAGACGACAACGAATACTCGGTGCTCGTGTCGCGCCCAGACGATATGCTCCCCACCATTGGGGCCCCCGCGCGTATGCGCCGCAATTCGCTGGGGAGAGTGCGATTCACGCCCTTGATGGACGGGGTCAAGATTGGGGAATGGGTCAAGGTGGTGAAGACTGAGCAATACTGGACCCTGATTCCCTGCAAGTTGCCGGAATCTGGTTGCCAAGACAAGGTCTTGCAACAAGGTGCCACACCGGCTGCCACGGCCAAGTAACACAAGGGCGCGTCTGTGACAGCATTCAAGGATATCGGCGTTGGCCATGTCGTCAATGTGTGCAAGAACAATTCCTTTGCATTGACGGTGCGACGGAAGTCAAACTTGGGCGAGTAGCTTGGTGCGTCTTCGCTGCGTTCAGCGGTGGGTATAACATTCCATTGGAGGCGGCCCGGCGAAGGATATTTAATGAGGTCAGGACGAATGCGAACAGCAGCAGTATCAGAAACGCCATCATTGCCGGCCGCTCAACTAAACGTTCGATATCATAGATATGCGTTATGCCTTGATCTTTGTCGCTTTGCTGGTTGCAGGGTCGGCGCACTCGACAGTCGATGAAGATGAATACAACGAGTTCACAATACGACCTGAAGATATTCCAGCTAACGCACCAAAGTTCGAAAACTTTCCAGTGCCTGTTTATACTGGCCCGAATGCTAAGCTGGACTTGCGTCGTGATCGTGAAACCCGGATATTTCGAACCAGGCTATCTAGTTGGGCGAAAGAGAAGCCAAATTTCGCTGGGCATTACATTCTGGCGACTTGGGGTTGTGGAACAAGTTGCTACAGCATAAAAATAATTGATGCAAAGACAGGCAGGATCTATCACCCCGCTGGAACTAGGAGTAACGCATTCGTCAATGTTCATGAGTCTTTAGAAGATCAGACTCTGCAGTTCAGGTTGGATAGCAAGCTTCTCGTGCTGATTGGTACGCCGGAGGAGGACACTACGAGGCGCGGAATTTCGTACTATGTTTGGGATAACAATAAGGGTTCTGGTGCAAATAGGGCCATCGGCTAAAATGCCATGATTTGGCTGGCATGG
>CBHCMF010000331.1:0-3584 GCA_965974465.1 uncultured Noviherbaspirillum sp.
ATACCGGACAACACCAGTATTACTGCGGCATCGACCTGCACGCCAGGACGATGTATGTCTGCATCATCGATAGCACCGGCGCCATTGTTGCCCATCGCAACATGCCATCAGCGCCCGAGCCGCTGCTGGCTTTCATTGCGCCATACCGGTCCGATGTGGTCATCGGCGTGGAATGCCTGTTCACGTGGTACTGGCTCGCCGATCTCTGTGCCAAGGAGCAATTAGCCTTTGTGCTCGGCCATGCGCTGTACATGAAGGCGATCCATGGCGGCAAGGCCAAGAACGATAAGATCGATTCGCACAAGATCGCGGCGCTGCTGCGTAGCGGCATGTTTCCACAAGCGTATGTGTATCCCGCCGACATGCGCGCGACCCGTGATTTGATGCGCCGGCGTAATCATTTAATGCGCAAACGCGCCGAACTGCTGTCCCATCTGCAAAACACGAACAGCCAGTACAACTTGCCGGAATTCGGCCCCCGCATCAGCCGCAAAGCTGACCGCGCCAGACTCGACTTGACCGAACGTTTCGCCGATCCGCAAGTCAGGAAGAGCGTCGAGGTCGACTGCGAGCTGATCGATTTCTATGACGCGATGCTACCCAAGCTGGAATGGCATATCCAAACCTGCGCCAAGCAGCACGATCCGAAGAGTCGGGCGCTGCTCAAGACGATTGTCGAAGTACGAATAAGCGGCTAATTTTGAACGAATAATCGGCTAACCAATTTTGAGGGATCATCGTGAAGCAGAGCGACACCCAAACCAATATCGTCCGCAGAAAATCGGTCTCGATCGTCGACCGCATTCCTGAGGAACACGGGGCTCGGCGCGAGCAAATTTCGACGCACCTTGTACGGCCTGGCATGCCAACAAGCGTTGCTGGCCCATATCGCCGGCCTACTTGCGTCACCACTAGGAAGTGTCATAGATATCGACAATATGTCGACAGGCGAGCGAAGACAATGGATCGGTCTCACGAAAAAATGGTCCGTTTGGTGTACCTGATCTCTCCTTCCAGAGGTCGGGTAATGGATCGCAACAGACCGAGCACTATGAAAAGAATTTACTTTTTCGCCCACCTATTTTGCGCGCCGGCGGTTACTGAAAATATCTCATTAGCCGTTTATTCGTACTTCGACAATATGGATGGATTATCATTGTCAAAATCCAACCAAACTGCATTCCCGCCAACCGGACTCGCATCCGGAACCCCTACTAGGAGCCCCCATGGCAAGACAACCAGAAAAGATGCCCTCTGTCCACAATCCCCTGCGGCGCTCCCTGCTTGCCGGCAGCGCCGCAACCCTTGCCGCGGCCGGTCTGGGTGCATTCCACAAGACGGCCATCGCCCAGGCAGCCGCTGCCACCGCAGTCAAGCCGCTGCCGCCGTATGCCGCGTGGAAGGATCCGAATGCGATGATCGTACACACCAGCAATACCATCGAAGCCAAACGCAGCACATTCGGCACCAGCATTATCACGCCGGTCGAGCACTTGTACGTTCGCAACAACCTGCCGGCGCCCGATGCTTCCATCCTCGCCGACCGCGATGCCTGGGAGCTGACGCTCGAAGGCGTGAAGAACCCGCGCAAGCTCACGGTCAAGGAGCTCAAGAGTTTGGGATTGGAAACCGTGGCCATGGTGCTGCAATGTTCCGGGAACGGCCGCGGCTATTTTCCGAGCAAGCCGAGCGGCACGCCATGGCAGGTCGGCGCGGCTGGCTGTGTGATGTGGAGCGGCGTCCCGGTGACGGCTGTGGTCGAAGCGTTGGGCGGCTTGGCCGACGGCGCCGTCTTCATGACCAGCACCGGCGGCGAAAAACTGCCGGAAGGTGTCGACCCGAATAGTGTGATGGTCGAACGCTCCGTCCCGCTCAAAGCCATGACCGATGCATTGCTGGCATGGGAATTGAACGGCGCGCCAATCCCGCTGGCCCACGGCGGTCCGTTGCGCATCATCGTGCCCGGCTATTCGGGCGTGAACAACGTCAAATACATCAAGCGCCTTGCCTTTACCGCACACGAAAGCGATGCCGCGATCCAGAAGACTGGCTACCGCATCTCCCCGCCCGGCCAGAAAGGCGATTCCAGCCAGCCCTCGGTGTGGGAGATGGGTGTCAAGTCATGGATCAATTCGCCTACGCCAGATGGCGGAGCTGTCCCGGCCGGCGTAGTGCAGGTCAAAGGAGTTGCTTTCGGCGGCGTGCATGCTATCAAGACAGTCGAGGTCTCTGTGGATGGGGGCAAAACCTGGAAGCAAGCGCGCTTCGTCGGCCCCGACCTGGGACGCTACGCCTGGCGCCAGTTCGCACTCGCTGTCACCTTGTCAGCAGGCACGTATACCCTTGTCAGCCGTGCGATCGATCTGCAAGGCAACCGGCAGCCGGAAGAACGCTTCGAGAATGCGGGCGGCTACAACAACAGCAGCTGGCGCGACCACGCGGTCCAAGTCACCGTTGCCTGACGAGGACTGTGTCGTGAAGCGATACTTGCCTTTTCTCTGCGCCAGTGTCTTCGCCGCCTGTGCGGGAACGGCCAGAGCCCAGGATGGGATGGCAGAAGGCAGACGCCTGTTCACCCAGGCGGCGTCGCCCGTCTGCGCGGTCTGCCATACCTTGCGGCAAGCAGAAGCAAGAGGCCAAGTCGGGCCGGATCTCGACGAACTCCGGCCGGATACGGTGCGTGTGGAGAAAGCCATTCGCAATGGCATCGGGCAGATGCCTGCGAATACCAACCTGAATGACGAGCAGATCCGGCTGCTGGCGAAATACGTGACAAGCGTTGCGGGTAAGTAAGGCAAGGATAGACGTTGACAGATTGAGTCGGACATTTATCCATAAGTTGACTAAACTACCACAATAGGTGTTCCGTTACAAAGACATGATTAGACGTCACGATAATCCTGAATATGCGTTCGCGCCAGTTGCTGAGCGTTCTCCACGGCTGCCGCCTCTATGGCGGCAGCATCGGGAAGCCAGCTGAAAACACCGGGTCCATGGAACAGCAATAGGCCATCCTGAAATCGCCGAGCTCTAGTGAATGTAGCCCACCCGATTCGCACTTCGCTGTTCCTTCCGACCACATGCGATCCGCTCTCTGACATAGAGAAGTCGATCTCGTCATTATGGAAAGGAGACTTTCGAAAACGCCTTCTAATTATCCAAGCATCAATTCGCCAACCAAGCAGGAGCGCGCCAACTATCGCCCCGAAGATGCCACCAAGCATGACTGCAAGAACCTTGACACCGTTATACACAGCGATGACGAACGCTAGTCCAAAAGGAATCACCAAAATCCACTTCAAGCCGAGGAATGCGCGGCGCCACCAGACCTGCTGCCGATAGCGGAGGAAGGAAGTGAGCAGATGGTCTTCTGAGAAGCGAAAACGATACTGAGCATGCATTCTGACGTCTAACACTCGATTAACAGGACGCTTGCGTGCCCCAGTTGAATTGTATGATAGCTATTTTCGCCCCATTTTAACTCTCCAAAGCAAGCCGACTCATGCTCGGCTCAGAAAGTCTGTAACTTAGCCTTTCGACAACCTGCTTAGCGCCAAGACTTTCGTAGAAGGCGATGCCACGAT
>CBHCMF010000332.1:0-3549 GCA_965974465.1 uncultured Noviherbaspirillum sp.
CGATCTCGTGCCCGCATTCGGAGAGAAGAAATTTTTCTTTGAGACCGAGCCAAAAACGGAAATGCTTCGTGTCCTGGCACGACATGACGAACCTGCCAACGACCTCATGCCTGACACCTCGCGCGCCAACCCCGAGGTGGTTTCCACGGCTACCGGAGGCTGAACGCAATGACCCATTTGCTACATCGCCAAATCCATCACCGTTATCCACATGCTGTCGGCGGCCAAGGCGTCTATCTGTTTGACGCTGACGGCCGGCGTTATATTGACGCTAGCGGTGGCGCCGCCGTATCGAGCCTGGGGCATCAGCACCCACAGGTGCTCGCCGCCATGCATGAGCAACTTGACCGGTTGGCCTACGCGCACACTAGTTTCTTCACCACCGATACGGCAGAACAGCTCGGCGATACATTACTGGAGCATGCGCCAGCCGGTATGTCGCACGTCTACCTAGTCTCAGGCGGGTCTGAAGCGGTGGAAGCGGCGTTGAAATTGGCACGTCAGTATTTTGTCGAGCGTGGCGAACCAGAACGCCGCCATTTCATTGCACGCCGCCAGAGTTATCACGGCAATACGCTTGGAGCCCTTGCGGTGGGGGGAAATGCATGGCGGCGCAAGCAGTTCGCGCCGATCATGACGGAGAGCCATTTTATCGATCCCTGCTACGCATACCGGTACTGCGGCGAACAGGAGACACCGGAAGCTTATGCGCGTCGTGCGGCCGACCAGCTCGAAGCAAAGATCCTTGAGCTCGGCGCCAAAAACGTGATCGCTTTCGTTGCAGAGCCGGTAGTTGGCGCGACACTGGGCGCGGTACCGGCCGCACCGGGCTATTTCAAACGTATTCGTGAGATATGTGATCGCCACGGCATCCTGCTGATTCTGGACGAAGTCATGTGCGGTATGGGCCGTACCGGGACGCTGCATGCCTGCGAACAGGAAGATATCGTGCCGGACCTGATGACTGTCGCCAAAGGCCTCGGCGGTGGGTATGCACCGATTGGTGCGACCTTTGTGCGTCGGCATATCTTCGATGCAATCGCCTCCGGATCGGGTGCATTCCAGCATGGCCATACTTACGTAGGCCACCCGCTGGCCTGCGCTGCAGCCTTGGCAGTGCAGCGGACCATTCGTAACGAGGGCCTGCTGGAGAACGTGAATGCACGCGGCACGCAACTTGCCGCCGCATTACGGGAACGGTTAGGTGGACATCCGCATGTGGGAGACATTCGCGGTCGTGGTCTATTCTGTGGTGTTGAACTGGTTGCTGATCGGACCAACAAGACACCCTTCGATGCGAATGAGAAAGTGCACGCCCACATCCGAACGCAAGCCATGGAACGTGGGTTGTTGGTTTATCCAATGGGGGGAACGATCGACGGTAAGTCCGGCGATCATATTTTAATTGCCCCACCCTTCATCTCTGATGCGGAAGTCATTGAGACGATTGTCGATCGCCTCAGCGAGACAGTGGACGCCGTCACTTCCCGCATTGGTGCCACTGCATTCGCATGATGGGTAGCCTCCGACTTACTGCAGAAAGGACGTTTCTAATATGCCACGACTTTCCTACCAACCGGCAGATCTTGCTGAACCCGCGGAGATTATTAACGCGATCCGCGCCCGTCGCGGTGGACAGCTTTTGAATCTGGACCGCATGCTGCTACACAGTCCAGCCTTTGCCAAAGGCTGGAATGCACTCTTACGGGAAGTCCGCGCCAATCTGGAGTTGCCGCCGAAGTTACGCGAATTGGCAATCTGCGTGGTCGCGGTACTGAACGGCGCAGACTATGAATTCCATCACCATGTGCCGGAATTTATCCGTGCCGGTGGAATGGAAGTCCAAGTAGAAGCCATGCGCAACCCGGAGGAAGCGGTACGAAATGCTTCGCTGTTCGACGCTGCCGAACGTGCCGTCATTCGCCTCACACTCGACATGACGCGTGGTGTTGAGGTCAATGATGCGACATTTTCTGCTGTGCGTACATCGCTGCCGAACGATCAACTGGTCGTCGAGTTAGTGGGCGTTATTGCGACCTACAACATGGTGTCGCGCTTTCTGGTGGCGCTTGGTGTAGAGCCGGAATAGCCAGCATATTTTTGAGGATGCCGGCGGCAGCATGATGGCTTCGGCTAAACGCCTTCCTCCTGCAGGGGGAAGGCGCCCTACTGTGGTGGCAGTGGCCTGCTCTTGCCATCGTTCTGCCTTCTGCGTACATTCCATCACTTGCCTATTTCGTTTCAAACGTCGTAACACCGTCCCAGTCCTCACCTGGCGGGCAGAGTCGGTAATGGGCAATACGATCCAGATATAGGTTGTACAACCCGCTGTCAGGACTTTCAGCGAGCAATTCCCGAATCAATTGCTCGGCCCGATCCCATTTCTGCGCACGAACGAGATTAAGCGCCTCATGCCATTTCTTTAGCGAAATGCGTATTGTTTCGTCCAATTCCGCCTCGAGCGCCAAGGGTTCGAAGATGGGTACTGGTTCGTGCTTGCCTTTTACACGTACGCGATCAAGTTCTCGATAGGCAAATTGCGGCGCTGCCAACTTGGTTGCTTCGCCGACAGCGATACCGACACCGTATACTTTGGTAATGCCTTCAAAACGCGACGACAGATTTACGGCATCGCCCATCACTGTGTAAGCGCGACGAATTTTCGAGCCCATGTCACCCACCCGCATGTCACCGGTGTTGATGCCAATGCCAATCTTCAATGGTGGCCATTGGCGTGCAATAAAGTCTTTATTGATGGCGTGGGCAGTGACTTGCATCTTCAATGCCGTGGCCACCGCCCGGGTCGCATGGTCCGGCAGTTCGACTGGGGCGCCCCAGAATGCCATCACCGCGTCACCAATGTATTTGTCGAGTGTGCCACGGTTGCCGCGAATATCTTCAGACATCGCCGTCAGATAAATGTTGATGTATTCGCGTAGCACATTTGGATCGAGCTCTTCGGAGATCGTGGTGAAACCGCGTACGTCGCAGAATAACACCGTGAGCTCGCGGCTCTCACCCTCCATCGTGTAGTGTTCTGGATTGGCAGCCATTTCGGCCACCAGTTCCGGCGCCACATATTCACCAAATAGATTGACCATTGCGCGACCATTTCGATATTCGAATAAATAGCCCCACGCAATATTAAAAATAAATAAGGCAGTGACCAGCAACAGTGATACCGCAATCGGCACAACCCAGTTCATTGAGTAATACATTACGAAGTTCATACCGACCACTGCCACAGCGGCGACCATCGATACAACGATGATCATTACAGGTGTTAGTACAGGTAATAAGAATCCAAGTGAAACACCAATGATGAGTGCCTGCACTATCTGCAGACCGATACTAAAATCCGGCTCCTGTTTAAAATCACCGTCCAGGATCGACGCAATGATATTGGCATGCATTTCGACACCGGGATAGTCGACGCTGACCGGCGCGGACCGCAGGTCCTTCAAACCGGCTGAGGTTGTGCCACCAAGGACGATGGTATCGGCCAGATATTCCCTTGGTCCCTTGTCCTGCAACACATCGGCGGCAGAG
>CBHCMF010000333.1:0-3535 GCA_965974465.1 uncultured Noviherbaspirillum sp.
GAAAGTGGTCGAAGATTTCGATTTGGTGCCGGCGATACTCGATACGGACATAGACACCGACGAAAACTCGGTCGTCACAGCGTATATCCCAAGTGGCAAATACGCTGGAGCGGAAGTCTTTGCGATGGGTTACAAGCGCCTCACAAATACGGTGGATATGACATTCACCTTTATGAAGTGGCAGGGACGGTCTTACAAAATCACAGCTAAGGCAGTGGATCAAGTCTCGATGCGAACCTCACTTTCTGGTGAAGTCAACAATCGATACTTTACGCGCGTCATTCTACCGTCGATCGCCAATGGCATCGGGCGTACTGGTCAGCTATACGAACAGGCAAATGCGCAAAACATCATCACCCCTCAAGGCGGTGTTATTCAAACATATCCTGCAACGCCTAATGCAAGCGCAGTGGCTGGCACCATCGTTGGCGGCATAGCAAATCAGACGGGGCAGGTACTGGCTAACGATGCGGCGAATACGTCCGTCAAACAGGTGCTTATCTCGAAGGGCGCTTCAATTGGAATTCGGTTCATTGGTCCGGTGCTGACCACGGACGATCTGGCCTTGGGCTCTACAGGACCAACGCAGCAGCAAGGCGTGGATATGAATGCGCTCAGTCAGCCGGCATCACAACCACCACGCCAGAATTTTCCAGCGATGCCACAGGGAGTCGCACCTGGCTATCAGCCAGGCTATAACGCTCCAAATCCGTATCAGCAGCCTGGAATCATCGGCTACCAACGATAAAAAATTTTTTGTTGTTAGTTCCGTATAATATATATAATACGAAAAAGGCCAAAAGCATGAAGTCCACAAACGATACCACTCTGAAGCCGAATTCTGGCGTTGACATCTTCTCTATGCAGTCATCCGCCAAGAAGGGGACGGCTGCGCCAGAAGCAAAAGCAGAGCCGCCAAAATCGGCGGCGAAAGAA
This sequence comes from uncultured Noviherbaspirillum sp., assembly GCA_965974465.1. GTDB lineage: Bacteria > Pseudomonadota > Gammaproteobacteria > Burkholderiales > Burkholderiaceae_D > Noviherbaspirillum. Next base: position 937 of record CBHCMF010000333.1, read on the forward strand.
TCTGCTATCTCTGGCTTTGTTTCAAAACTTGGTCCTGCTCATTTTGGTGCGACAGTGGCACTTGGGGCTGCGGTTTGGATTGCATGGCCGTACATCTTCGATGGCTCGTCGCCGAGTGCTGCTGTGCATGCGTCACCTCGATTGCTTACTCCCAGCGAAGCAATGAGCGATGTCGGTCATGCGCAATTGAACAATGGTCCTGGGTCAAGCATTTCACAGGGAAGCCAGACGCAGGGGACAACAGACATCGCCACAGAAAAGAGCGGGGTAACGCCCTCTGACGCTCCGACAAGCAAAAGTGAGCCAAATGCAGCTCCTCCCCAGCCAACGGAGAAGGAGGTCGAGTTGCAGGCGAAAGTGGATGAATTGCAAGGCAGGCTCGCCTTGGTTGAGGCACAAGTGGCAAAGTATTCGGTGAAAGCAGCAGCCACAGCAAGCAAATCAAAGCCGAGGACGCACCGTGATTCTCGTTCGCAGCCTTCTCGCACAAATGCGCCGTCGAAATCTCCTTCCTCAGAGGAGGAATCCAAGCCGATTGGCTTCACGCTTAACACCATCTATCGCGATCAGGCGTGGATTCAAAACTCTGATCAGACGTTTGTAGTTCAGGAGGGGGACGTGATTGACGGCATGCGTATCGTGCGTATTGATCCGCTTGCGCGGCAGGTTATTACGTCGCTCGGCACTATTCGTTGAGGTAGCGCGCCATGGACCTGTCTCAGATGATCGTCCACTTCGCCAATACTTTTTCTGTGGCGATGTGGAAATTTCTTTGGGTGTTGGGCGCACTTGTCGGGACGATATATGTAGGTAGTTCGTTGTTACGCATGCAGCGTGCATCCCGCCTTCCAGGTTTAAGCCCGGTGACCATTGGTGACATCCTGCCCATTATTTTGATCGGTGGGTTGTTGTTGAACCTTTCTCGCTTCATCAATGCAACGTGGAATTCGTTTGGGGCAGGTACGGTAAGTTATGGGCCGATTTCATACAGCGGAGCTTCTGATTTCGGGAAATTTGCTGAAGCGATCAATGCAGTCCTCACTCTTGCAAGCGTGGCAGGAGGTGTCTTCTTCTTTAAGGGTGTCTTGCTTCTGAAGAAAGCATGTGTGGACGGCCAATCGTCACATGGTGCGGACGATGTTGTCTGGCGTGCCATCACGCATATGGTGGGAGGTGCAATGTTAGTGCAGATACCGGATGCAATCGACGCGTTCCGGCAGTCGTTCAATTTGTTTTGGTAAACCGTTTCCTTGTAAGGAGAATTAGAAATGAAGAAAGTAATGCTCAAACCTATTGATTGGATCAGTGATTTGTCCCGTAAAGCCCATGTCTCGCTCATGGTCAAGGGCATGGAATGTGCCCAATCGCCACGTCAAAGACGCTTGATGATGGCAAGCGCAGCAGTGACATTTACCGGCATGTTTGTCGCTGAAGCAGCACATGCTGCTGCCGAGACGGGACCGGGAGGCATCGCCGGCATGGTGAATACTGCGGCTCAACAAGGTGACTCCATTAAGACAAGCCTCGGAAAGCTGTTTGCCGCAGTCGGTTTTGGCGGTGCGGGATACGGTGGCTACAACTGGTGGCGCAAAGGTAAAGAGGGCGAGCAAAGCCAGATCAAGGCAGGTCAGATTTTTGTGCCGCTTCTGGCGGGTGCAGCGCTAGGAGCAACAGGGTATGTGATGATCAAGGCCGGTGAATCCGTGGGTATTCAAAGCTCATCGCAAGGCCAATTGCCGTCGTAATCATTCTCATATGGGGGAGGGCGGTCGAAAGGCCGTCCTATCTAAGTGGTGACGACAATCCAACACAACAATCACGATCCAGCCGCTGTCGACCTGGATAAAGTGCAGCCCAAGCCCGGCTTGGGTTCGAACTTCGAGACCGTAGCATATCCGGCGTTGATGTTTTCAACGAAAAGCCGGGTGTGGGGCGACAAGACGCCTGAAGCGATCGAACCGACCGATCCAGCGTACGAAGGCGAAAGGTTGCGTCAGAAGACGCTGGCTAAAGATGGCCATCGCTGCATGTTCTGCGGTTTTTATTCGCAGCAGAACCAGGTCCACAACTTGACTGACAACCATCGCGACATCCGGCCAGAAAATCTGCGAACTGCAGACCCGCTGTGCCATGGCTGGCAGCATCTTGGAGAACTCGGCGAGGGGAACGCCGTCATTGCCTACCTGCCTGGATTGAGCGGCCAAGATGCGAATCATCTGCAGCGCACAATTATGGTTGCGCTGCAATCGGATGATGTCAATGTGCGAGAGGACGCCAAGAAGATTTTGAACTGGATGGCATCGCACCGGGACTATGCAAAAGATGCGTGGGGCACATACGAACCAGCCGCTTTTTCCTCCGCCTTGAGCCGCTTTGAGGACCGTGAAGCGCGTCAATTCGTTTTTGAGAATCTTGCCGTTGTTTTCAATCCTGGCCCTTATGCCAGGCATGCCTCGGCATGGGCGCGGGAATCCTATGGAACGCTGCCCGTCAATAAATGGGGCCAGGTATATCACGATGTTATGAACGCGCCTGCTTAACAAGAGTAAAGGGGATCAGGATTATGGGTTTTTTGGATATGGGTGTGGAAGCGGTCGAG
>CBHCMF010000334.1:0-3473 GCA_965974465.1 uncultured Noviherbaspirillum sp.
CAGTCAACGCCGTGAAGATTTCCGATACCGAGGCATCGAAGTTGAAGGATGCCCACTGCAATACGCGTCTGCCCGGTTGCAGATCGAAAGCTTCTTGTTGTGCCAGCACCAGGTTGATCAACGCCCGATGATGAATTAAGGTGCCTTTCGGGTTGCCGGTGGAGCCGGAGGTATAGATCGCATACGCCAGATGCTCAGGCAACGTTTGCTGGGGCGGATTATGCGTGGGCCAGGTCGATAGCAAGGCGGCATCCCGATCCAGGCATAGCTGCGTAATCTCCATCTGGGGAAAACGGCTGAGAAGATGTTCCTCGGTTAATAACAGCAGAGGTCTGGCATCTTCGATCATGTAGGCCATACGTGCCGGCGGCAGCTTGGGATCCAGCGGCAAGTAAGCGCCGCCGGCCTTGAGCACGCCGAGAACGGCGACGATCATGTCCAACGAACGCTCGATACAGATGCCCACCAATTCATCGGCACCCACGCCTTGTTCGCGCAAATAGTGGGCGAGGCGGTTCGCCTTGGCATTCAATTCAGCGTAACTGAGTTGCTGGTCCTGGAATACCGCCGCGATCCGGTCCGGATACTCCTGAACGCATGCCTCAAACAGTTGATGAATGGTCCGTGCGGACGGCAAAGAGGCATGCGTTTGATTCCATTCGACGAGGATCTGGCGTTGCTCTTCGCTAGAGAGCAGGGGCAATTCGGCCACAGGCATCTCCGGCTGCGCAACGAGTACGGCATCCAGGAGATTCAACAAACTCTGCTGGATCGCCGCGATGTCATCGCCGGTGAAGTAAGTCTTGTTGTAAACGAAATCGACCAGCACCGCTTCATCGTCGTGGAATTCGCGCACATACAACATGAGAGGAGCGGTCTGGTATTCGTTGACCAGTGGTATGGCAATGCCGCGCGCCTCTCCGAACGCCGCTTCATAGTTGTGGCGCTCATAGGACACGCCAATATCGAATAACTGTTGTCCGGCATTGCTTGCGCGGTCGAGACTGCGATTGAGCGCGCTGAGCGGGAAGCGCTGATGCCGGTAGTTCTGTTTCAGTTCTCGTCCGATTGCTTGCAGCAGTTCGGCAAAACTCAGTTCCCTGCCAAAGCTAAATCGCGTCGCCGTCACACCGACAAACAATCCAGCCGTTGCCTTGAAAGCGGCGTTGCTACGATTGAGCACCGGCAGTCCCATCACCACTTCATCGCGTTGCGCGGTGCGCGTGAAATAGACGTAGAGGGCAGCGAGGATTGCGTGAAACGTGCTGGCGCCATGCTCATTGGCAAAGCCGATCAGGCGGTTGTACCAGTCGCGCGGCAACGACAAGGTGCTGCACTGGCTGGGAGGCGATTGCGTGAGCGCTTGGCCGCGATAGTGTGCGGAAAACAGCGGCTCAGGCAGGGGCTGGAATTTCTGCAGCCAGTATTGCTGTTGCGTGGCGAAGGCTGGCGAATCGACATAACTGCGATCGTTCTCGATGAAGGCCAAATAGGAAGGCGCAGTGAGGTCAGGCTCTTCGCCAGCGGCCAGTGCCGTGTAAATCTCGGCATGGGCGCGTGCCAGCAAGGCAATCGTCCAACCATCGGCAATCAGGTGGTGATAACAGGCAAAGTACAGGAAAGCCTCGTCAGCCAGTTTCAAGAGTGCATAGCGAAACAGGGGTTCGCCTTGCAAAGAGAAAGGCTCGGCAAAACGCTGTCGCATCCACGCCATGGCCGCTTCATGGGGATTGGCCTCAGCGGAAACATCAAGAAAGGGAACGACAACGGGTAGTGCATCGGCATAGCCTTGCATCGGCAACGCATCCTCATCGTCGGAACACCGCTCGCGCAACACGGTACGTAGCACATCGAACTTCTGCACCAGCAGCTTTGCTGACTGCATGAAGAGTTCGACATCCAGACGGTCCGCCAGGCGCATGTACCCGCCGATGTTGTAGAGCGGTACATCGCCATGCAGCAGTTGATCGAACCAGATGTCGCGTTGTGGCGAAGTGAGGAGATGAGAAACGGACGCTTGGTGAAGAGATGTCATAAGAACAACGGGCGGCAGAAATAATGCAAAAAAATCGACGCAATAAGTTCCCTTGCAGCCGTAATGCTGATTACGGCTGCACAGCGAATCTCTCACTGCGATGCTTGAACCTTACGTGTAGCTACGTATCACTATTCAGGAATCAGGACATTCCTGGAAAAGTTTTCCCATATGAAGAGGAAGTCGTAGTGGAATGAAGAATGCTGCAGAATATTTATTGAGTCGGCATGCCCTTGTTGCATCACATTACGTCAGGCATAAATAGGGAAGTATGGGATATGTGTTTAACAAAGGCATACCGGCTCAATAATAAGTTCTCAGTTGCCATTCTTAAAATGCGCAACTAGACAATCATGCCGCGCAAAGTGATGCCTGCGCGTGCTTAGTTCTCGCATTCATTATTCCTGACATTGCTTTGCGCAAGCTAAGTGGGCGCATGTCAGTCCACACCTCATTGATATAGGCCAGACATTCCGATTTTGTTCCGACAACGCCGGTATCTTTCCATCCTGATGCATTTGATTTTCCATGCATCCAGAGAGCATATTGCTCCTCATGGTTCACAACGACCTTATATCGAATATTTTCAATATCATTCGCCATAGCTCTCACCTCGGAACGTTTAAGAGTTCATCGACATCTTCCTACAGACACGATGACTGTCATACAAGGTGAATTCTATAGAGCTATTGTTACTAGAAAATTACGGCATCGAACAAAGCAACCAAACCGCGTGATGATTAATTGATTGCGATAAGCTTTGGAGGCAAGTTCGCAAAGCATCATAGGTGAATGGATAAGGCTCCATGCGTTTTTTGACAGGGTTTAAAGGCAAGATTGAACCGGTATGCAACAGTGCAATCTTGCCTTTGGTATTACCTGAGTTGTTTGCAGATTAGCTCAGGCATGCTGTTTCAAAGACTGCTCGCCAAAACACCGTAATCAAGGACTCGAACGATAACCTCGATATTTTCCTCCAGCAGGATCAGGTTCTCATGACAGCCGGGCAGGGTTCGTTGCGTACTACGCTCCCTGTTGTTGGTATGAGCCAGCCAGTCCACTTGCGCCCCTTCTTGCCGCATTGATTCCTCGGCCCGAAACACATGCAAGGGTGCATTGACGCGGCCAGGAACGAATTCCGCCATCCATGCAATGTGCGCTTGCTGGACCGTATATTGATTCTGCAAAAACGCCACATAGTTTGCATCCAGCCCCAATTCCTTCGTCAGGTAATGGGGATGAGCGGACAGTTTTTGTATCAGATATTCAATGCCATGCTCCTCAATGTATTTTGCGGCGCGTGCATGCGCGACTTCCAACGCTTCACCGGGGGCCAATGTTTCTGTTTGCACGCGTGTAAATGCCCAGGCAATGAATTCTGCGAACGCTTGTGGTCGTTCGTCTCGCGCCAGCATGGTGTCGAATAGGCTGACCCAGC
>CBHCMF010000335.1:0-3430 GCA_965974465.1 uncultured Noviherbaspirillum sp.
GTTGCCACCGACGTTGATACCTTGATGACAGGCTACGCAACCGTAGCTCTTAAAGAGTTGATAACCTTTAAGCTCATTGGCATTCAAGGCCTTTTTGTCCCCGCGCAAATACTTGTCAAAGCGTGCATTGGGCGTAAGCAGTGAACGCTCGAACGTAGCAATCGCATCCTGGATATTCTTTGCTTGCAGTCCGGTTGGGTAAACTTCTTTAAACTGCGCACTCAAGTTGGCATCCTTTGCTAACTTGGCAAGAACCTCGGCCCAATTACTGGCCATTTCTTTGGGGTTATGGATCGGACCGTCAATTTGCTCTTCAAGCGAGTGGGCACGGCCATCCCAGAATTGGCGGAAGTTCAGACCGCTATTGAATACAGTTGGGGTGTTGACCGTACCGATAACACCGCCAATGCCGATCGACTTCGGTTGTCCATCCATGCCCCCGCGCGCCAGGATGTGGCAGTTCGCGCACGACATGGTGTTATCTTTGGACAAGCGTTTATCGTGAAAGAGCCGCTCGCCCAGTGCGACCTTCCTGGGATCCAATTTGTTTTCAATAGGAACGGGTTTAATCGGTTCCGCGCTTTGTGCGAGGGCATTCCTAGTGGAATTTGCTAAATTGAGACAAGAAAAGAGAAAGAGCGGACCCCAAAAACGTACGAAGTGAAGTGAACGCGCCATTGCCATAGTGAGCGGCCTCCTTGGAACTGCACTTCATATCGAAAGATACGTTGCAGTGCATGTTCTATCCTGTCTATCTTTCGATATTATCAGTTCCTGTAGGCAATAACTGAATTTTGAAGGAAGAGCGTTGCCGCCCCGGCTTTTGCTTTGGAAGCATCTGGGTTTGAGCGTACGGTCGGTGTAAGGTGATTTTCGTGATATTGAACTTTTGCTACTTTTGAGGGGCGGCACTTCAGAACTCAATCACAATTGGAACGACGATGAACCACATACAAACATTGGTGCGTTACAAGGCCTGGGCCGATCAATTATTTTTAGAAGCGGTGGCTCAGCTGTCCGAGGCTGATCTCGTCGCACCACGCCCGATTTTCTTTGGCAGCATGATTCGCACCCTGCATCATTCTTATGCCATGGATCGGGTGTGGCAGGCGCATCTACTCGGTGAGCCCCATGGCTACACAACCCGCAATCCCGAAAATCATCCGCCGTTCGATGTGCTCCGTGCGATGCAACGGGAAATGGATGACTGGTATGTCAGCTACGCCGATACGTTGGACGCCAAGTCACTTGCTGAAATCGTCAACTTTACGTTTATAGGAGGGGGCAACGGCGCAATGTCACGTAACGATATCTTGCTTCATGTGGTCAACCATACGACCTATCACAGAGGCCATGTGGCGGACATGCTTTACCATCACTCGCTATTTCCGCCAGCGACAGATCTTCCTGTTTTTCTTCAAGAGAGGGCAGAGGCGGCCAAGTCGTAACTCGGCATGGCGGCATATCGATGAAGGACGCAGCATTGGGAAGGATGTTCGTAATCCGAAAAGCAGCGTCGGAACGGTGCCGCTCAATTGCCGACCGCGTTCACGATCTCCCGGATCGCGTTAACCACAATGCCGGGTTCGTCATTTTGGACGAAATGCCCGCTATTCTCCGCCACGATCTGCCGTCCTTGTGAGGACATGGCGGCAAGGTCGCGCTGGTTTTCTTCATGCACGCCCATGGTGCCTTCGCTAGCAAAGAAACCTGGCATCTGGCCCGCAGTGATCACCGTTAGTGGAATGTCGGGAAACGGTCCGGCTTGCTTGATTTGATGCGCGGTCTCCGCAAAGGAGGCGAGTTCCGAATGTCGGGAGTGAACGTATTTGTCGAGCGCGAGAAGTACACGGCTGAGCCCCCTCTGCAAAAAATTTTGCTGACTACGCAGCTTTTCCTCTTGATCAGGATGCGATGAATCGAGCAGTACCACGCCAGCCACTTCTGTTGGATATTGTCGTGCATAGAGATTGGCATAGGCGCCGCCGATGGAATGACCAACCAGGATGTAGGGCGGGGCCAGCTTTTCCGCATTCAGCAACTGCCGGAGTGTACTGATAACAGCGTTGCCGGTCTGTGGTACCTCAGTGCGGTCACTGTTGCCGTAGCCGAACCGGTTATACGCAATCACGGTCCCCATTGTCGCTACCTCTGGCAAGATCTTGGCCCAAGAATAATCGACATCGGCGCCATAGCCGCTGATCAATACAATGACCGGCCTATCCTTGCCGGCTCTAACCAGTTCAAGTTTTTCGCCATTGACGTCCGCCATATTCTTTTCATGCATGGGAGCCACCGTTGCGCATCCCGCGAGTGTCAACAACAAGAAAGAGAAGAACAAGGCGAAATGTCGTTTCATCGTTGTGCAGAAAAGAGAGGGGGTAAAGCATGGCCATGACGGATGTTTAGGGAGGCGAATTGTAGTTGACTGAGCAATCGTCTGGCCGAACAGCGCTATGGCAGTCGTTGTGCCGTACGGCAGATACTGCTAGCGTTTTTTACGCGTTCTGTCCCTTTAGAGCGATTTGACTATGCGTGAAAGGGGAGCATCGCAGGCCCGACTGGACCTCTTTTGCTCGCATAGTAAAACCGCTCTAGGTGGGCAAGCGCTCAAAACCAGATTCGCCGCCGAACTGCGGCAATGTGTCATTGATGACGTGCCAGGCCGCTTTGTGACTGACGAAGTAGTGTGCCTGGGGCATACATTCAACCCCACTCATGATGGTGCCGGCCGGAACGCCAATGATTTTAGGATAGCGGGTGTCCTCGGTATAGACATGGGTGCCGCATTGTGAGCAGAAATGGCGCGTGGTGTTTGCCGTTGGGTGGAACGTACATAGGTGTTGCTCTCCCGAGAGATGAAACGACGATTGGGAAAAGCTGAGCCAAGTTGTGAAGGCGCTTCCGCTTAGTCGTCGACATAAACCGCAGTGGCAATTGATGATGTTTTGGGCAGCGGCCTCCGCATGAAATTTGACGGCGCCACAGTAACAAGCTCCACGTACTTGGTCTTTCATTGGTTCTCACTTACGCCACAACGTTGTCAAAGAATGCGCTCTCTTTCATAGGGACATAGCCTTATCTGAAGGCGCTTATACACATGGATTATAGAAGGTCATCTGGAAAGGGCTTTTTGTCTATCCCATTAGGAGAGAAGGGAACCGCCAACAATCATTCCAAAAATTCCAATGATATACGTGGCAAAAAACTTCCCATAAAACCCATGCCTTTTCGCCACAAAAAACGCGGATCCCGGTATGACGAAGCAGAGTATCCCTCTCAACGGCGTCACCTTAAATGTCATGGCGGTCACATAAAGTTGCGCAGCGGCCATGAACAATATCCCAAAGAGCAGAATAATGGTCCCGATTGTATGCATTTACTTTTTCGTTTTTTAAAGGAAGTGTCTATTGCTTCAAAGGGCTAAATG
>CBHCMF010000336.1:0-3366 GCA_965974465.1 uncultured Noviherbaspirillum sp.
TAGCGGCATGGCCTTTCACTTTGCTAAAAGCCGTACCAAAGCATTACTGGGTGAGGGGATGCGTGTGCCGACTGTGGTGCATATTGACCGGCGACTGGTGCTGGGAGGGGTGGTGTTCGGGGTGGGTTGGGGCTTGTCTGGATATTGCCCAGGGCCCGCATTGGCGTCACTTGCCCAGGGTGGAAGCAAACCGTTGAGCTTTGTCGTAGCGATGCTTGTTGGTATGGCGATTTATGAGGTTCAGGACCGAATTTCGGCATCTCGTTCACGCCTTCCTACACTTGGTCATCCGGATGAGCAATCATCTGTTCGGCCACATTGATCGGGACACGACCTAAGGTCTTGGACCTGAACATTGGCCAATCTTGACACGGCGTTTGAGCGTTTTGCTTCGCTCAGCCACGAATACGCATTACGTCTTGGCATGGTTAATGGAGTTAAAGAAAAGGGATTGTGCCGACTTTTTGACGCAGTAACTCCTTGATTTCTATAGGCTGAAATTGGCATAAGAGGCATTTTGGAACTTCTTCTGCAGCCGCAACGTTCAAATTGGAAGTCAGGCCGCCTCTGGCCTGTCCAGTTTAGTATGTAGAGTCAGACATGTTGCATGTGGAGGCAAGACCTAATCACTCCACAGCAGGTTTTATAGGAAAGCTGCGATCCCGTTTTTCTCGTACTCTTTCGACTACCCAACGTACTGCCGTAATTACAACGTCAGGGCGGTCAAATTGGATATAGTGGTCCGAATCGGTAACCAATTGATGCTGACTCTGCAATGACCATGTCGTTAGGTCATCCTGCATGCGTTTCCCAACGACCTCGTACTGTTTAGCTTGCTCTGCCGTTATATTCCAATAAGAGAGCTCTTGTTCTGAACGTGGAGCCGTTGCTGTTAATACGAAGAGCGGGCGGTCACCAAGCTGGCGAAAAGTCCCAGCTTCTGCGAGAGTCTCATTGAACGCGTCTTCTTCCTTGAGCATAGAGCCGAGTGAAGTAGGAATATAGGCTTTAACGGCTTGGAAAACATGGTCAGGCACATTGGGATTTTTTTCATCGGAGGCTGCAACAGCACGTACCACACCAGCCCAATTGAGTGCGGCCCCAACTTTGTCTCTGAGCTTCATTAATTTCGGTTCGGATAATTTTTTTACAGCGTCGTATCGCTGTACCTGCTCTGGATGTACTGCATCTACAAAAACGAGTCCCGCCACTTCTTGCCCAAAGTATTTGGTGTAGGTCATGATGTAAGGTCCACCAAGCGAATGCCCGGCCAATACGAACGGCCCTTGCTCACCTGCCTTGCTTAATGTGACATGCAAGTCTTGCGCAATGGATTTTCCATTCTGGTGCGCGTCGTGTGGATCGCTCCACATAATTCCAGCGCGACTGTATGCACAAGCTCTAGTCGTCTTGGCAATATCATCGTGAACTGCCGACCAGCTTAGTGAACCATTCATATCGAGCCCTGCCTCAAATACGACGGTTGGGTTTCCGGTTCCTCGGCAATCCAGTTGAATTTTTCGTCCGCCAATATCGACCAATTTTCCTGGCGGCGGAAAAATTCGTGCAGCATGCTTTCGGCCTGAGACCTCGTAAGCGACACCAACGATAGTGGCGATCACGAGGAGTGCGAAGCATCCTAAGCAAACATTGATGCTCAATTTCTTCATGAATTGGTTTTCACTTGCCTATTTGTTGTGCGTTTTAAGAAAGAGGTGCGTTGAGATAAACTTCTTCGTAGAGCATTAAAGCGTTGTTTTAAAGCAGCGCTGATTTGGAGACCCTAGAGGATAACTCGGATCTATAAGCTCCATTTATCTCGCAGAGAAACGCACCAGGAAAAAACGGTGGCGGCAAGCCGCATCTTCAGTAGCGGATTCTGGATCGAATCAGACTGAAAGATGACGGTATCAGAACATTCGAAATGCGCCAGAAAAATGTACATCGCCAAATTGCATACATGGATGCCTCTCTATTGGAAGAATAATTTCTCAAGACTCGAAACACGTTCTTTGCCAAATTCAGGCCGATTACGCTAATCATGGTCCATGACGCTTCCCCTCACTCAGTGGGTGATCACACTTCCACTTTGGCACATCGCGATGCCGTCGTGGGTGGGGGGCGTCCATCTCATTGAGTTATTCCCGCACGGCACCTTAGGATATTGCCTTGGTCCTGCATGGCGTCACTTGCCTAAGGCAGCAATGCCCCGTTGATCTTTGTCGCAGCTATGCTTGTTGGTATGGCAATTTGTGGAGATGTACGCCCAAAGCTGATTTTTTCCGACGCCGGGTGAACGTTCCGATACCGGTTCAGCACGGCCGCCCGGCGAAGGCCCCACTCAACTGCCGCGCCCGTTCTCTTCGTCGGCGTGCACGTAAGTCGGGGTAGCGGGCGCTGCTCGGGCATCACCACCCAATCACACGGCACGCCCCACGCCCCACGCCCCACGCTTGAAAAAGGGGGCGTGCAATCCCAGAAAGACTCTGCTTGATTTGCATCAATTGCCCTGATGTGCCGCTTGTTAGGATGGAATTATAAAAATGATAACGCTAAAAGGGGGCTGTTGATCTGTGGAGTCGAACATGGAACAGCGAAATTTTAATTTTCGCCAACTTACGGCGGGTATCCTTATCCTTTGTGTTTTCCTCAGTGCATGTGGCGGTGGAGACGCTAATGATCCCGTTTCTGCTTCTATAGGCGCGTCCGACAGTTTGGCAAGCGTGTCAGTGATGGCGGCTGACCAGAAGCCAACTCCGCCAGTCGAGGTAGCATTACCGACCGTCCGACCTGGCTTTAATGTCCAGGTTTATGCCAATGTAGACGAACCAATGAAACTGTCTTTCGGGCCCGATGGCGCACTCTATGTGGGACGTCACGGAGGCGATCGGATTCACAGGATCGCCCCCGGGGGAAGTTCAGTTTCAGAATTCGGCCCACCTATGGTCGACCCAGATACAGTTCTTGTTGATGCTGCCGGACGTATCAGTGGCGTTCCTAATTCCGTCCTCGTCGGGGGAGGGGGTATCCTTGCGGCGATCTACCCGAACCAAACAGCGACGGTTGTTTTTAATACAGGTTTCACTGATGTGGATGACATGAAGTTCGACGCTTCGGGACGCCTTGTTTTTTCCGATGATCTCCCCCAGGTCCTCACGAGCTACGGAAGCGCTCCGACCGTATTGTTTTCAGTCCCTAGTCGGCCTGGCAGCATTGCCATCGACAGGAAAAACCGAATTTTCGTGGCGCTTGCAGATGGGACAATCAGAATTTACAACGCAGATGGAACGCTGGCAAACAGTGCTTTTGCGACAGGGTTAGCCGGTCTTGATACATATCTCGCTTTTGGTCCCGGCGCAGGCGGCT
>CBHCMF010000337.1:0-3346 GCA_965974465.1 uncultured Noviherbaspirillum sp.
CGTTGCACACTGACGCTTCGCGCCAGTGAATTTAGTCGTTGGATTTCAAAGAACTGAATCTATGCAGCCACAACAAAAACGTCAAAACGACGAGGCAGTACCTACTTTTTCTGATCGTTTGCTCGCAGCAGCCCTGGCACCTCTGGTTTTTAACTTCTCGGTATTAATCGTTGTCGCGCTGATTTCGCAACATAGCGGTCGTTTAGGGAGCTTCGTGCTATCCGGGGTTATGTTCAACGGAACAACAATTGTTCTGATTGTGCTCCCCGTAGTTGTCGGCTTTTTGTTTGGCACTAACGGACTTGCACGATTTTTAGGACATTCCTTCTACACTCACCTTGAATCAGAGCGCGACATACGCATCACGTCGGTGATTTGGGCCCTTATTTTTTCTGTCGCATATTGGGTATCTAAGGCGTTATGAGTATCAATCCAACATTGCGGTGGACGTGGTCGCGTCGCGCCTGTCACCTTAAACGTTACGCATCAAAGGAAATGATGACTGGAGCCACAACAGGAATGGTTAAAGCAATGCTCAGGCTTGAAGGCCTTTGCGTACTTGTCGTATCTGCGTTTGTATATCCAAAATTTGGAGCAGGATGGGGTATCTTCGCTGCATGCTTCCTTTTGCCCGATCTTTCATTAATTGGTTACGTGGTGGGGCCACGTGTCGGTGCGTGCGCCTATAACGTCGCGCATTCATACATCGGACCTGTAGCCTGTATGGCTGTCTCCCTAGTCTTCCCCTCCTCGGTATTGACCACGGCATACCTGATTTGGCTTGCTCATATAGGATTCGATCGAGCACTTGGATATGGACTAAAGTACGCTGAAGGTTTTAGGTACACCCATTTAGGGCTTATTGGACGTGCAGCAGGTACGATGCCTAACACGGCATTGGACGCTGACACGCAAGCTCGCAGGTCAATTTAGCGGTAGATGCCATGGCAAGCGAAATGACATTGCTAATTGACGGGACTCCAGAAGATGTAAGGGGTTTCGCAGTCCCTGACATGGATTTAAGTTCTGCCAGGGCCGGCATGCTAAAGCGCGACTATGTTCTTCGCATAAATGCGGACTATCTAATTCAGTTGATGTCCTCTGCATATGAGGAATGGGTAGCGGAATCTAAACGGGATGACGAAATCTGTGGCGGCCCGCAAGACGAACTAGCGGAAGCTGGATATCCTCGCTTAGAAGAGGTAATCAAAATCCCTGAGCTTCTTGAATTAACGTTTGGAAAGTATCTAAACCAGGCCCTGCTAAGGAAACTGATGTGGGACGGAGTCAGCGATGTCAGGTATTGGCAGGATTGGAACAGTAGTTGCAGACTCGAGGAAGAATCTATTGAATTTCGGGGAATTTGTTACAGCCACAGATAAACCTAGCTCGGCAATTGACACGGATGCGCAAACGCACCGGCATCTGCGTTAGGCCGCATCACAACGTCTCGTTGCACACAATATTGGACTTTCCTTTGTAGCGCTTGAACGGCGCCAGACCATGAAAACATTCATAGCAATCACACTTGCCCTCAGCGCTGTCGCAAGCTCTGCAAATGCCGCGGCTGGAGAGGAATCTTCCCAATCAACACCCAGCCGAATTGACGCCGTGGTAAAGGCTCTTGCTGATGCTCAGATAAGAGTTCTCGGCAGAGCTGTCACGTTCTGCACAGCGCATCACCAGCCGGAGAATCGATCGCTGGACGGTAGCTTTAAGTCCTATGTCGACGCCTTTTCTGCTGGCACCAAGGCGGCAATACTCGAAATCGTAAAAACCGATAAGGACTTTCTCAGTTCAGCTCCTGTATATCAAAGTAAGGATCTTGAGATGATGGACAGGCAGGGGCAGTTGTTGCTGGAGAAGGTCCAGGCGTCCCCTGCGATGGAGTGCATGAAGTTGGGCACCTTTCTTGACTCGGGAAGAACGGCTACGTTCAAGGAGACCACGCTGCAGGGTCATCAAGAGTACAAAACGAAGCGTGCTGAGTACTGCGCCCGACGACCCAAGCCAAAGAACTGCGACTGAGCAAAGCACTGCTAGGGCCTCCAACGGTGCGGCCAACCTCTCCATCGACGTTCGGGTAACAGTGGCACAGTAACGTGTCGCAGCTACCCAAACGGCAGCCGTCGCAGAGGTTCTCTACTTCCAAGGTCCAACGATCGTGATATTGGACCGTAGGACGGCAGCGATGCCGAATATATTACGAATCCAAATTCGATCGGCGTTTTCAGCCGCAATTTTGCCGCCAACCTCGAAGTCGAAGCGCGGGCTGAGAAAATCCGACTTGAATTTGACCAGTTGTTCCCCGGTGATAGCTTCGGGCTTGTCGTTCTGGTAGAAACGAATCATCTCGACGTAGCCCTCCTGCAACCGCTTGCCAATCTCGGCGACCATGGCCGGCGTGGCGAGCTCCAATTCGTTGACCGTGTAGCGAAGCGGGAGCTGATACAAATAGGTCGCTTGCGGGAGAAGTGCACCAGGCGTCGGCGCCTCAACGACCAACGCAGAAGCCAGTAGCACATTCCCATCGCTCAGCTTCACGAGGGAAAGGTAGGGGGAGAAGTTGGGTTCTGTCGCATTAACGGAATTTTTCAAAAAACGTTCACAATAGATAGTTGGAATGACCAGCGATTTCACTACCTATCGTATGGCCGAGGACATCAAAAAAATTAATGCGACAGAACCAATCTGGGATCTGTCGCATTAATGGAATTTCTCAAAAAGGCGACCACGATAGATAGTTGGAATGATTGGCGACTGCACTACCTATCGTAGGTCAAGAGCGTCAAAATAAATTAATGCGATAGATCCGAAGAAAAGCATGAACAATGAAAAATTTCTAATTGCGGAAGAAGTAACCAACTTTCTGACGGAATTATGCCAAGGAAACTTCAACGAATTAAAGCGGAAATGGGGCATTTCAGATGCTGTGTGTGAGGAAATCAAAGAACGTCTCATTGAATACTGTGGAGAGGACGATGTGGAAAACAGGTTTTCTCCTCCCCAGCTAAAAAGTGAGAGTCAAATTCATGTTGCAGATGAAGATGACCGTGTATCCGCGTCATTAAGGCTTTTTAGGCTTGAAAATGCTAATGGATGGGCAACTGAATGTGACCTCTTGTATGACGGAGAAAAATCAGATCTCACTATGCTGGCTGATGTGTATGCGAATAGTGATGGTAGCTACAAATTGAACTTTAGAATGCTGGAAGTACAATAAAGAGGTTCTGGTGCAAATATAGTGAGCTTGTAACTACTTGATTTTCTTGAGAATCCAGGTGTCGGATAAGCCTTGTTTCACAGTTATTTATCACTGTATGAATATACAGCATAGTGCCCATGC
>CBHCMF010000338.1:0-3323 GCA_965974465.1 uncultured Noviherbaspirillum sp.
GAGCGTAAACAATCGTTCCATATCCGCTAGGCTTTGCTTTATCTCTCGGTAGATCACGCCAAGAAAATTAAGTGGGATGTATAGCTGGATCATGAAGGCATTGACCAGAACCAAATCGCCTAATGTCATCGTGCCATCAATCACGCCTTGGGTGGCGCGCCACAGGATCAGCGTAACCGCAACGGCGATGATCAGCGATTGACCGGTGTTCAGGATCGACAACGAAGTCTGCGACTTGATTGCTGCGGTCTCCCAACTCTGCAAGCTCTTGTCATAACGACGTGCTTCATAGTCTTCGTTACCGAAATATTTCACCGTTTCATAATTGATCAGCGAATCGATCGCCTTGGTATTGGCCTTCGAGTCCAGATCGTTCATCGTGCGCCGGAAGTTGGTGCGCCATTCGGTCACCGCAACGGTATAAACGACATACACAATCAATGCAAAAAAAGTAATGCCAGCAAACCAGATGTCGTAATGGAGTATCAAATAGCCGATCACCAACGTAACTTCGACTAGGGTTGGCAGGATGCTGTACAGGGTGTACGACACCAACGATGCAATGCCACGCGTGCCACGTTCGATGTCGCGTGTCATGCCACCAGTCTGGCGGTTCAGGTGGAATCGTAGCGACAGCGAATGCAGATGGCGAAATACCTTGAGCGCAATAGTACGCACGGCACTTTGCGTCACCTTGGCGAACACAAATTCGCGTAATTCGGTAAACGCCGTGGTACACAGACGCAGCACGCCGTAAGCAACCAATATCCCTATCGGCAATACAAGCAGTGCATGCGGGTTGGCCTGACTAATCGTCATGTGATCAATCAAGGCTTTTAACACCAGAGGCACACCGACGTTGGCGAGTTTGGCGCCAATCAGAAATGTCAGCGCCAGTAGCACTCGCCATTTATACGCCCATAAATAGGGGACCAACGTCTTCAACGCTGTCCAATCGTCACGGGTACCTTGATTAGCTGCTGCTTCGGGTAATGAAACAGGATGGCGTCGCATGAATATTGCCTATAAGAATGGTTTATGCTTCTGCTTTAATGATTGTAGCCGAGGCCCTGTGATGCAACAGGCAGTCCGGCATAATCAGATTCTGAGCTGGCCCAAAGGGAAACACCGGAGAAAAAGGAAAACTGCAATGACCACACATCAAACCACTTTACCGCAAGGAAAAGTCCCGCAATTGCGCGTGATGCCAATGCCGTCCGACGCAAACGTATACGGCGACGTATTCGGAGGATGGATCATGGCGCAAGTCGACATCGCTGGATCGCTACCTGCAATACGACGTGCCAACGGTCGCGTCGCTACCATTGCTGTGAATTCCTTTTTATTTAAACAACCCGTCTTCGTCGGTGACTTGCTATCTTTCTACGCTGAGATCGTCAAAGTGGGCAACACGTCAATCACCGTCAACGTCGAAGTCTATGCAGAACGCAACCGCCTTCAGGCCGAAACAGTCAAGGTTACAGAAGCAACGTTAACTTATGTCGCCACTGGCCCCGATCGCAAGCCACGTCAGGTTCCGCCGTTGGTAGGGTAAGTAACTCAGGAGAGGTTGACTCAGGAGAAGTCGAGTACGACTTCTTCTTTCCTTGACAATCGCTATGCAATTTGACCGCAGAATTTTTCTTGCTCAATCGACACGGCTACTTTCTCTGGCCGCGCTCTCCATTGCATTTCCGACTACGGCCAGCAGTCGCATTACCTCCTATCCGTTTAGTCTCGGTATCGCATCCGGCTCTCCGCGTCCGACCAGCGTGGTGCTGTGGACGCGCATTCTGCCCGACCCGCTCGATGGACAATCGGCTGGCACACAACCATTGCGGGTGCAATGGGAAATAGCGGAAGACGAAGCATTCAGACGCATTGCCGCAAAAGGCAGCGTGACGGCCTTGCCGGCCCTTGCCCATAGCGTCCATGTTGATGCGACTGGTCTGCGCCCAGATCGCTGGTATTGGTATCGCTTCATGCTAGGTGATGCCGTCAGTCCGATCGGCCGTACACGCACGGCTCCTGCGGCAGACACCCTGCCCGCATCGCTGCGCTTTGCATTTGCCTCATGCCAGCACTGGGAATTCGGACAATATGCTGCGCACCGTCATATTGCAGCCGAAGCGCCGGATCTGATCGCTTTCCTTGGCGATTACATTTATGAATGGGGAGCGTACGAACTTGTACATCCTGCCTCGCCACGCCACCGTAGCCATGAGTCTGTGACACTAGCGGATTACCGTGCTCGCTATGCGCAGTACAAGTCCGATCCCCATTTGCAGTCCTCACACTTGGTTGCACCGTGGATCGTCACGTGGGATGACCATGAAGTGGCAAACGATTACGCCAATGACAGGGACGAGCGGCTGGCCACGGATTTTCTGGCACGCCGTGCGGCGGCGTATCAGGCTTTCTATGAACACATGCCGATACGGCTACCGACATTGTCGAATAGCCCGGGCGCCTTTGCGCACATGCGCATCTATGATCGTTATGATTGGGGGCGTCTTGCCCAATTCCACGTGTTGGATAACCGCCAGTACCGCGCTTACCAAGCCTGCCAACAAGAGGGGCGTGGTGGCTCGGCCTCAATCGGTTCAAGTTGCGCGGAACGCAATGATCCGGCGCGTACCTTGCTAGGCACAGAACAGGAAACATGGCTGGCTGAGGGCTTTGCGAAATCGCGGGCGAAATGGAATTTTTTGGCCCAGCAAACGGTGATGGCACAGTCATCGCAGGTATCCATTGCCAATGCGAACGGCGGCCGCTTCTGGAACGACGGCTGGGACGGCTATCCGGCAGCGCGCCAACGGCTGTTCAACGGTTTGCAAAAGCACCGTGTTTCCAATCCCATTGTCATCTCCGGTGACGTACATACCTTTTACGCTGCGGATCTGAAAGCCGATTTCCTTCGCCCCGCATCCACGCACAATCCGATGATCGCCACCGAGTTCTGCGGCACATCGGTCACATCAAGTTCGCGCTCGCAGAGGCGCACCGAGCAATATGTCGCACAAAATCCGCACTTTAAGTATGGCCGCAGCGATCGACGCGGCTACGTCATGATGGAGGTCAGCGCTGCGCGTACTGCCGTGCATTTCCAGGCATTGGACGACGTACAGCAAGCGAACTCCAGTATGGCAACCATTGCAAATTTCGTCGTCGAAGATGGACGCGCGGGCGTCATAAGAGCAAGTTAAGCAGATGGACCGATTAAGACGATTGCAAAAAAAACGCCTGGCATATAGAGCGGTTTGTTTGCGCGTGAAAGGGAGGTCAGGTCGGGCCGAGAAGCGCAACCGTACGTGAGCTACGGT
>CBHCMF010000339.1:0-3305 GCA_965974465.1 uncultured Noviherbaspirillum sp.
CCTCACCTAGCACTGATCATATTCGATTTCAATACGTCCCAGAGCGGACGCTTACACACCATTAAGGGGTCATTAGTGTCAAATTAAGGTTTAAAAGTGACAGCATTAAGGAGAACCGACATCAACCTCGCGTCTATTCTCGCCTTGCTACCGTTAATGCGACAAAATCACTTACTTTATTTGCCATACCTTACCCCCAAGTTTTTTGAGATCTTCCATCTCTTTTAGATATTGACGGTGCTTATCTCCGGGAAGGCCATAAATTTTGCACACGCCAATTCCCCAAATGAGACCAACCACAAACGAGACTTTCGCAATTTGCAGAAGAGAGCGGCCGGATATATTGAAGACATGCCAATCTCCCACGTAGTTTGAGGTTGTTTTCTTCCAGACCATGTTTTTCTCCTTATCAATCGTTTTCAGAGACGAATATTGGCTGCGCTTCAATTACATCATCCGCAGCCTTGTCTCCCACCGTGCCAGCAAAGAGCGCATATTGCGCATCAAGCTTGCGGAAGTCGTTCGCATCGAACAGATGCTGACGCTGAATGTCTGTACTCGCGCCCTCGCTCGTGCTCGTACTGGTGATATAGCGGAATTCATAGCCGTTACTCGTGCTCCTGCCGCGTGATGTGGTGGTGTTGTAGCTCTCACTAGTTACATGCACATCCACTTGCCCGAGCAGATTCTGAACCATCTCAATGGTTGCCACATCCTCTGTTCGGAAAATTGCGCGTTGCCGCCAATTCTGCATGATGGAGCTTGCGGCCTTCGGATTGCCAACCGCATGCACAAGTGACGAATACCCAGGCATCGACACCACGCCAAAACACTTGGAAGATCGTGATTTGCCCCAGAAATCTGTATCCGAAACGCTGTCTACAATGGAATGATACTCATCGCATAGAAAGCAGACATATCGTTCCTGATTTACGTCAGCCCGCGCACGACGTTCGTTCATCATCGTAAAAAAGCGCAGTTTGATCAACAAATAGGCGAAACGAGCCCCCTGTACACCGAACTTGTGGCGGGGCAGGTTGACAAGGAAGATTTCTGGTTTATTCAGGAGGTCGTATAGGTTGGCTTCGCCGTTTGGACTCTCGACGCTGAACGCATCTACTAAATCGGACGAAATAAATGGATTAAGCACCGCATCGCACATACTTAAAACGTTGGCGCGAACCTGATGATCCCAACTGGCGACCGTGTTCATCATGTATGACGAAACGGCAGCCCATGTTCGTGCATCGCGCGCCTCCATCTCGCCTGCTCTCTCACGCTCACGTGCTGCTCTCAATGCCTGATCTCGCTTTGCCTCAGAAAATACTAAGTCAGCGAGTCCAGCGATGGAATAGTCGCCTTTAGCTAGCTTGATGAGCGTAAGCAGGTTGCGGCAGTAGTTAGTTGCTGTATCGGCCCAAACCGTATCATCTCCATTGGCCGTGCCGGATGCAATGAAGCAGCTTTTTAGGTAGGAAGCCGCAACTTCCGGCGTGCAGCCCCGAAACAAATTTAGCGTTAATCCACCCTCACCAACGACCTTATAAGAACGCCTCACACGTTGCGAAATATAGTCAAGTTCCCGGCGAAAGTTTTCGTTAATATCGAAGACTAAAACGCTGCAGTCTTGAGAAAGAACCTGCTGTAAAAGCGGATTAATAAAACGCGTCGTTTTACCGCTACCGATACCTCCGGCGATCCAAATGTTTTTGCATACGTCAGCCCGTGATAGATGCAACGTTTTGCCGTGTTCGATACCTGCGTAATGGCCGCGACTCGACAGAAAACCGGTGGACATTCCGAGCGTCAAACCAGAAAACCCTGCCTTCCGCTGCGGCGCTAAGTGCGCTGTCTTTTGTATATTTAATACAGCCGCTTCTTGTGCTGCGTGTTGTGCCTGTATTTGCTTAGCGGCTTCCGTCTGTTTGTGTATATCACGACTGGCTCGCAGAAGCACAATGATAAATGATGGAATGATGCCGAAAAGCGCGGCGGTAAATGCATATCCTTCGCGGTCAATGTCACTGCCATCTCGGACATGACCTGGGGCGCTGGAGAGGTCCCAGAAAAACCAAACAGCGAGCCATGTGCCAATAGCAAAGATGATCCAAGAAAAACCGATCATCGCCGCCATTTGGCCGCCCACTTCTACCCTATCTTCATGCTTGTTATGGTCGTACCACGTCACGATTATTCCTCTTGCGTATTTTCAGAACTAGCCCGGATATTTCACCAAAACGTAGAAAAAGGCAAATGTGCCGGCATTTTTTCAACGCCCTCACTATCGTTCGGGTAGCAGCGGCACATTACTGTGCCACCGCCCCCTATAAACCGGGCGAGCGATTTTCATCGCACACGGCTTGAATCACATGAAGTCAGGTTTTCAGGCCCAACCGGTAGTACAAATTTGAAACCAGAGCTATGTCCCTGTCTGTGGCAGACGGGGTGCAAGAGACAGAGGTTGCTACTGCAATCCGAACCGCCGTCGACCTTGCGCACGACATGATGCAGATCCCATCCGGTCTCCGAGGTGATTCGTACGCAGCAAACCGGACATTGTCCTGCCTGCCGCTGCCAGATGGCCAGAAGCTTTCGGCGTCCACTGAGATGGTCTGCCATTTTCATGGCATCACGTTTCTCAAAATAGGCTTCGTACGATAGATCGAATGGATTTGCCGTACCAAGTATTTTGACATGACGCTGGATCTTCACGTCAGATGCTTTTTTCAGGCAAAGATGCGTCTTCGACTCATCGCTCTGCCGTAGATCGCAACGGTTTTGTCGCATTAACGGTAGCAAGGCGAGAATAGACGCGAGGTTTATTCCTTGGCCTTACGCTGGACGGATTTGTCCTGCCAGCGCATAAAATTGTTCGGCAAAAGACATCTCACCGCCACCTTGGATGTTGAGTTGGCCTTTGCGAATCATGTGCATGAGTTCGATGCCGGTCAGAACGTTTTGGGCGGATCGAAATGACTGGAATCCGAGCATTGGTTTGGTAATGCGCTTGATCGCACGATGGTCTTGCTCGATGATGTTATTGAGGTACTTGACCTGCCGGACGATCACGGCAACTTCCTTGTCCTCGATGATCTGGTCAAGCGCTGCCTTGTTGGCGCCGCTCTTGTCCATCGCGACTTTTTCAGGAATGCCATTATCGCGCATGGCTTTGTCGAAAAAGCGCATGGCCGCTGCTTTGTCACGCTTGGCAATGAGCAGGAAATCAATGGTGTTGCCTTCCTTGTCGACTGCGCGATAGAGATATTTCCAGACGCCTTTGACCTTGATGTACGTTTCATCCATCC
>CBHCMF010000340.1:0-3269 GCA_965974465.1 uncultured Noviherbaspirillum sp.
AATACGACCACCCAGCTTTTGAAACTTGGTCGGGTCACGTAGAAAATCTACCAGCTCCTGCACTTCCTCTTTGGCTTCGTCGCAGCCAGCGACATCGGCAAACGTTACGGTATTGCTCGCCTCATCAAGCATGCGCGCCTTGGAACGACCGAACGAAAAAGCACCGCCCTTTCCTCCACCTTGCATCTGACGCATGAAAAACACCCAAACGCCGATCAGGAGCAGCATCGGGAACCAGGAAATGAATACCTGCGACAGAAAAGATTGCTCTTCAGGCTGCTTGACGTCAAATTTGACGCCGTTATTGACTAGATCACCGATCAGACCACGATCAAGAATAGTGACCGCAGTTTTAATACGTTTACCGTCATTGGTCGTCGCAACAATGGTCCTGTCTTCAATGACTGCTTCACGAATCTGCTTGGCTTTCACCTCGTCCAAGAAGTCCGAATACGGAATCGGTGTTGCTCCGCCAGCCAGCGTGCGGCCGTCAAAATGCTTGAAGACGGTAAAAAGCACCACGGCAATCACCACCCAAATGGCGGCTTTAGAAAACATATTGTTCACTA
The DNA here is from genome assembly GCA_965974465.1 of uncultured Noviherbaspirillum sp. Taxonomy (GTDB): domain Bacteria; phylum Pseudomonadota; class Gammaproteobacteria; order Burkholderiales; family Burkholderiaceae_D; genus Noviherbaspirillum. The sequence goes on from CBHCMF010000340.1 coordinate 570, forward strand.
GGACTCCTTAGACGCAGGCGCGCCTACATTTACATAAACTTGTAAAATTGATTCTACCTGCATTAACCAGCGCTTGCTAGGCTGCATGTGGGACCAACCCCATGGAAATCAAGGGTTTTGAAAGAAGAAAATTGCCAGTTTGCAATCAATAAGGATTCTTGAGCGTTTTGCCGAGCAAAAAAATTTCCGAGGATTTATCCCGGCTGGCCTTAGGTTTCTTTTGCGAGACAGTCTTAAATTCCCGTCGAAACTTTTCTACCAATTGGGTAAAACCTGTCCCGTTGAAACATTTGACGAGCAATGCTCCAGAAGGTTTCATGTGAGCTTGCGCAAATTCAATCGCTAGATCAATGATATGTTCAACACGAGCCGCGTCGGTTACCGCGACACCCGACAAATTAGGTGCCATATCCGATAAGACGAGGTCAACCTTGCGGCCAGCCAGCACTGTTTCAAGCTGTTCCAAGACTTCCTGCTCCCGGAAATCTCCTTGTATGAAATGTACGTCGGCGATCGGTTCCATCGGCAGCATATCAAGACCGATGATCGTTCCGTTGATGCCACCGCCCTCCTTCCCTGCCAATTTATTCCGCACATACTGTGACCAACTTCCTGGGGTACAGCCAAGGTCAACAATAACCTGGCCCGACTTGATTAGTTTTTCGCTTTCATCGATTTCCTTAAGTTTGTAGACAGCACGCGCACGGTACCCTTCCTTCTGCGCTAATTTCACATAAGGATCGTTGATGTGGTCATGCACCCAATTTTTGTTGAATTTGTTCTTTGCCATTCGCGTAGAATACCGTTTTTAAGGAAGATTAATCATGTTGAAATTGACACCCGCCGAGCGCAGTGCGCTCCGCTCCGACGCCCATGCACTTAACCCGGTCGTCATCATCGGCGAAGCGGGCCTGACATCCTCCGTGCTGAAGGAAATCGACGTAAGTCTCAATGCCCACGGCTTGATCAAGGTCCGCGTCTTTGGCGATGACCGTGAGGCACGCATTGAGATGTATGAATCAATCTGCGAAAAGCTAGGTGCCGCACCGATTCAGCATATCGGCAAACTTTTAGTGTTGTACCGCCCGAAAGCCGACACACCGAAGGAACGAAGCGAAAAGCGTGGCAAGGGCCTGCGTGAAGTAACGATCGTCAAACCGAGTCCAAGCGGTACCAAGAAGCCTACCGTCCAGAAAGTCATACTGAAGGGCAACGAGCGTGTGACTGCCGGTGGCACGATCAAACGCGCAAAGAAACGCCAGACCAGCTCAAAAAAATCCGCATCGGGCAGGGCCTGAACGACATCAAATGAATAGCGACTCTATGGCACGTCGCTATTCCATGTCAGCGCACTTCCAGACGAGTAGCGCCCCCAACAAACTTTGCACTAAATAAATGGTGCTCGACACGCCGTGCAATATACCGAACTGCATTTTTGCTTCTGAATTCATCACCCCGCCTATCCCTGCGGTCTCACGCAACGCCGCCATGAACGGTTGAAGGGCAAAATATCCCACTACCGTGCATGCCAGCATGCCACCTACAATCCACAGTAACTGTCTGCGTTTTTTGGGATTATTGTCGCTTACGCTACGCTTGATTAAGAAAATCATGAAAATGGCACAGGCGACAGACAACCACGCCTCGGCCTGGAACAATTTTCCTGCAATTGTTCCAGCCAACACTTTATCGGGTAGCGTCGCAAACAAGATAGGTGCGACGAGATAAGCTATTGTCCACAAGCTGCCAGCCCATAACGTGACGATCAACTGCCGGAGGCGAACAACGACCATGGAAATCAGATATAACGCACTTCGAGGACTTCGTATTCTCGGATGCCAGACGGCGCATTTACTTCTACTACGTCACCGGCGTACTTGCCAATCAGTGCGCGAGCAATCGGCGAGGTAATAGACACCTTTTTCTCTTTTAGATCAGCCTCATCTTCACCTACGATCTGATAGGTTACTTTATTACCCGACTCAAGATCTTCTAGGTCGACTGTTGATGCAAACACGATGCGGCCTTCAGCATCTAGCGCGGCCGGATCGATAATCTGGGCAGCACTCAGCTTACCTTCCAGTTCGGCGATACGCCCCTCAATGAAGCTCTGGCGTTCCTTTGCCGCATCGTATTCAGCGTTTTCAGACAAATCACCTTGAGCTCGGGCTTCCGCAATGGCGTTAATGACTGCCGGACGGTCTTTGGTTTTCAGGCGGTGTAGCTCTTCCTTCAAGAGAGCTGCGCCATGCTTGGTAATAGGAACTGTGCTCATAACTTTCTGTAGACAAAATGAAAACCACAGAGGCCACAAATAATTTCGGGGCTCCCCCGAAATTGTCTGTGACCTCTGTGGCTAAAGTTTAAGTGTAGGGGACTAGTGTAAAGACTTATGCAAGCCTTGTAAATCGTAGACATGCAGCACGTCAAGATGACGCATGCCTTCGACTGCCGCTTCCGCACCAGCGATAGTAGTAAAGGTCGTAGCTCGCGCCAACAACGCTGAAGTGCGGATCGTACGCGAGTCAGCGATCGCCGTACGTTTTTCCTCAACGGTATTGATTACCAATACGATCTCGTTGTTTTTGATCATATCGACAACATGAGGACGGCCTTCGATCACCTTGTTGACAGGCGTAACCGCAATACCGGCCGCACTAATAGCTGCAGCCGTACCTTTCGTTGCCACCAAGGTAAAGA
>CBHCMF010000341.1:0-3252 GCA_965974465.1 uncultured Noviherbaspirillum sp.
CGGCACTGGACCGGGAGGGATTGCCTCTGCCGTCCCTGCCTCCTGCGCAATGGGTAGTCGACTGCAGGTACGTGGGCCGTGGCGAGAAGGCGCTGGTCTATCTAGGCCGCTATCTGTATCGGAGCGTGATCCAGGAAAAGGAAATCCTGTCCTGTGACGAAGGACGGTTCGCATTAATTTATTTTGACGCTCTTGACATACGATAGATAGCGAAATCGACCGTCATTCCAACTATCTATTGCAGTCATTTTTTAAGAAATTTCGTTAATGCGACAGAACCCCCTATTTCTACGCTGCCAAGCTTCATCTAGTGCCGGATTGGATCTGGCTTAGTTCGTAACTGGTACTGCGCCCCCCTGACACTGATTTGACGAGTACCCCATGTTCTACCAATTCATTGATATCGCGTAGGGCGGTGTCGGTGGAGCATTTGGCAATGGCGGCCCATTTTCTGCTGGTAAGCTTGCCCTCGAAGCCGTCGAGCAACCTGTTAATCAGTTTCGCCTGCCGCTCATTCATGGGCGTGCCGGCAAAGCGTTGCCAGAAGCGCGCTTTCAGCAGGACCGCATCGAGCGTGTGCTGTGCTTGGGCGATGGCTTGACCCAGTGTGGTCAGAAACCAGTGCAGCCACTCGGTCACGTCCAGCGTGCCCTTTTGCGTGCGCTCCAAAATGTCGTAGTAGGCCTTGCGCTCGCGCTGAATTTGCGCGGACAAACTGTAAAAACGTTGTGGACCACCATCGGCCCGTGCCAACAATAAATCACCAATGGCACGGGCGATCCGCCCATTACCATCGTCGAACGGATGCAGGGTAACGAACCACAAGTGTCCGAGCCCGGCGCGGATCAAGCTCGGCTCATGCGGCAACCCATTCAGCCACGCCAGAAAACGCACGGCTTCCGCCTCCAGTCGCTCGGCGGGCGGCGCCTCAAAATGCACACGCTGGCGACCGAGCGGGCCTGAAACCACCTGCATCGGACCACTGATATCGTCGCGCCAAGCACCAATGGTGATCTTGGATAGACCTGAATAGCCGGTTGGAAACAAGGCGGCATGCCAGCCAAACAGCCGTTCTTTGGAGACGGGAGCATGGTAGTTGGCTGTGGCATCGAGTACCATCTCGACCACGCCTTCCACATGCCGATCTACCGGCGCTAGGGCACCGATGGCGACACCCAAGCGGCGAGCAATGGACGAGCGCACCGAGGCGACGTTGAGTTGCTCGCCTTCAATCTCGCTAGTCTTGACCACATCCTCAGTCAACGCCGCCAGACTGGCCTGCTCGCGCAGGGCCATGCCAACATCAGCCAGACGCCCAATCAGCAGCCCTTGCGCACGACTAACTTCGGCCAGCGGCCTGGCAAGTGCTGCCAAGTCATAACGCCAGTTCGGCCAGTCGTCAGCTTGCCAGATATAAGTACAATCACCGCGATTCATACGGCGATTATGGGCATCATTCTCCGCATGCGCAAGCCATTCACCGCAAATTTTGAGACCATTTAATGTTCATTCCTCATGAGAAGACGATCAAGCAGCGATTACGCATATTCTCTACACTGGCGATCTTATTCCAGAGTGAAAAAGCCTGGGCCTGGACGTCCTGGTACTACGCTGCCGGCAGGCGGTCGTGCTGACAGCAGAAGGGATTATTGAACGGCCCATGCGCCGGCGCGAAGCGTTGGGCATGGCCCAGCGATTTGAACCGCCGCATCTGACGTTCCCGTTGCAGGTTCGGCTGGTGTGAGACTTCGGCCCGGTTGTTGAGCCCCTTGTGCTGCCGATGCTCCACGCCCGGCATGATCTGCGCTTTCGCCGCGCAGTAGCTCTTGAGCTTATCCGTGACTAGCACCCGCGGCACATACCGTAGTTCCTTGAGCAGCTTGCGAAAGAAGCACTTTTCCGCCTCCTTATCACACCGGAGCAGCACCAGCACATCAAGGAACCGGAAATTCAGCGCCCCGGCCCACAGCGCCGGGTCGACCTCTGCCAAGACGTGCAAGTTCGACGCGCCCCAACCTGCCCCCCGAAGTCAGCGTCACGGTAGAGGCCATGGTCTTGGCCGCGGAGTAGCATGCCACATGAACCAGTAGGTGATCACCGGCCTCACGCTGGCGGACAAGGCATCGGCCCAGCGCACATCGGACCGTTGCCCTTGCGCAGCGTCTCGATGACGCCAACGTTCCACACCACATCTGCAGTCGAGCTGATCTCGGCCATCCGCTGCGCGCTGCACAGATTTTCGGACTCCAGCGCCTTGCCCTGCATCGCCAGATCGTGGCCTTATTTCCAGCGTGAACGACCTTTGAAACTTTTTTAAAACGATCCCGAGAAACATTATCCCCTTCAGCTGACAATTCCCTTTCTCGTTTCGACAGGTCGACTATTTCATTGCCCAAAAGCTATCTAAATATTATAATAATAACAATTATCGCAAGATAGAATTTGCGATCTCAAATACCTTTTTTGTGCAGTTATCTGTTCAGAATACATTTTATAGCTCTGACGTAGAGCGCTATTCACCGCTTCCCCCCGTCTAGATTTTAAGGAATGAGCATGTATGTTATAAGTCGGAATTTCGCTGTTATCGCAGCATTCACAATAGGATTAGTCGCATGCGGTGGCGGAAGCGGGGGCAACGCTGTAGTGACAAGTAGCGATACTTCTACATCCATTGTCACCCCAATTACGGCAACATGCAGCCAAAGTAATTTTACTTTGGAAAATTTCAATGCGATTGCTGTTGGCATGACCCTCGAACAAGTCACTCAAGCTATCGGTTGCCAAAGCAATTCCAATGGAGTGACATCAAGTTTTAAAACCTATGGATGGGGGTATGGTTCAAGCCTGATCAATGTGCAATTTGATCCGACCGGAACAACGGTAACTAAGTTTGGCGACCAATATAAAACGGCCGTCAACTTAATTACCAGTATGACTTTGGCTCACGCTCAAACAACATTAGTAACAATCGACCAAGTTATCGCAGACCAACAGGCTTCCTCTCACGAGGCCATTCCTATCGACCCACGATACTCCTGGCAATATGCGCCTGTAATCGTTATGCAGTCACCAGCGAAGGCCGATATCCCCACCTGGTTCCCCTATAGCAAACCAGACTGGTGCACCAAACTTCTGACTTGGATGCAAGTGTTTGAAGCCCAAGGGAATAGCGCGAAAAATTCTCGTGTCCAGTATAAAAACCTGCGTGTTTTTGTGCTTTCTCAGGCGACCCGTCAGTGGGCACAACTTGAT
>CBHCMF010000342.1:0-3241 GCA_965974465.1 uncultured Noviherbaspirillum sp.
CGCATGGCCTTGTCGAAAAAGCGTCTGGCAGCGGCCTTGTCGCGCTTGGCTGTCAACAAGTAATCGACCGTGTTGCCGTCCTTGTCCACCGCACGGTACAAGTATTTCCAGACGCCTTTAACCTTGATGTAAGTTTCGTCCCTTCGCCAGCTGCTGCCCACGGCATGTTTATACTTGCGAAACACCTTTTCCAGCAACGGCAGGAATCGGATTGCCCAGCGGTTGATCGTCGAGTGGTCGACAAACACACCTCGCTCTTGCATCATTTCTTCCAGATGCCGGTAACTTAACGGATACGCGACGTACCAACGAATGCAGACCAGGATGACCTCAAGGGGAAATCGCATTCCTTTGGTCGACAGCATCTTCCATTACCCATATTCTTAAATGCGGCACTCTACCTCAATTCGTTCAGCTCATGCTTAACGCGACAGAACCGTTGCGCCTGCTGTTTGGGAAGCAGCATTAGCGGCATGACTTGAAAGGCATCGCAATGTCGATCCTTTAGTCTTTTTGGAAATTTGCACCAGAACCTTAAACCCCGCGTCTATTCTCGCCTTGCTACCGTTAATGCGACAAAACCAAGATTCCCGCTGGAGAAATGAATACATGAAGAAGCGTTTTTTGTTTTTGCGTAGCTTAGCGCTAGTTGTCATTGCTCTGACTACCACCATGGTTGAAACCGGTTGCAACCGCATCGGCAATGCAACCCAATCGATCAGCAAGAAGTCTCCGCTGGTCGGTAAATATACCTTGATCGGCCAGCACGAAGCAGCATCCGAAATCGAGCTCTACGACGACGGCAACTTCGTGTACGCGATGGTGTATGGGGCGCAGGAGGAAGGGGCCGAAGGGAAGTGGCGCAGCACCAATACGCAGGTCATTCTGGAGGTGGACAAGAGTCGGCAAGGGAAAGCCGCTTTGCCACCGACTGACAAGCTTGAATTGCGACGAGATGGCGACAAGCTTGTCTGGAGTCGGAACGACAATGAGCTGGTTTATCTCAAGGCGCCTTCCAGTGTCGTGACGGATGACCAAGGAAAGAAAATCAAACCGAGTCATTTCAAGGAGATCGATATCCTTGGATTCAACTACACCGACAAGTTCATCGATGCCTTTAACGTCAATGGTCATAGCGGCGGTGCCGTGTCGTTAAGCTCAGATACCGCAGGTGGCGGTTCAGCGCGATGCTGCTTTCGGTATTTCCCAGGTGTCGGTTTTCCATATGAAATCGAAGTGGAATGGGGCAGCTCGGAAAGATGGGGCCCTACCCAAAAAACAAAAGTATTCATCCCTAAGCCCAAAGTTCCCGATCCGGAAATGCTGGAAATTCACTTTTATCCAGACGGGCACGTCGAAGGAGAACTTATTGAAGGTTACTCTGCACCGCGATTGAAATTAACAAAGAAGAATGACTATGAGAGGTAATCGATGCCAAATAACCTAATTTCAACCGCTGTTCACAATTCCACTTCTGCGACTACCCAGACAAATGCAGCCGCTGGGACTTCCGCAGACTCTCGAATCGCACAAATACGCAAGCAGGTAGAAAACAAACCACAGCCTTCAGCACGCGCCGACTGTCAGCAGGAGCCCTGGATTTCCATTTTTTTTGACGGGACGGGAAATAACTACGACGCTGATATAAAGACGCGCAAACATAGCAATGTGGCTCGTTTGTATGACACACATCCTGACGATGACAGTACAAAAGGAATCTATCGGATATACGTACCAGGTCGTAGAGGAAAGTAAATCTACCGGCATTGCGAGGGTAAATGTGCCGGCACGCGACTCTACGATAGCCGTGCCTCAAATCGGCAATGATTTGTTAGAGGTCGGTGTGCTTTCCCGGACAAGATCTAGGAATGAGCGCAGAACAGGCGACTCATTACACTCTAAATAGGCAATAGCAATACCCATCGACAGCTTTTTAAATTCTTTCTTCAAACGGCGAAAGGCCACCCCCTGGCGTTTTATATGCTGTAGTGACGTCGGAAGTAATGCCATGCCCTGTCCCGCCGCAATCAGCCCCAGCATGATGTGATGATCTGCCGGCTCTTGGATTACGTGGGGCTTAAAATCGATTTGCTCGAAGACTCCTTGGCAGTAGTCGTAAAACCCTGGGTTTAGTCGACGCTCAAACCAAAATGTCGATTCGCTACGAAGGTCTTCAACGCCAAGCATGCGCTTCTTGGCAAGGGGATGATTCGCGGGCAAAGCAATGATAAAGGGCTCTTCACGAACGGTTTCTACGATCAAACCGTCGGCTTCAGTATGTAGACCAATGAAGGCTGCATCCATTACCCTATTTTTTATGTCTCGAACAAGGGCAATTGAATGTTTGCCCTTGGTAAGAAAGCGCCAGTTTGGAAACCGGTGACGCAAGACATCAAACACATCGGGGATTGCACTTCGGTCAAATACCGTCGTATAGCCGACAACAAACTGCCCACCACTGGCCTCCTGCGCGGCTCTTGCCACAGAAACCGCTTTTTCGGCCTGAATAAGCGTCAGCTTTACTTGAGGTAGAAATGCCATCCCGGCTTTTGTCAGAGTGACGCCGGCTTTGCTGCGCTGAAACAACTCCACCCCTAACTGTTCTTCCAATTGGCGGATCTGCCGGCTTAACGGTGGTTGCGAAATGTGCAAGCGCTCTGCCGCACGCCTGAAGTTAAGTTCTTCGCTGACCGCTAAAAAATAGCGAAATTGCCGCAGATCGATGGAAGCATTCATACCAAAAAGGTATCACATAAATGGTGTTGGATGCGTTGCTGATCGCGGCATAAAGTGCGCACACCAACTTCAATGTAAAGGAATCGTATATGGAAAGCGCACGCTATCTACGGGGCTGGGCGAAACTTAAGGAAATCGATGGTGAGCAAGGAGAGCGAGTCATTGCGTGCCTGAGTGATATCGCTCCTGACTTTGCAAAATTACTCATTGAATTCCCTTTTGGGGATATTTATTCGAGGGCCGGCCTTGATCTCAAGTCAAGGGAAATCGCAGTAGTGGCAGCGCTTACTGCGCTGGGTAACGCCGCCCCTCAGCTCAAAGTGCATATTCACGGAGCACTCAACGTGGGTTGCTCCCGTGAAGAAGTGGTAGAAGTCATTATGCAAATGGCAGTCTATGCTGGCTTTCCGGCGGCCCTCAATGGACTATTTGCAGCAAAGGAGGTTTTCGCGGTTCTGTCGCATTAAGCCTGCCAGCCGGATTGGAGTATGCTGAACGGTTTTCA
>CBHCMF010000343.1:0-3185 GCA_965974465.1 uncultured Noviherbaspirillum sp.
TAACTGAACGGCATTAACATGATGCGAGCCCTTCTTTTTACCAGAAGAAACTCCCAGTTACTTACTTACGAGTCTGACGGCGACGTCCCGCTGCGAGACCGAGCAAACCAAGACCAAGCAACCCAAGCGACGCAGGCTCAGGAACACTATTGCCATCGAACGTGCCACTGCCTGTCGCGACGAGCAGGGACTTGGTTGGGAATTTGCTAAACGAGGTCGTATAGACCATGTCCGCCCCATCGTCTTGCGTGTTGGTGTTGAGATAGTCTTTAGCAAGGCCACCGACCACATCCAACAAACCTGATCCTTGCAGAGTCCCTAGCAAAGCCTTAGGAGTAGTAATGGTATTGTTGAAGCTAGTCAAGGAAACGCCGTTTTTCGTGTGGCCAATCAAATCCAGCCATACTGCACCGTCACCTGTATTCGCTGCGGTAAGAGAAAGCGCATTAAAAGGATTGGCGTCAGGGGTATTATCTACAAACAGCTTAACCCAACCATTTGTATAACTGATGGCCTTTCCGAACGGATCAGCCGGTGTCGGAATCGCGTTATCAGTGACTGGCATATAGCCACCAAACTGCATGGTCAATTCACAGCCCGGACAAAATACCGCAGCGCCCTCACCATTCAACGTCGTTACAACGCCAATACCGGAAAGTTCGCCAGTAGCTTTGTTAATCGACTGCTTAATCGTTGCAGACGTACCATTAAAATCTAACGGGCTATCTGGATCAATATAGATGCCACCGATATTTATTGGCGCTGCTTGAGCAGACAACGCAAATGCACTTAGTGCAAGCCCAGACAAGGCCTTTTTAAACAACTTCATAAACACTCCCTTGGTTTTTAGAGTTACCTACTTACTCTCCGCAATAAAAGCACATAGCATGCCAACCAAAAAAAATAATCTCTAAACAATTGATATTTATGAATTTATTTTTACCGTAATAATTTAACTACTTTTTCCTCGCGAAAATTGTAAAAAAAAGCGACGCTTTTATTGATAGCGACCTGGAGCAATCAGGTTCATCGGATCGATACCTTTTCTTAAGCGCACATGGAACACGCCAGAGTTACTTTGCAAAGCTGCAAATGCTCCCATACTTCCAATACCAATTCGGTAGGGAAAGATACCTAATTCTCGACCACTTTTGAGCAGCTCTGCATAGCATGCCGTCGCCGCAGCGACCGCTTGCGCATCGTCCCCGGAATTAAGCTTACCAACTTGACCAATGTGGTTGCGCCTTCCGAACTCAAAAAAAGCAGGCGACTTGCCACACCGGAGAGTGCTGTATGGATTTCCTTTTGTGCGGGTGCCACCATCCGGTTAGTCCCATACAGTGTTCCGAATCCAGTCCACGGGAAAATCTGATATTGGCGCCCCAGTTCCTGGATCACATTTTCCGGAATCAACCCGTCTGCTCCAAGTTGGCTTGCTGGATAAGGTGCAGACATGGCCAAAACGCGATGCCGATTCATGAGATTTATGCCCCCTACAGTACCTGGCAATGTCCATAGGATGCTTCGAATACGCTCTATTGCTGTTTCAAGCAAGGCATCTTCTTTCAGGCAGAACAGACAGACCTTCACGGATTCTGGTCGCCGTGCCAGCATGATAGTCATCCGCGTCACGACGCCAAATCCACTTTGCGTGAACAGCCCAGCCGAATAAGGCCCGATGCCCCATTTGAAAAGCCGGGCGAGATCTTCACCTGCAATTTCCCGTAATGCCGTGCGATAGATGCCGCCATCTGCAAGCACTGCTTCAATATCAGTGACAGCCCCCCCAGTGGTCAGTGTGAGGCGTAATGCCATACCCCCGTTCTAATGCATTTCCTACCAGACTACACTGTGGGCCAGCGCCAGTTACGGGAACCATAAACGGATGATTGCCAGCATAGAGATACGCCGCGAGCATGCCCTGCGTGACACCGGGCTCAAGCGTAACAACACCGAGTTCAGCATCGAAATGATGGATCTTCTGCAACCGCGACAGATCCAAAATAACGCAATCATCTTGCGCTGGAAGCGAAGTACCATAGCCCCAATTGCGCCCCGTGCTGATAGGATAGATTGCAATACCTTGCCGTTGAGCGATGCGCATTACCTTCGGCACGTTGGCCGCATCTTAAACTTGTATGGCGGCCGCAATACGTCGTTGGATACCGCTAGTGTCTGCACCGTAGATTTGCTGAGCAACCTGACTTTGGATCACCTGCGCAGGGCCAACCACTGTCTGCCACTCGCTGATTGCTACCTGAATATTCATCATGTCAGGCGCTCACATGATCTGCATTGCACTCTCTCTCCATTCAGAACACTAGAGCACTATGCATCTAACTGCACGGCGTCCAGATATCGCTATCCGTCACTGTTCAAGTTTTTCCAACCTTCCAACAATACCGAGCTCCTCTCGTGCCGAGAAAAAATAAGGATAGAGAGACCGCTCTGACTCAGCAATCTCGACACGCCCGCCAAGCGTAGCGATCTGCTGTTCAACATAGTCAAGAGAGAGGGAAAGAAGGCACGCCGGAGCATTGGCGCGACGATTGGCCTTCACCGCTCCAACCATTCGAACCCCAGCATCCTCTGGTAAAAATGCAGGTGCCGAGGATTGACCTCAATGAATACTGCTGTACATCGGTGGAGGCGCCGCCCATAAATGAAAGCAATATGGAACAATGCAGCAAGCATCGACATCGAGCGAATGGATGAGTCAATCGCTAATTTCGTCAGCTCGCACAGCTTTGCGCCCGGCTGCCGATACGCATCAATCTCTGCCTTAAAAATATCATCAGCCAATAGGCCAACCGGCGAATCGAGATTCAGTGTAATCGTTCCTACTACCGTATCTTTATCAGAGGCTGTCAGTGTTATCCGATTAGGATTGCTCGGTACATCGTGCGCCCCCGCATACCCTCTCCACGCATACATTTTCTTGATCAACATGCTAGCCGAATTCCGTCCAGCCTCTGTATCGGCCAAACGGATCTTGAAGCTCTTTTCGTTGCCCCTTAACACTAGGATGTGGCCTGGCTCATCCAACTCACATGCCCAAAATACCTTCTGACCACGCCCCTCATCGGAGGGAACGGCATTCGTACGTATATCATCAACGCCTCTGTTGTCATCACCTCGCTGATTTAAATGAACGCCCATGGTACGTTAGCCTCTCACGTCAGAAT
>CBHCMF010000344.1:0-3165 GCA_965974465.1 uncultured Noviherbaspirillum sp.
CCGGTCCTGCGTGCCCACCTACCCGGCGCCCAGGGTCGCACGCACCCGACCATCGATGCGCCGCAAGTCGAGCGCATCGGTGTGCAGGGCCAGTGTCAACGCCCCATTCGCATGGCGGCCTTGGCCGCTGATTTCTCCAGCCGGCAGCTTGGTGGTGCCAAGGCGAGCGACGATCTGTTCAAACAGAAGTTGCCCGTCCTTCTGCCGGAACGCCAGCGTCAGTCCATGCAAAGGCAGTTTGCTGTCATCGTAAGTGCCTGCGGCGGTATTGCGTATCCTCAGTTCGCCGCTTCCCTGGTCTGTGCTGTTAAGCAAAATATCCAATGCCGTATGTGGCAGCTTTGGATCGAATGCCGCCAGATCGAGCGCCTCGATAGCTCCTTGCACACGACCGAGCGGATGCCCTGAAAATGGGCGCAGCATTGCCTGAATGTTGACGCGTGCTTGGCCAATACCAAGGTTCGCATCCAGGGCCAAGTCTGCTAGCGATCCTCTAAGCTCGATGTTGCCGCTTGCCGCCAAGCCCCGCTGTTCCAGCATGGCGGTGGTCGTGCTGGAAAATTTGCCTCGCACTCCATAAGGTTTCGCCGCAGACAATGATGCTTGTCCGCTGAATTCGGCGGTAACGTTGCCGCCCTCAAGTGAGGAGCCGGCAGTAAAACGTTGCAGATCGAGGCGATACCGGTTGCCATCAAAATCGAATCGGAACACCAATGGTCCCAGTCGAAGCAAGGGGACTTCCCCCCGCCGAAGCTCTCCACCATCAAATTGCCCTTCGTCCACTTGGAGTGCGAATGGCAGGGCGATTTGTTCTGGCAGAGTTGGTGTTTCCTTGGCGCTTTCTGCCTTGGTCGTGATACCGACATGCTCAATATGCAAAGAGGTCAGGTGCAAGGTTCGGTGTAGCAGCGCGGAGGGACGCCAATCCAGTCGCAGATTACGCAGCACGACATGGTTATCGGGTTGTTCCAACGTCAGACTTTCTAGCGACAAAGGCCCACTCAGCCGTCCAGCGACACCCTGCGCGTGCAACATACCGCCAGAGAAGGATTTAATAGCAGCGAATGCCGTTCTGGCCCCACTTGCCGTGCCGAACAGCCATGCAATGCTGACAAGGCAGAGAGCGATGAGGCTCAGTGTGAACAGCAATACTTTGCGGAAACGCCGCGGGCTTGCCGATGGGCGAGTAGCATCAGAAGGCATAACCCACCGAGAAATGAAGTCGCGGTTCACGTGTGGCGTGACCGTAGGCAAGGTCGACGTTGATCGGCCCAATTGGACTGCGCCAGCGCGCACCGACGCCGCTGCCGCGTTTTAGAACGAAGTCACGCCACGAATCGGCGGCATTGCCGGCGTCCATGAAGAGCGCGGCCCCCCATTGCGGCGTCAACTGGTATATCACTTCGGCACTGACGACTGCGGTCACACGACCGCCAACCACAGCATTATCCTGGGGAACCCCAAGGGTGTTGTAACCATAGCCGCGCACACTTTGGTCGCCCCCCGTGCGAAACAACAGATCAGCCGGCACGGTCAAGCGACTTCCGCCGAATACTTGGCCGACCTGCGCGCGTAGGACGGTGCGCCAGCGCGGCGCTAGTGGTCCGAGCCAGGTTCCACGCGCCAAGACGCGCGTATTCGTTGTTTCGTTGATCAGACCACGTACACCGGCGCCCAGCTCGATCGACGCCACATAACCACGGCGCGGCGTCAGCGGATTATCGAGACGGCGCTTGGTGTAAATAAATGAGCCAAACAGCGCCTGCCGATTATTGACGACGCCGTCACCGATACGCTGGCGGTCACCGAAATAGGCAAGTGCCCAAGCCTTTTCGTCTAATTTATTGGGGCTGGCAAGCCGCGCGCCTGTGCGTATCCGGTCATTGATTTCACCGCCGCTCATGGTGCGCTCATAGTGCGCACTGACGCTTGGCAACCATCCTGCGGGTAGCCAACCTCCGCTAATGGGGGGGAGAAAGATGTCGCCGCCGAGCAGGCGCGTTTCACGATCAATGCGCAATTCCGATTCTAGCCGCAAGTTGCGCTGCAAAAAATTGCGGTCCAGCCATTTAATTTGGCCGCGTGCGCCCGTGTCAGTAGAAAAGCCAATCCCTAATGCAAGCTGCTTGCGCGGATTTTCCGTCAGGTCAAGCCTTATTGGTACGTTATGGGGATGTGCAGGATCGGCTTCGACGGTAGGGAATGCTGACCGGAAATAACCCGTGTCTTCCAGCCGCGCCTGCAATTCATTTAGTTTTTCCTGGGAATAAGGTTCGCCTGGCTTGATGGGGTTGAGCGTATCGATTATGGCTGGTGTGTAGCGCTGCAATCCATGGATATCAAGTTCGCCAAACGTGAACGCCGGGCCGGAATCCACTTCGACCATCAGTGCCGCACTGTTATCCTGAGGATCGATACGCGCCTCACTATGGGTGATCGTGGCAGCAGGATAGTCGCGCAGTAGCAAGCCTTTGAGCAGTTCACTTTTTGCCTCGGTCCATGCGGTTTGACGGAAGGTATCGCCCACATCCAGGGGCCAGCGCCGACGCAAGCGATTCATCCGTTTTTCGTCCGCGTGCGGGCCACTGGCGATGTCGCCCTTGAAGGTAATGTTGACGGCACTAACGACAGTGGAAGGGCCGGTTGTTATATCCAAACGTACTGTCCACGGGCTGGTACTGCGATCAAGCGACTGTCGGATGGTAGGCGAGAAGAAGCCTTCAGTGGCCAATAAAGCGCGAATCTGTTCCGGGGTCAGGTTCATCAGGCGCTGAAGTTCTTCAGCGGAAATCGGTTCTGCCGACTGACGGCTGATGTCAAGATATGTATTTAACAGGGTGGTTTGGTCGCCAGCACCTTGAATGTCCACTTGGTAGCTCTGCAAGGGTTCAGCGTGGCATAACATCGGCGACAGCAACATCAAACAGATCAGGGCAACACCGCGCAAGAATAGGGCGGGGCACCTCAACATGGTACATCCTTATGGTTGATAGGTAGAAACATGCGGAAACTGAACTGATAAAGCCGCCGATCATCCGCCATTATTGAGAAAAAGAAAATACCCGCCTTAGGCTAAATCAAGGCTGGTGGTCAGTCAGGTTGAAAGGGTAGGAAAGAAATCGATGGATTTTTTCGACTGGCAAGGCGCGAGGAGGCCGCATAGCG
>CBHCMF010000345.1:0-3158 GCA_965974465.1 uncultured Noviherbaspirillum sp.
TGCCGGGTCGGCTGGTGGGAAACCTCCGCCCGGTTATTCAATCCCTTGTGCTGCCGATGTTCGACACCGGGCAGGATTTCCGCCTTGGCCGCAGCGTAGCTTTTGAGCTTGTCCGTCACCAGGACACGTGGAACGTAACACAAGCCCTTGAGCAATTTGCTACGGTTGTCGAAAAAGTGAAGAGAGCGCTTGAGGGCGATCTTCGGCAACCCTAGCTAAATATGGCCGCCACATTGGCCCGCGCCACGTGCAGTTTTTTGTAGCTGTCGATCAGGCGCTGGTGCCTGTCGAGTCCCTCCAGTTTCATGCTGGTTGGCGTCAAGCCAAAGAAGCGCACGCTGCCGTCCACTGAGCCCAGCACCGCGTCCATCCGTCGGTTGCCAAACATCCGGCGGAAATTGACCACGTAATCGTCCAGTTCCAAGTCGTCATCGAGCAGCACCTCCAGCACCACGTTCAAGGCTTGATAAAACAATCCACGCTCGACCGTGTTGTCGTTGTACTGTAACAAGGCGCCCACCAGCTCATGCGCCGCCTCAAATTGCTGCAAGGCGAGATGAATCAGCAGCTTCAACTCGAGAACTGTCAGCTGTCCCCAGTCCGTATTCTCGTCAAATTCGATGCCGATCAACGTGGCGATGTCGGAATGTTCATCCAGTTCACTGTTTTCCAGACGATCAAGCAGCGCTTCCAGGCTTGCGTCGTCCAGGCGATGCAAGTTCAAGATATCGGCGCGGAACAACAACGCTTTGTTCGTGTTATCCCAGACCAAATCTTCTATCGGATAGATTTCCGAATAACCCGGCACCAAAATCCGACAAGCAACGGCGCCTAGCTGATCATACACCGCCATGTACACCTCTTTGCCCATGTCTTCAAGAATGCCAAGCAAGGTAGCGGCTTCGTCGGTATTGGAGTTTTCACCTTGGCCGGAAAAATCCCACTCAACAAAATCGAAATTCGCTTTGGCACTGAAGAAGCGCCACGACACGATCCCGCTGGAATCGATGAAGTGTTCGACAAAATTGTTTGGCTCAGTCACGGCATTGCTTTCAAAGGTGGGCTGAGGTAAATCGTTCAAGCCTTCAAAACTGCGACCCTGTAGCAACTCTGTCAGACTGCGTTCCAGCGCAACCTCGAAGCTTGGGTGCGCGCCGAACGACGCGAACACACCGCCTGTCCGTGGGTTCATCAGAGTGACGCACATCACCGGGTAGATTCCACCCAGCGATGCATCCTTCACCAGCACCGGAAAGCCTTGCTCTTCCAGTCTCTGAATGCCGGCCAGAATGCGGGGGTATTTCGCCAGCACTGCGTGCGGCACATCAGGCAATGCCATTTCGCCTTCCAGAATTTCACGCTTTACCGCCCGTTCGAAAATTTCGGACAAACATTGCACTTGCGCTTCGGCCAACGTATTACCGGCACTCATGCCATTGCTGACGTAGAGGTTTTCGATCAGGTTGGACGGAAAATACACCACCTCGCCGTCCGACTGCCGCACATACGGCAGCGAACAGATACCGCGTTGCGCATTGCCGGAGTTGGTGTCGACTAGATGCGAGCTATGTAATTCGCCATCGGGATTGTAAATGGGAAGACAGTACTCATCGAGAATGTCTGCCGGCAGCGCATCATCAGGGCCAGGCTTGAACCAGCGTTCGTTCGGGTAATGCACAAACGCTGCGTTGGCGATGTCTTCACCCCAAAACACACCGGCATAGAAATGATTGTTACTCAGTCGCTCGATATACTCGCCCAACGCAGACGCCAACGCGCTTTCTTTGGTCGCTCCCTTGCCGTTGGTAAAACACATCGGCGAGTGCGCATCGCGGATATGCAACGACCACACATTGGGAATGATATTGCGCCACGAAGCGATTTCAATCTTGATGCCCAAACCCGCCAGAATGCCCGACATATTGGCGATGGTTTGCTCCAATGGCAGATCCTTGCCAACAATATAGGTGCTGGTGTCAGAAGCCGGCTTCAAGGTTAGCAAGGCCTGAGCATCGGCATCCAGGCTTTCTACCTCTTCAATCACAAACTCGGGACCGGCTTGCACTACTTTTTTCACCGTACAACGCTCGATGGAACGCAAGATGCCTCGGCGGTCTACGTCCAAGATATCCGGCGGCAACTCAACCTGAATCTTGAAAATCTGCTGGTAACGGTTTTCCGGATCAATAATATTGTTCTGCGACAGGCGGATATTCTCGGTCGGGATGTTGCGAGTTACGCAATACAACTTTACAAAGTAAGCCGCACACAAGGCTGATGAGGCCAGAAAGTAATCGAAGGGACCGGGCGCCGAGCCATCGCCCTTATAGCGGATAGGCTGGTCGGCCACTACCGTGAAGTCATCGAACTTGGCTTCAAGACGTAGCTTATCGAGAAAGTTGACCTTGATTTCCATGGGACATTCCAAAAATGGTGCTCAAAATGATTAAGCCACTATTATCCGGCTTTTTCAGCCGGAATCCTGTGCTTCTCAGCAATGACTACTGACCGGCCCGCGCAACATCTCCACAGCGACCAAAGCAGCTGCTCGTGCGTAAGCACGCCTGGTTCTGTCGCATTAAGCCCGCCAGCCGGATTGGAGTATGCTGAACGGTTTTCAAGAGCCGAGACGCAAGATGGTGGATATCAAAGGAATGCGCTTTCCGATGGACGTGATCCTGATGTGCATTCGTTGGTAGGTGGCCTACCCCCTGAGCTATCGGCACGTTGAAGGGTTCTGTCGCATTAATTTATTTTGACATTTTTGATATACGATAAATAGTGAAATCGTCCGTCATTCCACCTATCTATTGTGGTCGTTTTTTTAGAAATTTCATTAATGCGACAGAACCCACCGGTGGGTTCTCCCAGCTTCTGTGCAAGAAATTTCCCGGCATGCTCAGAGTCTCAGACCGCGCAGGACCGCTGCATGACTTGCAATTAGCGTCATGCCTCGTGTGGACTTCCGGGTAAGTTGGCACCGTCGTCGTCCCGAACTGATTATTTCGCGGTTCAATGGCTGGCCTGCCGTTTCCCCTGTCAACGCTTCGGCCTGCGCCTCACGACGCATTCCGCATGACTCGGGGTCAGGATGATTTGCCATTTCTTTCCTGTATCGAACTTGCATCGACTATCTCTTGCCAGCTTGTGCTGGCGCT
>CBHCMF010000346.1:0-3092 GCA_965974465.1 uncultured Noviherbaspirillum sp.
TGGTGAGCCGGATCAGGGAGTAAGGTGAGACTCTACAGGTTCGTAGGTGAGTGAAAACAGGAAACTTTCCAAAGTAGGGTGAACATCAACGGGGTGTTCGGTGAGTGCATACGGGGTCTTGCAATTGCGAAGAGGTGAGCTTCTACAGGGAGGTCTCGTGCATCTTCCCCAACAGCGAACAAAAGGTGATTGCAACAGTTTCACTTTTAAGGCACCATTGCCGAGGTGAGCACCGGAGCAAGTGCTTCCTCACCATTACGCGGCCATGGCAACCAAGAAAACGAAGGACAAAGCAGAGTCCTCATCCAAAGGGGACCTGAAGGAATTTCGCAAGACGAACGAAGCGATCGGCTTACGCGTTTCCGAAGGCCGTTTGTCCCTGTTGTCGCGCAAGATCTTCAACGTCATGGTCTACCACGCACAGCGTGTGCGGGCCAAAGGCGAAAACGCGCCTATCGACACCGAAGCGGCAAAAAAGTACTTCTGGATTCCTTTGGCAGATGTCGCGCGGGATGCCGCTTACGATTCAAAGGACACCGAGCTGCTGAAGGAACATGTTCAGGAACTGCAGAATATCCGCATATTCTCGGAAGACGCTATACAGTGGACCAGCGAACGCTTGGTATCCTCAGTTAAACTCGTCAATCCGAAGGGACTCAACAAGAAGGGCGGCATGCTTTGGTTCGGCTTCGCCTTCCCGCCTGAAGTCGAAAGCATGGTGCTGAGTCCTGGCTCTTACACCAAGCTTTCGGTTTATTACCAGGCAATGCTGCGTAGCGGTGCCAGCCTTGCCCTCTACGAGATTTGCCGGCGCTACGCGACTAATCCATCCAGGGTGACCAACCGTAGCGATTGGGAATGGTGGTATGGCGCTCTAACAGGCAATCCGGTCAGGGAAATCCTCCCCGAGTATAAATACTTCAAGCGCGACGTGATTAAACCGGCGATTGCCGAGATCAACCTGGTCACGGACATCAATGTTGAACTTATTGAGCACAAGCAGGGCAGAAGGGTATGTGCCCTGCAGTTTAGGGTCGAGCCGACACAACAATCCACTCTCCAGTTCCCGGCGCCGCCCTTGATCGACGGCGATCTGATCGAAAGGATGATGTCTCTTGGATTATCTCAGGAAGATGCCTGCAACATCCTGGCCACCACTGAGGATGCAAAACTGAGGGCTACTCTGGAGTTGACAGAAATCCGCCTGAAGAGTCCGAAAGCGTCGAAGATCGAATCGCCGGCCGGTTACTTCAAGACTGCGCTGCGGGACGGCTACGCATCGCCGACTCAGGTTGCCAGAAAAACCGTACTTTCCCTTGAAAGAAAGCCTAGTGTTGAGGAGTCCATCGGAACTATCCGTGAGCGCTATTTCGTCGAGCGGGCCAAGGACGCCTTGGCCATGTTCAACGAACTCGGCAAGGATGAGCAAGATGACTGGCTGAACAAGTTTAGGCAAAGCACTAGTGCCAAGGGCTTGAACTTGTCACGCGGGCTGGTGAGCGCCAGCGCACGCAGCGCCTTCAGCATGTGGTTCGCCGCACAGCAATGGCCAGGCGAACCCACGGATTCCGACCTGCTGGCGTTCACCGCTGTTTATAGTATGCAGCAGCAACAGAAATAACGCCTGCTATCGCGTTACTGTCGGCAATTCGGTCCTCAATCAAGCTATCGTCGACGTGCCATACTTACAGAGCACGATGCTTCTATACCCCTGCGTGACTACGTAGATCAAAGGCTGCTGGCTCGCCTTTCACGCGGACTTCCTAGTAGCGCTCGGCACGGCATTTGTGATGGCGTAGGTAACCGCCGTCCCCGTATTTTTTGACTGGAAATATTTTGGCCTGCGGAGCGCCTCCTACTTGGCTTGAGAGAGGGGAAAGGCGGTAAGAAGGACCCGTCCCAAGCCACCATTAAAAGCGGCGCATCGTCCGGCCAGTAGACGCGCGCTTGAAGAGACGCGACTGAATCTTGCGCCATATAAACCCTGCTACCGCCATCAAGATTATCTTTCGCATCATACACCTCAGCTTCTTGAGCCTAACATCACGTTGCTCATCTCCACTGTGACTTCAGGATGGCACGCAGGGTTCCGGGTGTAGCCCGGTTCAGGACTTTTTGCGTCGATTTCGGATAGCTAGAAACTTGGCATTGTCAACTTACTGAGGTGTAAAGACGGCAGTGGGGGAAATCGCACCCAATAGGCGCGATGAAGCGACAGTCAAGCGGCGATTATTAAATATTTTCTACACCGGTGACCTCATTCCAGAGTGAAAACGCCGCATTCCGGATACACCGGTACTGCGCTGCCGGCAAGCGGTGGCGCTGACAAAGAAAGGCATTATTGATGGGGCCATGCGCCGATAAGAATTGTCGGGCATGGCCCGACAATTCTTATCACCTCATCTGGCGTTCCCGTTGCCGGGTCGGCTGGTGCGAGACTTGGGCCCGATTGTTGAGCTCCTTGAGCAACTTGCGAAAGAAGCGTTTGGCAGCTTGCCGGTCGCGCCGACGCTGCACCAGCGCATTTAGCCTATGCCCCTGCTGGTTGACCGCGCGCCACAGGTAATGATGCTGGCCTTTGATGGCCACCACCACCTCGTCCAGATGCCATTTATCCCCGCGCTTGGGCTGGCGTCGGCGTAGCGCGTTAGCATAGGTTTGCCCAAACTTCAAAGTCCATTGCCGGATGCTCTCGTATGTGACGAAGATCCCCCGGCTGGCCATCAGCTCCTCGATGTCTCGAAAGCTCAGTGAAAAGCGAAAATACAGCCACACTACATGGCTAATGATGGCGGTAGGCTAGCAGAATCCATGGTACAGGTCATATTTACTCATCCAGCAACGCTACTGATTTTCATCCCTATCGGCAAGTGGGCAATGCCCGCCCACCTTTTGCATTTCAATTTAAGAGCCCGGACTAACCGCGAACGGTTCCTTTGTTTTCCTATCCGCTATTTAGGCCTATAAGCATTCGAAGAGCGTTTTTGATAGTTTGGTATGGCTGTCGCCAAGTCCTTGGGTGGTAGGTTCACCGCTTTCGCGGTTAGTCCGGGTGTTGGTACAATGGTTAGTATCGTTTGCTTGCCGTAGAA
>CBHCMF010000347.1:0-3022 GCA_965974465.1 uncultured Noviherbaspirillum sp.
AGAAAATGCACTACGTTAATTTTGTGCGGACCCTTAGCCGCGCATCTCACAAAATGCCGATGTCAAAGCCCGCCATAAACACAAGCAAAGCGCTATGTCATTTCTGAGTAAGCGTACCTGATAGTGAAAATGATGTTAAACGGAAACCTGCATTCGTTAAATTCATAATACAACCTTAGTCTAAGGAAGATACATGACCAGTCCGAGATACATGACCAGTCCAATCCGCAACAAACCTCCAACCCATAATTCAACTGCGACCGAGTCGTCGAGGGCCAATCATTCCGCCAACGAATTGCAAGGAGCGCACCCTGCTCCTGTAAGCCCCGCTCTATCCACTCGTCAGGATGCTTCGCCGTCCTTGCCAATTTCTGACAATGCACCGGATCTGCGCTATGCACAAGCGCGAATAGACGATCATTTGCGCCCGCCATTAGTGATGCCGCAGCAGATCCACGCGAGCATAACCGATCTTTTACGGGAGCTATCACTAGCGCATCAGGTGACACCGCTGCCGCAACAAATCCAAGTGGAGATAAACCATCTTCAGCAGCTGCTATTACCGCTGCAGCGGCATAACCAAGTGGATATAAACCACCTTTTACAGCGGCTATTCGTGCTGAGCCCGTTGCTATTGCCACAGCAGCCTGTCAGAGAACACATAGACAATCTTATATTGCGGCTATTCCAACTGCGTCAGCATAATGAAGCGGGGACAAGCTATTCCACACAAGCAGGGGCAAGCCGTCTTAACGAGGCTTGGACAAATCATCCTTTGCTGCAGCTATTACCTCCGGAGCAGAATGGCCAGGCGCGAACAAACCGTCACCTGAAACACCTATTGCGGCTGCTCCAGTACGACCAGGAGTGGACACTCAAGCAGTTGCCTATTCTCGATACGCTGAGTCCGGCTCATTTGAAAAACCTATTGCCGTTGCTTAAGTGGGACAAAGAGTGGACGGCTGTTCATTTACCTTATCTCAAGCAGATGAATGGCATCGAGTTGCATCGCCTATTGCCACTGCTCCAGCATAACAAGGAATGGACAACTGCCCATTTGAATGATCTTTTAGAAATACATGAACGTGCGTGGGGAGAGCTATTGCTACTGCTCCAGCATGATCTGGAGTGGACCACCAATCGCCTTCCTCTTCTTAAGAAGATGGATCGATATCAATGGCCATACATATTGCCGCTACTCTATTACAACCGGGAATTGACAACCGATCATTTGCATGAACTCATGACAATGAAAAAAGATGAGCTACGATCGCTTTTCCTGAAGTTAATGGATATGGCGTCGGAAGGATTCATTAGTGCGGCAAACCCTTATGTAAGGGAAGAATTGTTTGTGAAGGGGCGCGACATAAAAGAGGTTACCAAGGTATTGCAGACGCATGGCGCATCTCGTTCCACTATCAATCCAGAAAGCGTGATCGATTCCTATTTAACGGAGAAGTTTGAAAATAATTATAAAAAGATACCAACCGCGACATTCGGTGTGGAAAATGAAATGTTCATTCCCGGACTGCCAGCACGCCTTCATCCAGAAAGCAAGGCAAGAGATACTTCAAAAGGCAAGAAAGCGGAAGCTCTATATGAAAAAACAGAAGCCGATTTGAATAATAGGTTGGGAATAAAAGATAAAAAGTACTACTACATGAAAGACGGTACTCTAAAAGGCGCTCCCTTGGCGACGCCGCCAATAGAACAGGCCACTTCGATTTTGAAATTCCCTGCCGATGTTCAACGCTTACAAAGCGTATTATCAATTCTCAACGACTGGGAAGCATTTACCAATCACACTGCAGGAGTTCACATTCATACCGGCATTAAACAATGGAAAGCAGCCGATTGTTTGGAAACTCCGGAAGAGAAAAGCAAAAACCCTTTTTTGCACCAATGGGATCAGGAACAGGAACAGAAACTCTTGCATTACCCTTCTCTGTCCGTAACGATAACGCCCTATCAGTTACTGTTCATGAAGCAGTTTCTGGTGAATATGGTTGCAATGCAAAAGGATTTTTATCTGGTCTCGAGAGAATCGAAATATAGTCAGCCTAATGGCCCAGAAAATGATTTGGATAAATATTATCGGGATATCTCAAGTGCTCGTGATTATGACGAACTAGCGTTACGGTCATCATCGGGAAAGGTGGAGAATAATGAAAATGATCCAGGTGCTCCTGACCGCTATTTCAATATCAATCTAAGGGCTTTTCAAAAGCACAAAACCATCGAAGTACGGGGTTTCACCAAGAAAAACAGCGATACCATGGAGATCGATCCGAACCTTCCCGTGCGAGATCTCATTTTCCTGCAAGAGGTATTGATCAAGGTCTTGCATGAAACCAAGAACATTCTTTTGTCAGGCGCCTCTCCTGATGCCCCAATCGAAGTTCGTCCAAGCGCGGGCTTGGATGAGGTAGTCAAAGGCTATGTGCAGGATGTTTTCCTGCTTGAGATCATCCATGCATTAGGACAGAGGAATTCAGAAAAACGTGTGAAAACCATGGCGGCCATTGTCAAAGATAAAGACCTTATCGAATCTGACACATTGCAAAAAATACGTGAAAGTCAAAAATCTTTGTTTGATGAAAGCCCATTAGCACAACATTTTCTTGCCGCATTGAATGGCGATGAGCAATGGAATCCTTCTTCGATCAATAAAAACCTGCTAAAGCGTACAAATTCGTTGCGAAGCATGGCAGACGTGAGTTTGGAGGCCATATACCGAAGCCATAAAAGACCTCGTTGGTTATGACCCGCAGAGGAATAAGCTGTGCAATTTGGCGCCACGGTGCGTGTCAAGAAAGTTGATTGGCACACGAGGGACATGCGTCAGCAAACCGCTCTAGTACAAAAGGGGACTTCACGCCGCAAGAGGTTTTCAATTTGGGTTTGCACACCTTCAAGCTAAAGATGCTGGATAAGCTGGCGAAGGCAAAAGCTCATGAAATGGGGAATGACACCGAAGAACTGGTAGTCGTGTTGTATTACCGCATGAGGCTAGCCAACAAAC
>CBHCMF010000348.1:0-2954 GCA_965974465.1 uncultured Noviherbaspirillum sp.
GCGCCATAAGCGGCTTGACCGATCTGGCCATCGTAAGCGGCAACTGAAGCAGTGTTGATGATGACGCCGCGCTCGCCATGCTCGCTCGCTTCGGTCTTTGCCATTGCATCGGCGGCTAAACGAGCCATGTTGAATGTGCCTACCAAATTGATATTGACGGTGCGTTGAAAGACATCCAAAGAATGTGGGCCATCTTTGCCGACAGTCTTCACTGCTGGCGCTACACCCGCGCAGTTGACCAAACCACGTAACGTGCCCATTGCGATTGCTTCTGCCACCACTGCTTTCCCGTCCATTTCGGAGGTCACATCGCATTTGATGAACTTGCCCTTCAGGTCTGCAGCAAGTTTCTCGCCAGCGTCGACCTGCACATCAGCCACGACGATCTTGCCGCCATTCTCCACGATCATTCGCGCGGTCGCCGCTCCGAGTCCGGAGGCGCCACCGGTAATGATGAATACGCTGTTCTGGATCTGCATGTTTTCCTCTTTTGAGAACAGAAATATTTTTACGTTTACGTAAACGTAAATCATGATTCATTGTAGCGGATTTCGCATGTCCAAAGCAAAAAAGGCAGCCGAAGCTGCCTTTTGAGCTCAGATCGCCAATTTACGGCTTGGCTTCCAGCATGCCAGACGCATTGACCGTGGATGACGTCGCTGCGCGTTCCGCTGTCGTCATCGCGTCAGGGACGGGCAGCAGTGGTACCAACAACAGTGCCACAATATTGATGATTTTAATCAGTGGATTGACCGCTGGACCTGCCGTGTCCTTGTACGGGTCGCCCACAGTGTCACCGGTCACAGCCGCCTTGTGCGCTTCTGAGCCCTTGCCGCCATGATGGCCATCTTCAATGTATTTCTTGGCGTTGTCCCATGCGCCACCGCCAGTACACATCGAAATTGCAACGAATAAACCGGTAATGATTGTCCCCATCAGCAGACCACCAAGTGCGGCGGGCCCGAGAAGAAGACCGACAAGAATCGGCACGACGACCGGCAACAGAGAGGGAATGATCATTTCCTTGATTGCAGCAGTGGTGAGCATGTCCACTGCCCTACCATATTCCGGCTTGCCGGTACCCTCCATGATGCCTTTGATCTCGCGGAACTGGCGGCGTACTTCCTCTACCACACTACCAGCTGCGCGGCCAACCGCCTCCATCGCCATAGCACCAAACAGATAGGGAATCAGCCCGCCAAGGAACAGTCCGATGATAACCATGTGATCGGACAGGTCAAAACGTAAATGGATCCCACGGCCTTCGAGAGCATGAGTGTAATCAGCAAACAGTACCAATGCAGCCAAGCCCGCCGAGCCGATTGCATACCCCTTAGTGACAGCCTTGGTGGTGTTGCCTACTGCATCCAACGGGTCAGTGATGTCGCGCACGTTAGCGGGCAATTCCGCCATTTCGGCGATACCGCCCGCATTGTCGGTAATGGGGCCATAGGCATCGAGTGCAACAACGATTCCAGCCATGCTGAGCATGGAGGTTGCGGCAACCGCTATACCGTAGAGACCACCAAGGGCATAGGAAACACCAATGGCGATACACACAAACAATACCGGCCAGGCGGTGGATTTCATAGACACACCAAGTCCGGCGATGATGTTGGTGCCGTGGCCGGTCGTCGAGGCCTGGGCGACATGTTGCACGGGCTTATAATCGGTGCCAGTGTAGTATTCCGTAATCCACACCATCAAGGCAGTTAACCCGAGACCGACGACGCAGGCACCGAACAGCGCCATGGCGCTCACAGTTTTACCGCCCGTCACTACAACTGCCTCAGGAAACATCCAGGTGGTAACAAAGTAAAACGCGATCAGTGATATCACGCCAGCCACGATTAAGCCTTTATATAGCGCGGGCATGACATTCCTCATGTCTGGCGAGGCCTTGACGAAGCTGCAGCCGATGATGGAAGCAATGATGGAGACTCCGCCGAGCATCAATGGATAAATCACTGCATTCAGAGGTGCGCCGGTGACCATCAGTGCGCCAAGCGTCATAGTGGCGATCAGTGTCACTGCATAGGTTTCGAACAAGTCGGCAGCCATACCGGCACAGTCGCCGACGTTATCACCAACATTGTCGGCAATCACCGCCGGGTTGCGCGGGTCGTCTTCGGGGATACCAGCTTCGACTTTGCCCACCAAGTCGGCACCGACGTCGGCCCCCTTGGTGAAGATGCCACCGCCAAGACGTGCAAAGATTGAAATTAGGGAAGAACCAAAGGCCAAGCCGAGAAGCGGTTTAAGACTGTTTGCATCGACCGGTCCTCCATCGGCGAGATACCAGAAGAAAAGCGTGACGCCAAGCAAGCCAAGCCCTACCACGAGCATGCCAGTAATGGCACCGCCTCGAAAGGCGACATTCAGTGCCGGCCCGATGCCTTGCGTGGCGGCTTGCGCGGTACGCACATTAGCGCGCACAGAAACATTCATGCCGATGAAGCCGCAGGCGCCCGACAGTATGGCGCCCAGCACGAAACCGAATGCCGTCGTTATGTCAAGGAACACACCAATCAGTATCGCTAGGAGCGCCCCTACGATGGCAATCGTCTTATATTGCCGCGCCAAATAGGCCCGTGCCCCCTGCTGAATGGCTGCTGCGATTTCTTGCATGCGGGCATTACCTGCCTCCTGCTTCAAGATCCAACTGCGAGACAGTAATCCATAAAGCACAGCGATGATGCCGCTAGCGACGGCCAACCACAAACCTGTTGCCATATCGACTCCTCCATGTTGTTCACGACAAAGTTGAAACAACGACGTTCGAAGGACGGCGATGGCATACGCCAGTTGCTGCAGATCGGTATTTGCTATCGTCGTCCTACGAGTGCTACGCACTGCAAAAACTTTTTCCGCTACTGAGAGGTACGTTTGGCCGGCATTTTTACATGCCGGAGTTTGGCTTGGGGCGTTGAGATCTCTCCTCTTATGGTTCTTTG
>CBHCMF010000349.1:0-2953 GCA_965974465.1 uncultured Noviherbaspirillum sp.
TGATGGTTGGCATCGGTCTTTAATCCAACAAAATACAACGTTAATAAAAATACAGTCCCGAGAACGATTGCCCGGAACCGATAGAAAAAAACTAATAAATCACACGAATATTTTTATATTCAGCGCTTCGATTCGAAGCCAAAGGGTAAGCGTCGCAGGAGGCGGGGAAAACGGACCAAAGAACGCTCAGGCCCTGGAGAGCCCAAAATCGAGAACTCGCGATTTTATCCCTCTTACTCCCCATCGTCAACAAAAAAGGGAAATGAAATTCTTATTTCCGATAGCACGCATGGCAAATATTGACTGCTTTCTTGCAAATAGTCAGCAAATTTCCACTGCAAGCTGTTTCCAACGATAAACTTCGTTATTGCACCATGAAAATTCTTTTTAATAGTTTTTCTTTGCGTTGTTCAAATTCATGCATCAAATGCTGCGACCCGCCAATGTGTTTCTTGTCCTCACCTATCTTGTCTTGTCGGCGGTTCCTTTTTTTGGAGCTTTGCCTCATGGAACAGGAGAAAGTCTCTTACGCTTGCTCGGATTCGAGCTTGTAACATGGATTACCGTTTGGGCAGTTTTTGCTCGTCCGGTATGGTTCCATTGGCTACTTCTCCCTGCCTTTCTTGCCTTACCGATCGAACTGTACTTGAATCTGTATTACAACCAAGGCATTTCCGTTCATCACCTCGGCATCATCGCTGAGACCAGCCCTAAAGAATCAATCGAGTTTTTAGGTTATAAGATTTGGTTTCTAGTAATGGCGGCAATAGGCGTTGTAGGATGGTGGGGCGCAAGCTGGTATGCGGCATTCAAAACCCGCGATCTGGATTGGCACGACAATTCACGATGGGTCGCCGTTGCGATACTGATGGCGGCATTCGGTCTCTGGATGTATGAACAGAAGTACGGTGCGGACAAGGCCTCTGCCGTGAAGGCTGCAAGTGATGGCGCGAGCAGTTCACCGACAGCAAATACGCCCACTCCTCCTTCTTTCCCGAGACTTCCAATCTGGGCACGGATACCTTTTGACCGGAACGTATTCGGTATGACATGGCCGTTTGGATTGTTCGTGCGGGCTCATGATTTCTGGAAGGAGCGCGAATATCTTGCCCAACTTGTGCACAAAAGCAAGCCGTTTAAATTCGGCGCAAAACAAGCTGGCCTACAGAATATTCCGCAAGTGGTTGTGATGGTGATTGGCGAGTCTTCCCGTTATGATCGATGGAGCATCAATGGCTACAGGCGGGAAACTAACCCCTTGCTGAAAAAGGAAGCGAATCTAGTTAGCCTTTCCGACGTCGTGACGGCGGTGTCGGCTACCCGCTTGTCGGTTCCGGTGCTCGTGTCGCGCAAGCCAGCACGCCAAAGTCTGCAGGCTGGTTTTTCGGAGAAGTCCTTTCTTACGGCCTTCAAAGAAGCTGGCTTCAAAACCTGGTGGCTATCGAACCAGATGTCGTTCGGCCAATTTGACACGCCGATATCGGTGTTTGCAAAAGAAGCTGATATCACCCAGTTTTTGAATTTGGGGGGCTTTACTACAAATTCGAGCTATGATGACATGCTCCTTGCCCCGCTGAAGAATGCGATTTCAGATCCCTCGGAGAAGAAGTTGATCGTCTTGCACACGCTGGGAAGTCATTGGAACTACAGTCAGCGACATCCGAAGGACTATGACAGATTGCAACCATCGCTGTTCGGCGTCGAAAACCCAGCATATTCAGACTTGGAGATAAAGGAGCTGTTAAACAACAGTTATGACAATTCGATCCTTTACACGGACTGGTTTCTGGCACAGGTAATTGATGCACTGAAGTCCACAGGGCAAATGACCACGATGATGTACGTGTCAGACCATGGTCAAGCACTGTACGATGGAAGCTGTAACTTAGCCTTTCATGGGCACAATACACAGTTTGAGTTTCATGTGCCTGCGCTTGTGTGGTACTCGGATCTGTACCGGGCAATGCACCCAGAAAAGGTCAATCTATTACTCAAAAACAAGCGTGCCAAACTCGCTACGGAAAATATTTTCCATTCGCTTCTCGACATGGCTGATATCCGATATGAAGGCGAGCGACTGGAATGGAGTTTCTTAAGTAGAACGTTCAAGCAGCACAAGCGTTACGTGGACAGCTACGGCTGGACTGATTATGACAATGCGACGTTCAAAGGTGATTGCCGCGAAGTGATTGATCGGGGAACACCATTGGTCCAGGACAAATAGCACCACATCCGTTTAAAACAGCTGATCTGTGCAGGAGGCGCTCTGCGACACGCACCGTGTCGTATCACATACGGCTGAAGCTTCTCAGCCTAACTCGATCGCTCCTGTACAAAGTGAATCCACTCTAGGGAATAAAAAAGCGGCACCGAAGTCTCCTTCGGTGCCGCTTTTACTAACGAAATATCGCTTAGGCAGCTTAAACTTCGCCGCTTTCCGATGTTCCTTCGGTCCCTGCTGTTGCCGCTTCGGCCTCGGCTGCACGTGCCAATTCCTCTGCTTGCAACAATGCCGTGCGCTCTTCGGCCTCCCACGACTCTTTTTCCTTGCGTGCACGGTGGTAGGCCAGGCCTGTGCCTGCAGGGATCAGACGGCCGACGATGACGTTTTCCTTCAGACCACGCAGTCCGTCCTTCTTGCCCATGATCGCAGCTTCGGTGAGCACGCGGGTCGTTTCCTGGAACGATGCTGCGGAGATGAACGAATCGGTAGACAGCGATGCCTTGGTAATACCGAGCAGCACGTTTTCATACGTGGCTGGGCGCTTGCCTTCGGCAATGACACGATCATTCTCATCCAGCAATTCGGAGCGCTCGACCTGCTCGCCTGGGATGTAAGACGTGTCGCCCGCATCCACGACTTGCACGCGGCGCAGCATCTGGCGCACGATCACTTCAATGTGCTTGTCGTTGATCTTCACGCCCTGCAGACGGTACACGTCCTGCACTTCGT
>CBHCMF010000350.1:0-2935 GCA_965974465.1 uncultured Noviherbaspirillum sp.
CAACAACAAGCTGCCGCTTCGCGTCCCATGTTGTGTGCCTGTTAGCGTGGCGTTAAGTATTCATGTACCGTACAAATTTATTCATCTCGATAGTCGCAGCTCTTAGTGGCATGGCTTTTTTTCCTACGGGGGCCATTGCGATGGGGCTTTTTATTTGGATGCTTTCCAGTGCAGGCGTTCCGGATCGAACAATTTGGACAGTCGTCAGCGGTATTGGATTCATTGCACTCGCGGTAATCGCATTCTTAGTTATGAAGTTGATGAAATCTCTTTGGATCGTCGCACCGAACGGCACCAATGGGATCAAAAAGGCAATATCGATTTGCTTCCATTTACTTCTAGTAAGTGCGCACATCTTATTGGCCTTTGCAGTTGAAAATAGAATTCACCCAACAGTCATTCGATCGCCCGATGGGTCATATACGCAGACCTATTACAACAACTCATTTGCGGTAGGAGCGATGGCGCTTTATGTTGTCGGGTGCGCTGTCATATTTTTCATGAGTGCTCAATTGAAGCCGCGCTGCGCAGAATGACGAAACCATCGCTAAAAGAATTGTCACGGTACTGTATGCATGATTTGGCACTTAACTCTTATGAGGCCCCAGTTCGTCAATAGGTAAAGCGATTCCAGCGCGAGATTTTTCTCGCGTTTTTCCAGTTGCCTGCCATGTTGCCCACGTCTTCCGCTTGATTTCCAAAGCTGGCCACAGGAACGTGTCCTGCACCAAACACTTATCGGGGCTCAGCCTCATCGGTGATGCACGATGACACTGCAGAGCCTGTCGTAGAGGAAGGCAAAAGTGCCGGTTCTGGTGCAAATAGGGCCATCGGCTAAAATGCCATGATTTGGCTGGCCTGGGCAAGCGCAAAACTATCGAAGACCTGTTCAAAGGAAGACATTTTTAAAGCGAAATCATCCTTCTGTGGATTCTGGTGCAAATACCGCCATCGGCTAAAATCCAATGCTTTTGCGCTTACCCATGTGCCAGTCAAACCATCGGATTTTAGCCGATGGCGGTATTTGCACCGGAACCCTGGAAGCTGCCTGCAGTGACATTAAGGGCTTGAAGAAGCGCCGGCTCGAGTGCACCACGGAGTTTTTCGACGACATCGACTAAGGCCATCGATGTCAATTCGTTCTTTTTCAAAAATGCATTCCACAAGGCTTGCCGAGAGGGATCTGCTGCAAATTCGTCGGTCAGTCCGATCGGCATCTTGGCAGGAACTTCCATTCCCCGCCGGGTGAACGTGGCCGCGATTGCGTGTGCCAATGTATGGACGTTGAGCGTCTCGCGGTTCAGCAGTACCCAGAGGTCCAGGTAATCTTTCAAGCGGCTGTTGGTCATGCCAAGTAAAGCGATGGCATGCAGCTTTTCAGAAATGACGGTGTAGACGGGATAGGTCCGCAGTCGCGGAGCCGGGAAGTCATTGAGTAGAACCGGGTAAGTGGCCTGTACCGGACTGGGAGTGACTGCATCGCCGAAACCGATGTCGATTTGGGTTTTGCAGCGCGCCTTAGCGATTTCCGCAGTAATCAGCACGCGAGCGCCGGCATATCCCGCTTCTTTCCGGATCTCTTCGACGCTGACGGATGCCGCATCGAAGACGATGCCGTCGTCGGCTTCGACGCTGGCGATCTCACGGAAAGTTTGACTGATCGATTCCAGATCGCTGGGACCGAAACCGAGCAAATCTGCGTCTCGTGTAGGGCGGTGCGGCATGTCATACCACAGCGTGAAGAGCAAGGCGCCTTTGAGCAAGAAGCGATCGGCGTAGGGCGACTGGCTGAGCCGATACAGTATGCGTTCCAATGCGAATCGCACCAAAACCTGGTTGAAATCAGCGCCTTGCGATTTGGCGGCGGCCAGCAAGCGGGCGCGAATGGAAGCGGCGAGATCTTTTGTCATGCGAGTGCTTCGAGGTAGGGACGCATCACATTTGCGACACGGCATACTTTGGCGTAATGCCACAGGTCATCGGCGGAGACCAGCTTCCGGTCACGTGCATCCTTTAATGCTTCAAGTGCAACGTCCAAACCGATCTTGTTTCGGTGCTTGAAGCAATCAGCAATAGTCTTAGCGACACTGTACACGCGAAGCAGCACTTGATCCCGTTCGTGGAGTTCGATGCCCTCGGTATAGGCGTCGCCAGAAAATTGGATCATCTTCACCGGCGGATAGTCGAGGATGGGGGTATGACTGCCTCGAGGCATCCCGATCCATACTTGACGGGGGAGCTG
Source organism: uncultured Noviherbaspirillum sp. (assembly GCA_965974465.1). Classification (GTDB taxonomy): domain Bacteria; phylum Pseudomonadota; class Gammaproteobacteria; order Burkholderiales; family Burkholderiaceae_D; genus Noviherbaspirillum. Next base: position 2,243 of record CBHCMF010000350.1, read on the forward strand.
GGTGGTCAGCTCGTGAAATTGCAGGGCAGTAAGTAGGCAGAAGACGGCTTGCGGCACCTTGGTTGCGATGACGGCCAGGCTTTCATGCTCAGAAAGGGGGTTGTCGGGGAGGCGATAGAGACCGCGGCCGGCTTTTTCTAGGCAGCCGCTCGCCATCAGACGGCTGAGATATACGCGAGGGACGCCCATGTCATCCAGGTCGCGGGGACGCAGCAAGCCTTTCTGGCGTGCAAGTTTCAGCAAGCGACTAGTGGGACTGTTTTCACGCATAGTCCCCGTATTATGTTCCAGTTTATCGTCAGTTGCAACAAAGTGACGATAAACTGGAACATGTTAACTCGCAGGGTCTGGCGCAAATTTCCAAAAAGACTAAATTATCGTGTGGTGATGCTATTCAACTCATGCTGCTAACGCAGCGTCCAAGACTAGAAACGCAACTTGGCCTTGAAGATGCGACTGGTCCAGCACCAATTGGCCCTTGTAGAGGCTATGCATTAACTCAATACCAGCGATCGTGATAACGGTTAATTGGGACCGTTTGAACGCGGGCATGGGGCATTCACCATCTCATAACCGGGACAGGACGTCTCCCTCTTCTCTGTAGTCGGGCAGAGGTGCGCGGATGTAAACATTCTGACAGCGTAGTGGAAAGCAAAGTTGACACAATCGCGAGGGTAAAGATGTCAACTCAGC
>CBHCMF010000351.1:0-2887 GCA_965974465.1 uncultured Noviherbaspirillum sp.
CGTAGCAGACAGCAATGTCACCTGGCCGACGCTCTACAATCCGATAGGGCACTTCACGCCCGCACGCCTGTTCGAACGCACGCACCATCTCAAGTACGCTGTATCCTTTTCCAGTGCCGAGATTGAGCGTGAAGCTTTTCCCGGAGCGGAATAATTCAGCAAGCGCGGCGAGGTGACCGCACGCCAGATCAACCACGTGGATGTAGTCGCGCACGCCGGTGCCGTCGGCTGTCGGATAATCATCGCCGAACACCGCCAGCCTTTCTCGCCGCCCCACTGCAACCTGACTAATGAAAGGCATGAGATTGTTCGGAATGCCACGTGGATCTTCACCGATCAATCCACTTGGGTGCGCGCCGACTGGATTGAAATAGCGTAACGAGCCAATCGCCCAGGAAGGGTCGGATTTACCCAGGTCTTCCAGAACCTGTTCTACCATCAGCTTGGAGCGCCCGTAAGGATTCGTCACCGATAGGCGCGCCGATTCTGGTATCGGTACCGACGCCGGATCACCATATACCGTCGCAGAGGAACTGAATAGAAAATGCTTCACGCCAGCCTCCTCAAGCGCCTGTAACAGCGTTACCGTACCTCCCACATTATTCTCAAAATACGCGAGCGGCTGAGCGACCGATTCACCTACGGCTTTTAGTCCGGCAAAGTGAATAGCCGCATCAATGCGATGCGTTTTCAGAAGTGCGTTCAAGGCCAGCCGATCGCGCACGTCGGCATCGTAGAACGGAATCACGTGGCCTGTAATTTTTTCCACGCGTTTCAAGGACTCGATAGCGCTGTTGCAGAGATTATCCACGGCGACCACCGCATAGCCTGCCGACAGCAGCTCAACGCACGTATGCGAGCCAATGTAACCGGCTGCACCGGTGACGAGGATAGTTTTAGGAGACGTCATGGTGATCACTCCGTTTTACGCTGCTTCCATCGTTAAATGGCTGCTTGCATTGCGCATTTCCTTGACGATATGCTCGGACAATCTGATCGCCAGGGCTGCCAAGGTAATCGTCGGGAAATTCGCGCCCGCAGTGGGGAATACCGAGCTGCCTGCGACAAACAAATTAGACATGCCATGCACCTTGCAGTTACGATCGACCACACCGTGCGCAGGCGAGTCATGCATGCGCGTAGTGCCCATGTGATGCCAGGTTCCTTCCAGATCGGAAGGCCATCTTTTACCTTCCAGCGGCGGATCAAGTTCGACCTGCGCCACCCCACTGCGACGCATGTCCTCCGCGAGAAGTGCCAGCGTACGATCGAAGGTACGCTGAACCTTGGAGGTCAAACGCCAATCAACACGCACGCGGCTCATACCAAGCTGATCCTTCTGCGAAGGCGACAGCATCACACGGCTGTTCGGATCCGGTTCCGGCTCCACGATGAGCTGAAACTTCACTCCCTTGATCAACCAGCGCGGCTGAAACAAGCGGGTATAGCCGTAGCCCATCGTGTCAAGCGGGTGAGCCACCATGGTGAAGATGTCCTTGCCGAGGCTCCAGTCCTGCTGGTCCTTTTGCAAAAGCGCTTGCTTAATACGAAACAGCGCTTGCGCACCCTCACTGCCTTCGCCCGGAAATATCGAGTTGAACCAGACGCGAGCATTCAAAATGCCTTCCTGCTCCAGCACCTCCGGTGTCAAGGCAAACTGGTGTGCAATATGTGTTCCATGCGCGGCCACGGCGGAGTTCATGTAGTGATACTTCACGTCCGACAATTTGTTGCGCGACCATTCGTCGGTAAAGCAGATATTCCCCGTCAGCAATCTGGGATGATCCATAAAGAATCGTCCTACCAAGTCGTTGCCATTGCCGAGCCCGCAAGGCTGCACCTTGTTGGAGGCCAACAGCAGACGCGCATTTTCGATCCCTCCTGTCGCCAGCACGTAATACTTCGCGACGACCTCCATGTACTTGCCAGTTAACGTAGCAACCTGCACGCGGGATACGTTTTGCGCCGGACGATCCGTGTCGATATTGGTCGCATTCGCATACAGATAAACCGAGATACGCTTAGAACGCTTCAATGTTTCGCGATAAAGTTTGCCAAAGCGCGCTGGTGGGCTGAACTGCGAGATGGTGTCGCGCACCTTACCCGTGACGAGTGGTATGCGGCGTACATCTGGCCGATTGACCGATCTCTCCCAGAAATCCGGATCGAAATTGTTCGGCCCCAATTTCAGCAAGGCATGCGTACGGTCATAGTAAGGCGTGAGATCGCTTAGCCCAAAAGGCCAACCGCTGTGATCAACCCAGTCACGCTTCTCAAAGTCCCAAGGATCGAGAGGACGACACCAGCCGCCCCAGCAGTTGCTGCTGCCACCGAAGAAACGACTACGGCTGCCATCAGCGAAGTTGTAGCGCCACTCACCGACATCTTCGCCGCGGCACAGATCACGCGTGCCATCATCGGGAGCGAAGCCTCCGCTCTCGAGAAGGCAAACATCGATCCCCTGCTTATCCAGTTCCATCGCGAGGGTAATGCCTGCAACGCCACCGCCGATGATGCACACCGCTGTCTCTACAGCGGTACCCTGTTCAACTCGTCGCGTATCGATAAACATTGATCCTCTTCTTCAAATGAGAAAAATCATCCAAGACGGCTTACGCTCGTCCTGCCAATTTGTAACCAACTGTGAAGAAGATAGATGGCATTTATCTGCCACGCTTTGATGTGGGTTAGTAAGTCGTTAGTAAATCGCTAATCGGCCTCCCTCTTCGTATTGCACAGTCCCGATTCGGCGATTGGATCGGCTTTTTTCATTCTCAAAATGGCAAAGATGCATTGGGTTTGACAGCCAATATCGCGGTGCGAAATGCGTGTTGAATACGCCTCAATGCGTCAGTCGATTCGCCCTCAAAACGCATGACCACCACCG
>CBHCMF010000352.1:0-2869 GCA_965974465.1 uncultured Noviherbaspirillum sp.
CTTCTGCTCGGTGTGCGGCTCTCACCTTGTGGCAGAACGTCCTGCGCAGCCGCATGTCATCGTTCGAGTAGCAACCTTGGACGATGACCCTGGTCTTAAACCCGAGATGCATATATGGACTTCGCAGGATGTGCCTTGGCTTGCACACGAGGACCTTCCATCATTCCCCGAGTGGCCCACGACCGTGAGGTGAAGAAGCTATCGCAAGCATATGCTTTGCTACGGCGATTCGATGTCATGGGGGATTATTCCCGGAACAAGAAAGCATGATTTTTATTATCCGCATGTGTCAGAGTTGCTCGATATTTAGCAAACAGGCTCCCATAGCAACCTTGGCTATTCAATTCGTATTTTCTTCACCAAACTAAACAATGCCTATCTCCAACTATCTGACTTCTTCGCCACGTTTAGCCGAAAGAATCTACCTTCATGAGTCTGCGCAAATTATCGGCGATGTTCAGCTTGGCGACGATTCGTCAGTGTGGTGTAACGCTGTTTTGCGTGGAGATGTAAATCACATCGTCGTTGGACGTTGTTCCAACATCCAGGACCTCGTGATGTGCCATGTCTCGCATAAAACAGAGAAGAAACCGCTTGGCTCGCCGTTGATCATTGGCGACTACGTCACTATCGGGCACTCAGCCATCTTGCATGGCTGCGAAATCGGTGATGAGTGCTTGATCGGTATGGGGTCCATCGTGATGGATGATGTGATCGTTTCCAGCAAGGTAATGATCGGTGCAGGCAGCCTTGTGCCGCGTGGCAAATTGCTGGAAAGCGGTTTTCTGTATGTTGGGAGGCCTGTTGAAAAGGTGCGCCCTTTGACTGCATCCGAGTTAGCTTATCTTCGCTATTCCGCCGAACACTATGTTCGCGTCAAAAATAACTACCTTGCCGACGCAAGGGCAGGGGATCTATGTCAGTCAGAGACCCGCAAACCACTCTAGAGCGGTTTGCGGATCAGTGTAAGGGGCCAATCTCGGGCCTGTGGTGCTCAATGTACATCTCGTACATATCCGCCTCGGCCCGACCTTGGCTCCTTTACACAAATCCGCAGACCGCTCTAGGGGCTACGCAGAAATAAGTTGCACAATTTTGCTGGCTGTATAACTTGCTCCCGCACAGCCCCTTAGTAAAGCATTCCTAACGCCGTCGCTTTTACCGCTGCCTGTGTCTTGTTGGACGTTCCCAGCTTGGTAATTGCATTGTTAATATGGAAATTGACGGTGCGTTCGGAAACGTCGAGGATCTGTGCGATTTCATAAGCCGTCTTGCCTTCCGCAGTCCAACACAATACTTCCTTCTCGCGTGACGTCAGCATGATTTGCGTCTCGGGTGCCAATTTCGGCATCAGCAGTTGTGACATCGCGGCATGCGTGTATTGCGCAAGCCATGCCATTTTTTCCTGGCTTACAGCTAAGGCAACGCTGAATAAGTAAACGAAAAGCTGCGTCTAGCGTTATGGGATAGGTAGACAACAGTGTTGATGGAAGAGATGAAGCAACAGACCCTGGCGATGGCCGCAGACCAAGGATTCGAGCAATACCGCAAACCAACCCGGCGCGACGAATTTCTGGCGACGATGGAGCGCATTATTCCCTGGGCCGAGCTGTGCGCCGTGGTAGAGCCTTACTATCCCAAGCGCGGCAAGGGAAGGCCGCCCATCGGGCTGGAGCGGATGCTGCGGATTCATTTCATTCAGCACTGGTTCAATCTGGCAGACTTTGCCTGTGAAGAGGCGTTATACGACAGCCTTAGCCTGCGTCGCTTTGCCGGGATCGATCTGGGGTGCGAAGCCGTGCCGGATGCGACCACCTTGCTCAAGTTTCGCCGCTTGCTGGAAGAGAATGAGTTGGGAGCGCGCCTGTTTGCGGAAGTGGGACGGGTCTTGCAAGACAAGGGGATGAGCGTCAAGACGGGCACCATCGCGGATGCCACGATCATCCATGCGCCTAGTTCGACCAAAAACCAGGACAAGCAACGCGATCCCGAGATGCACCAGACCAAAAAGGGACAGCAGTGGTATTTCGGCATGAAGCTGCATATCGGGGTCGATAGCCAAAGTGGACTGGCGCACAGTGCGACGGTCACACCAGCCAACGTGCATGACAAGCATGCGCTGCCACATCTTTTGCATGGGCGGGAAAAGCGGGTATACGGAGATAACGCCTATGCGAGCCAGAAGGCGCTGATCCGTAGCAAGGCCCCTTGGGCGAAAGACTTCACCAACGAGCGTGTGCGCCAGCGCAAGGATGGCGAAGTCGACGAGGCCAAGCGTGCGAAGAATCGCACCAAGTCCAGAATCCGTGCGCGAGTCGAGCATGTGTTTGCGGTGGTCAAGAGGTTGTGGGGCTTTACGAAGGTGCGTTACCGCGGTTTGGCCAAGAATGCCTGCCGCGCCTTCACGGCATTGGCCCTGGCTAATATTTACCTGGCTCGTCGCCGATTAGTGGCACAGGTACGCCCATAATGGGCGAAGTGGGCGCCAATGCCCACTTGAAGAGCCCGAAAGGGCAATGAAAATCGTTGAATACCTCTACTCGATGCTAATTCACATCGTCCCAATGGGTTGGCTTCTAAAAAATAGGGGCTTATTCAGCGTTGCCTTAAGGTCTTTTTTATAAAAGTTTGAAGGTGGCATGGATGTAATTGGCCTAACCATAAATTTCTCCGTTTTTCACTTATATCCAAGTGAGTGTTTTTCAAAGAAAAATCGTTCCAAAGAAATTTCTTGTATGCGGCAACTTTGTACGGGACAAAAAAATAGTTCTGTCGCATGGCTTTGTTCGGCAGGGGGCAGTCCTTTCAAGGTCATTAAAAGTGCAGCGGAACGAGTGCGGGAACGGGCATCCATACTGCAATGGCTCTT
>CBHCMF010000353.1:0-2853 GCA_965974465.1 uncultured Noviherbaspirillum sp.
CATCGAAGCATTCAGTCAATACGCTGTTTTGCTGGCGGTGTTCTTGCAGCACGATGTCCGTGAATTCGCGCACGGTCAGGTCTTGGAAGACGCGGCTGTTGATGCGCTTTTGCAAGATAGCGAACGGGTCTTCGAGAGTGAGCGCAATCCGGGAAAACCCACCATTTGTTCCTTGTTGCTCGGCACGGGTGACGATGCCGCACAATGCGCGTTCGCTGCCGTCATCTGTGAGTAGCGTGATTTGGACCGGGACGCCGATGAATTGCTTGAGTTCTAAGAAGGCGTCGGTGGATAGGCAAGTGAGCGTGTAGTGCACGCCTTCGGAAATGCCTTCGGTGCCGGTGAGTTCGTACGGCAAGAGGATGTTTTCATCGATGCCGGAACCGGGCGCGAGCGTGAGTTTCAGTAGCCGGTTGGATTGGACAAAGGGGGACATCAGTTCAGCAACCATGAGGGCTCCGGGCATCTCTGCGCATCAGTGGAAAAGCGCAGTGATTTGATGAATAACAATACAGATTATTTTTTTGCAATATCGTTATATTATTGGAGTATTGTCTTTATGTACACATATATGTGCGGGGAAATGAGAGTACTGAAGGTCAGCTCCGTTCTCAAGGCATGTCAAAGCAGCTCAACGTTACGCAAATTCAAATAGCAGCTTTCACGTGTGGTGCTGACAAAATCACTGAGATAGGACTGCGCCGACCTGCGCCTCACGACGCATTCCGTATGACTCGGGGACAGGATGATTTGCAAGTTCTTTCCTGTATCGAACTTGCATCGACTATCTCTTGCCAGCTTGTGCTGGCGCTCCAACTTTGCTTTCCACTACGGGAGCGTCAACCGCGCCGGGCCGCTTCGATCGCAGCGATGTCAATCTTTCCCATATGCATCATCGCTTCGAAAGCGCGTTTGGCCGCCGCGCGATCAGGATCGGCGATCGCGGCAGTGAGGGCGCGTGGCGTGATTTGCCACGACAGGCCCCACTTGTCCTTGCACCAGCCGCATGCGCTTTCCTGGCCGCCGTTTCTGACAATTGCATTCCACAAGCGGTCGGTTTCGGCTTGGTCGTCGGTCGCAACCTGGAAGGAGAAAGCCTCGTTGTGCTTGAACGCCGGGCCACCGTTCAGGCCGATACAAGGAATGCCAATCACGGTGAACTCGACCATCAAGACGTCGCCCTGCTTACCAGCGGGATAGTCGCCGGGCGCACGATGTATCGTTCCCACCATGCTGTCCGGAAACGTCTCGGCGTAGAACTGCGCGGCTTCTACTGCTGTGCCGTTGAACCAGAGACAAATTGTGTTCTTGCTGACCATTTCCGTTCTCCTACGGATGATAAGAAGTCCATGGCTCAAACCATAAAGACTGCCCGATTTTTTAAGCAAGTGGCGTTCCTTAAGGTAGCGCCCCCACGTGATCGTCCGCCACGGCAATTGTCGTAAGTGACCGCTCGTGGGCCGACACCCGTCCTTCGCCACAATCTCCAATCAATGCGGTAGGGCAGAAAAGCGCGGACGCCTTTTGCCGCATGCGTGCCGTTGATTACCCCTCTCTTCCCCGGTCGCCTGCGCCATGCCCCCCGTCCAATCCTGCAGATAAATACCCGTCGCAATAAACCGATGAAACGACGAGTACGGCCATTCACCCACCGCTTTCGCAACCCATGAGCGGATTGATATGCGTGTAGTCGACATGCTACGCGTAGTCTCGCTCGTCGCGAGCCGTGTTTCCAGAAACGTCTTTGCAAATCTCAAAAGAACAGGAAGCGCAAGTTCCACCAGCAGTGACTTAGCGTTCTATTCTCACGCATCTAACAAACTGCCTTATCATTGTCGGCCATACGGCGAAAAGGATTTGCATGTCTACCGTTGACGATTTAGTTAGAAGGCAAAAAGAAGGTGCGCAGTTTGTTATTTCTGCTCAGATGCTTCGCCTGAAACCACAGGAATTTGACCCGATTGCACAGCGTTGGTTTGACGACGGTGGTCCGGGATTCAACGTGGTCGGAGTTCCGCATCGCAGCGTTGTGGACGGTAATTTCCTCATTAGCCGGGTGACGGTGATCAGGACGACGGCGCTAGTATGACCTGTGCGCTGGTTCGTGCCGTGGATGTCGTTTTTCAATGCCCCGCCGGCACATGACCGCAAACATCACCAAGAGACAGGAAACTTTGATGACCAAGAAAGAAAAGCTCGATCCGGAAACAGCCGCGTTGATTCAGTGGTGTACCGAGGTGGAAGGATATCTTGTTGCCGGTGGTGCTACGCAGAGCCAGGCGCAAGAGCATATTGAGGAACAGGTCGAGTGGTTCACCGATATGTTTTATGACGGATTGTCTCCGGAAGAAGCGGCAAAAGCCGCATTGAATGATTGACGATCTGGCTGAGTTGTTGCGAGGCCGGCGGACGTTTGGCAGGACAGTGATGCGTGCCGCCATTTCCTGCAAGTGCAGCAATGCCTCTTTTATCCCATCCACCGATTATTCCTCCCCGAACGACTACCCGCCACAGGGCCGGAGCGCCAAAAGTCGTTAGCAAACCTCGCGACGCGCATAGCAATCAGCAACCTGATAGGACAGCAGTTGTTGAACCGTCATTTTCGCTGTAGAGGAAGCCGCAAGATCGTCCACTTTCCAAGTATTCGACAAGGCCAGCATCGGGATGGAAATAATTTTCGTAGGGCGTCAAGTCAGGCCCCCAATTCCGAATGTCCCAATACTGGGAGCTGGGCCATCCAGAGCTGCTTACTGGGATCGCTACGCCGTTCACGGTGACGGAAGTCGGCGCTACGCTGATCAGCCACTTAGCGTGGATCAGCGTAGCGCCGGACGCCACGGCCGCGGATGTGGA
>CBHCMF010000354.1:0-2853 GCA_965974465.1 uncultured Noviherbaspirillum sp.
TGATGTATCAGGAACACGAACTCTACGTTACCGCCAGCATCGGCATCAGTCTCTACCCCAAGGACGGCAACGATGGTGACAGCCTGTTGAAAAATGCCGATATCGCGATGTACCGTGCCAAAGCCATGGGGCGTAACGGGTTCCAATTCTATGCCCAGGAAATGCATGAAAGGGCAATGGAGTACGTTAAATTGGAAACCCGTCTGCGGCATGCCCTCCAGAGAGAGGAATTTCTGGTCTACTATCAACCGAAGCTGAATCTCGCTACGGGGCAGCTTGCCGGCGCGGAAGCGTTGATACGCTGGCAACGTCCTGAGTCAGGCTTGGTCTTGCCCACCTTATTTATTCCTCTGGCTGAAGAAACCGGATTGATCATTCCAATCGGAACCTGGACCTTGGAAATCGTCTGCGCCCAAATCAAAGCTTGGCAAAGCGTCGGCTTGTCGCCCATGCGAATCGCCGTCAATTTCTCCGCGCGGCAATTTCGTCAGAAGAACCTTGTACCCCTTATCGCTGGCATTTTGCAGAAAACTGGAATCGAACCGCATTACCTGGAAGTCGAAGTCACCGAAAGCATGCTGATGGGCGACCCTGATGAAGCCGTAGCCATCATGCGCGAGCTTCATAGCCTGGGCCTGAAACTCTCGCTTGATGATTTTGGCACCGGCTACTCCGGCTTAAGCTGCTTGCAGCGCTTTCCCATCGATAAGCTGAAAATCGATCAATCGTTTGTGCGGGATATCACGGCAAATCCGGAAAAGGCCGCGATCACCACCTCTATCATCACTTTGGCGCACGCCTTGAAATTGAAAGTCATTGCCGAAGGCGTCGAAAACCAAGATCAGCTCGATTTTTTGCGCCATGAACAATGCGACGAAATCCAAGGGAATTACTTTAGCCATCCACTGACTGCCGATGCATTCGGGCGACTATTGGCTAGTCATGCGATGCCGCACCAAGCTAGGTAAATTGGTTGAAAGCACAGCGCACCACCCCAAGGTCGCGCTGTATGCAACCGTTTATGGCGGGAGCTCGATATTCATGCACAGCGTCCTCGTTCCATACACCTCCTTGATGGCCACTTGGAGCGATTTGCCAATACTTACAACACTTTAACTTCTATACGACTTCAGGAATTAACTGAAGCTTCTGTTCCACTGCCCCCAAACCTGCCCACAACGCCACAGCCCCGTTGACAGGATTTTCGCAACGTCAACTTTTTCGCAATACCAAGTTAAATTCAGCAGGGAACTAAAAGTATTGCACCTGCTTAAAATTTCAACTTGGGGAGAAACTTAGAGCGGTTTGATTGTGCGTGAAAGGGAGGTGAGGTCGGGCCGAGCAGCGCAACCGTACGTGAGCTACGGTGAGCATCGCAGGCCCAAGATGGCCTCCCTTTCACGCACAGGTAAATCGCTCTAAGTTAGCAGTGCTCACCAACGCCCTGTTCCGGGGCCTTCAAAAAATTGTTTCTTATCCATGTTTGTGTCTGGTGAAAGATCTGATTCTTGAGGCAGCGTCTACGCAGAGTGCGGCTGCGCCGGTTGGATTTAAAGGCAGCTAACGGCTTTTCCGGAAAAGGCACGGGCGTGGGGTAAAAATCTCTAATAGTCATGGCCCCGGTGAACTCCATCCAGAATCCGTCATAATCAAAGAAGCGGTGGCAGCCGGTATTGTTTATCCTGGCGATTTGCTGGCTGGCGCTCATGCCGACAATCGTATCGATATCAAGAGAAAGCGCAAGCGCCTCAGCTGCCGTGAGCAAGAGATAGACGGGTGCGCTGCCATGGCATATTTTCGTCGCATGTCTGATCGAATCGATTTTTCCAACGGCGCCTTGGATGGCGCTGATCAAGAGAACCTGGTCGCTTTGCAGATTGATGGAACGACCGGGGGCGATTGTCAGGACGATCGAGTAAAGCGATACGGATCCAGTCTGAAAGCTCAGACAGAGGTCTCCTTCATAATCATTCTCCTTCGGGAAAGAGAGTGTGATGCAAAACAATTGGCCATCGATGCATTCTTGCCATATGACGGGGCTTTCGTCATAAATGCAGGCCAGTATGTTTGGGCCGACATAATTTGACAGATACCTGTAGTGGTTGGCCATGATATCCAGGCGGGTGTTTCTGTCGAAGCCGCGGGCAAGATAGGGCGCGAGGTATCGATAGCCCAGCCGTGGATGACATCTCGTCAGTCCGATGATATGGGGATGCGTAATGACCTCAAACAGATCCCTGTGCCTGGAAAGATGACCAAGAATCGACGCGAAGCGAAAGAATGCGCGCACACTAGAAACGCCTCTTTTCTTGATTACCGACGGAATCAGAATAAAGGCCGATGCGAGGGTTGCTTTCAGGATGGTTAATGTAGATTGAATAGCTTTTCCCCCTTAACGAAATCATGTTGCGGAAAAAGCCTGATGACTGTAAATGGGGCGTAGTAACTGCCTTATGAAGCATGAGACAAAGAAAAACGAAAAACGCTCCCAGGAAACGTATTCGGCCACGCAACGCAGGACAAGCCCTTTGGTGCTGCCGTATTACGCTGAATAAGTACCTAATTTTCAGAATGCTCACTGCACCATGCGGGTTCACGGGTAGGGAAAATAATTTATTCAGCATCGCTTGATTGTGAAATAGGCGTGTTTTGGCGCAAGTCAGGGCATGGCCCTTATGCAGGGCAAACTTGTCTGCATAAGGCATAACACTGACCCATTACCCCATTACCGGCCGCGAACGAGTGAATGATCAGAACCCCGGCCTGGATCTGATGCGCTCTTTTGACAGGTGCCATCTCATGGATAGTCAAGCGCAGGATGGGGACGCGGATTAAATCAATTTCTAGAGCGAT
>CBHCMF010000355.1:0-2428 GCA_965974465.1 uncultured Noviherbaspirillum sp.
GCAGGTTTGGAGGCCGTTAGCCGCACTATCTCTCCCTTTCAAGGGATAAGGAAATAAACAAAAAAGCTCGCATTTGCACGATGCGGGCTTTTTTATTCAGGGGAAGCGACTGCAACGGTTGCAGCTTGCATCCTGGCACGCCTACAATCCCACATCCCCGCTGCAGGAAAACGGTTTTCCTGCCTTCTTCAGAAACGGCACATGAAGGTACTCCTGGTCGAAGATGACCTTATGATCGGCGAAAACATCCAGATCGCGCTGGAAAGCGAAGGCATCGCCGTCGATTGGGTGAACGACGGTGCGGCGGCGGAAACCGTGCTTGGCATACATTCTTATGAGGCGATGCTGCTCGATCTGGGGTTGCCGAAGAAGGATGGCATCGATGTGCTGCGCACGCTGCGCGGACGCGGCAATTCTATGCCGGTATTGGTCATCACGGCACGCGATACGGTCGAGCAGCGGGTAAAGGGATTGAACAGTGGCGCCGATGACTATCTGATCAAACCCTTCGACCTGGAAGAGCTGATTGCCCGATTGCATGCACTGATCCGGCGCGCCAAGGGCGGCGTGGAACCGGTTTACCAAAAAGGCGATGTCATCGTTAACGCGCTGACCCGGCAAGTCATTGCCGCCGAACGGCAGGTGCTGCTTTCGTCACGTGAATGGGCGGTGCTCGAAGCATTGGTCGCGCGTCCGGGGGCGATCCTATCGCGTGCACAATTGGAAGAACGCCTATACGGCTGGTCCGGCGACGTCGAAAGTAATGCGGTGGAAGTCTATATCCACGGCTTACGCAAGAAGCTCGGTCCACAGTTCATCGTCAATGTGCGCGGCCTTGGCTATATGGTTGAGAAAACCTGATGCGGTCCTTGCGCATCCGCTTGTTGCTGCTGTTCGGCGTGGCGATCGGTGTCGCTGCCGCCGTACAATTTGCGACCTCCTTCCGTGCTGCCATGCAGGAAGCGAACAAGCTGTTCGACTACCACATGGAGCAGATGGCGCTTGCGCTGCAGGACAGTGCCTATCAGCAGGCTGAATGGTACAAACCGACCAGCGCCGATACCAGCGGCTTCGATTTCGTGATTCAGATCTGGACTGACGACGGTGTGCGTGTGTATCAGTCACGTACCTATCGCTCGTTGCCGGAACAAGGGGCGCTCGGCTATTCCAACGTGACACTCGACAACGGTGAGTGGCGTGTCTACGGTGTGCAAAAGGGCACACGTGTCATTCAGGTCGCGCAAAAGCTGGACGTGCGGCGTGATCATGCAATCTCGCTTGCAGTGCATGCGCTGTGGCCGGTGATTCCCGTTTCATTGCTTTTATTTGCTGCCGCCTGGTGGGTCGTGACATCAGCGATGGCGCCGGTGAATCGCATCAGTCATGACCTCGCGAACCGCAACGCTGATTCGCTAGCGCCCGTGTCTGCCAAAGGCGTGCCGCAAGAAGTGTCGCTGCTTGTCGCCGAATTAAATTCCCTGCTGGCGCGCGTAGCGCATACATTGCAGTCGCAGCAGCGTTTTGTGGCTGACGCCGCGCATGAACTTCGCTCTCCGCTGACGGCGCTGAAATTGCAGGTGCAGACCCTGGCCAGGGCAAAAGATGAAGTCGCGCGCAATCAAGCAATTTCGCGCTTGCATGGCGGCGTTGACCGCGCTTCACGTTTGGTGGAACAACTGCTTGCGCTGGCACGGCAAGATCCGCTATCGGAAATCGTTGAATGCAAGCCGATTTCTCTGCCGGCTTGCATCGAACAGGCAATGGGCGATGTTGCCCTAATGGCAACGTCTCGTCATATCCGTCTGGAATACGGCACCTGTACGCCGATCGACATTCTCGGCGATGCGGAGAGTGTACGGGTGCTGGTACGTAATCTGCTCGACAATGCGGTCCGTTATACTCCTGAGGATGGATGGGTCCGCATTGATCTGACGGTCGACGACCCCGTGGCCAGACTATCGATTCAAGACTCTGGTCCCGGCATTCCCGAACAAGACCGCGAGCGCATTTTCGATCGCTTCTACCGTGTGCCAGGCACCAGTCCGGCCGGCAGTGGCCTGGGACTGGCTATCGTGAAGGCAATCGCAGACCGTCATGAGGCAACGGTTGCGCTGGGACAGTCTGACTCTGGCGGTCTGGCGATCGTAATAACGTTTCCTTTGCGTCTCGATCTTGCTTCACAACGAAGCGCATAGTTTGCGTTTGCGCAAAAGTGTTTTGCTGGCTTAAGTTTCGCCTAAGTCTTCTGGTGCAGTATGTCAGTACTCGGCGGCAAGCGTAATTACCGGTTATGCGTTGCGGAGGCAGAGTCAAGCATGTTCCCCTTTTCTGGCCCGTTTGCTGGGTAAGCAAACGGGCCATTCTTTTAGAGTTTTAGAGCGATTTGCCTGTGCGTGAAAGGGGGCCATCTCGGGCCTGCGATGCTCAC
>CBHCMF010000356.1:0-2424 GCA_965974465.1 uncultured Noviherbaspirillum sp.
TTGCGCTTCTCGGCCCGACCTGACCTCCCTTTCACGCACAATCAAACCGCTCTAGTTCTTTGTCAGCGTTCCAGAAAATTCACAACTGCGTCCATGCCGGTGAAGACAATTAGTCTCATGCACGTTGACTTTTGCGCCGCCGTCTTGGAACGATAGCGTTACTTCGCATTGATCGCTACCGTCACTGTCTTTTGATCTTAGCCGCGCGACATTGCCTTGAATCGTACCTACGCCCGTGAACGAACCGCTGCAGCCGCGTGTGCCGACGGTGAGATCGGCAATGATTTTCTCACTTGGTCCATTATGAGGTTGCGTCCTCATTGAGAGGCTCCATGCTTCGCCATGGCCGTCATACTTGGGGTAGATCTTGATGCCGCTTTTAGTCAATAAAGGTCCTGCCAGTGCTGCTTGAATGACGCGTGTAAGAGGAAGGAAATCCAGCTGGTTTCGTAATTGGTCATAGTCGCCACGCGGTCCTCCTTGTGTGGCTTTGCCCTTGAACAGGATAGCCGGCCCTTTCGTGGTGTCGTGTGAGGAACTCCCCATGAAGGGTTCCTCGTCGATGTTGTGATCGAACGTTACGCGAATAGCCGTTTCGCCGTCGACGCTTTTTGTCGGGAGGCTGCCGATATCCCATGGATATCCGTAATAAATGCCTTTTTTGTCCCGGCGGTCGGACTCAATCAGCGGGTAGATCTCCGTGATCTTTTTCAGTTTCCAGGTTTTTGGATCAAACGTTTTTAGCGCATAGTCGCTGTCATCCTCGCTACCGGACAGGTCAAGCAACATGAGCATCTGTCCACGCCCTCGTGAGATGAAAAACTCATAGGCGAAACCATCTCTCAATGCATGGTTCAGCGACTCACATCTTTTGATCGATAAGTCAGATTTCACAAAGCAGGTTTGCTTTTTCGTTCGGCTTTCAACGATGAAATCCGAAGTGCCATCCTGGTCTAGGTCGATGGAAAAAACATGATAGGCAGAGCGCGGGAAAAGTGTGGTCAGGTCGTTGGGCGGCGCATCAAGGCGTTTTGCCAGTAACACATCGCCGCTTGATTGAAATGTGTGGTCTGCGTCTCCCCAAGGTTTTCCCCAGAACTGCGATGCTGCCCAAAGCTGGGGCGAGAAAAGTAGAACAGAGAGAAGCGGCAAGAGCTTTTTGCTGAACATGAGCGTTGCGGTTTTGATGCAGATGAAGTTGGAGACGATAACGAAGAATTGCCAAACATGCAACCGAGCGGCGAGATATCTGCTCGTCGTTGGGACTTGGGGAAATTGCAAGATAGGATGGTCTGCAGCAGGTGACTTGCTTTAATATCGCGGTTCGCCACTTGTAAAAAAGCTTGGCAGAAAGCGCTTATTGCACAGCGCAATGTGCTTCTCCGTTCGAGGTTAGGCAAGCGTTCTCCCATTGAAGAATGCTGTCAATCTCGGGCACTGAAAATCTATTCCATACCTATCTATGCCAACGATTTTGACCCACATGGCGCTACCTCTGGCAGTCGGTGCCGGTTTGGGCCGCCAGACTATTCCGAGACGTTTGCTTGTCGCAGGAATGCTCGGCGCAATGCTTCCCGATCTTGACGTTGTCGGATTCCGGCTTGGTATCGCATACGCATCCGACCTTGGCCACCGCGGCTTTAGTCATTCATTACTCTTTGCGGCAGTCGCTGCTCTGATTGCTGCCGCTGCATGGCGATATTTCCAGGTTCGCGCCAGGACAGTCTTCGCCTTTCTGTTTTTGTCGATCGCCTCGCACGGAATACTCGATTGCTTAACCAATGGGGGGCACGGTGTGGCATTGCTGTGGCCATTCTCATCAACCCGGTTCTTTGCGCCGGCGCATCCGATCCAAGTGTCACCCATCGGCTTGTCGCGTTTTCTGTCCCCCCGTGGACTTGAGGTGTTGATGTCGGAAGCGAGGTGGGTATGGATCCCATGCTTGATGCTGGCAATCGGGATGTGGGGTACGAGAAAGGCGCTGACGACTGATTCGGGGAAGTGTGCCGCAACCAAATGAAGAAAGTCCTGTTTCTTTGCACGCATAATCGTCTAAGGAGCCCGACCGCTGAGCAGGTGTTTTCGACATGGTCCGGTATAGAGACCGATTCCGCAGGGCTCGGTGCTGATGCGGAGCTTGTGCTTTCACCTGAACAGATCAAGTGGGCAGATGTCATCTTTGTGATGGAAAAGGCGCATCGAAAGAAGCTTTCGACGAAATACAAGCGTTACCTCGATGGAAAGCGTGTCATTTGTCTCGATATCCCCGATGAATACGAATACATGCAACCGGAACTTGTGCAACTCTTGGAGGCAAGAGTTGGCCGCTTTTTAAAGTAGGCCGGCGCTGCCTAGTGGTCCATCACACGCCAATTTTCGGCTTCTGCCGGTCGCTCGAAGGCGATTGCGGCGTTGCAAATGCTC
>CBHCMF010000357.1:0-2374 GCA_965974465.1 uncultured Noviherbaspirillum sp.
CCGAAGCATTTAAGAAATGGTTTGGCGATTCCAAGGTGGTCGATGCGGACGGCAATCCGCTGGTGGTGTATCACGGCACAACGCGCGGCGGGTTCACAGAATTTCAGCATCATCAGCATTCTCGTTCCGCTGGCTTTGTTTTCACTGACAGTCGGGAAATGGCTCTCACGTATTCTGGGATGGATACCAACCTACCTGATGGAAGGCAAAAGTCTGGTGTATATCCTGTCTACCTTTCCATGCAAAATCCGAAGGTGATCGACTGGAAGGGCGACTACTTCGGTAATGAGGTAGGCGCAAAGACGGACGACGCGATCCAGCAAGCCAAGGAGGAAGGGCGCGACGGCGTCATCATTCGAAACGTTAATGATCCAGGTGGTTTTGCCGAAATGATGCAACGGCGCGGGAAAGTGCCTGCTGGAATGGATGTGGTTGGTGATTTGTATGTTGTTTTTGAGCCGGAGCAGATCAAATCCGCCACCGGCAACCGTGGCAACTTCGACCCGAACGACCCGAGCATCCTCGGCAAGCAGTCTACATCACCAGCAATCGCCCCCTTCGACCAATCCCTGTATGACGACATCGGCGCTGGCAAATCCGCGCAGGACATCCTGACCCGCATCGCAACGGAATCCGATAACGCGCTGAACCGGGAGATGGCGCAGGCGCTGCTTGATGTCGGCATCAATCCGAAGGTGATCCAGGAAACCGCTGCCGGCAAGCGTTTTGCCATCGGCAGCGCGCAGAAAGGCTATGTCTTTAGCGCGGCCTACAGCCCGAAAACCGACACCGTGATGCTGTTCATGCCGCAGGAGGCCGAGCGCAATGCACTGCATGAGTTTATCCATGCTGGTACGTTCAAGGCATTGCGCAAGGGTGGGCAGGCCGCACTCAACATGAAGCAGCTCTATGCGCATGTGAAGAAATCCGGCCAGGCCGGCGACGCGTACGGCATGAGCAACCTGGACGAGTTCACTGCAGAAGCGCTGTCCAATCCAGAGTTCCAGGACGTATTGCGATCGATTACCAAGATGCCGGAAGGCTCGAAGTTCGCCAATGCTTGGGACTGGTTTGTTGATATGGTGCGCCGTGCGCTGGGCCTGCCGACCAAGAACGCCGATGCGCTGGACCAGGCGCTGCGCTATGGGCGCGGGCTGATGACGGAGAACAAGGATCAGGCCGGCGATGCGGGCGGAGTGGTTGGTAGCGTCAGCCGCGTTTCTCGCGATGATAGAATTACCACCATGGCGGCCAGCGATGATGTCGCCGGCAAATCTCAAGGCGGGCGCTCTGCCGGCGATAGAACTCCGGGCGTCGTCTACAAAGAAAATATCCCAGAAGTACGGGATGGATTCGTTCGCCTTTATCATGCTGGCTCAGATCCTATAAAGGGTGGATATTTCCAATCAGTTCCATCTGGCGGTGTCTTTGGTGGCATGTTTGCGCTAGAAGGTGGATGGGGTAATTACGGCACTGGCGCCAAGTATTTTGCAGACATTCCTCAGGAAAAGGTTCTCAGACAGCGCGATTTCGACTATCACATCGAATATGAAACCACGAAGGCAGCCCTGAAAAAAGCCATGCATTGGCTTTCGGATGATGATGTTGATATTGCGTGGGAGGCGGTTATTGATGATAAGTCACATAAGGTTGATGAAGACGATCTTATGCGGATTTTCAAAGAGGGAACGGTTGGTGAAGCTTCGTGGGAAGCGCAGCGCATTCGCGGAGTCGTGGCTAAGGAGCTGGGATATCAGGCCGTTGAGATGGATGACGAGAATGGAACGTCAATACTTATCGTTTCAGGCACCCCTTTAACCAGAGTTCTTTCATCGAATGAATCTTCCGCGCCGGATAACGACGGCGCAGAAAGCATCCTCGGCAACGTCAACCGCATGCCGGACTGGCTCAAGTCGAAAGACTTCAAGAAGTCGGCAAACAAAGCAGTCAGCGCCTACCGCGAGCAGAACAAGCGCATCCGCGAAGAGCACATCACCGCCTGGGACAAATCGAGGAAATGGCTGAAGCGCCAGCTCTCTGCGGGCGGGCTGCTGCCGCAGTCAGTGTTCGACGAGAAGATCAAGCGCGATTCCGAATTCGAAGCGATCGAATTCGATGTCAAGCATCTTGTCGGTAAATTCGAGCGCGCGTTCAAAGAAGAGTACGGCGTCGATGTCAGCGACACCAATGAGAAATCGCAGCGCCTGTTGAGTGATGCCTTGGCCGGCAAGATCGGTGATCTGAACCAACTGGCCGGCCTCTTCCATGGCGCGGTACCAGGCGAGTTGTCCCTGTGTCTGCGCCCACGCCTGCACCGGAGAGTGCCAGCCGGGGAGCGGATTGCCCGGTCTGACGTAGCGCGCGATCTGGGTGG